>JBBRLB010000011.1:0-70817 GCA_038231575.1 Opitutales bacterium | reverse complement strand
GTGCGCTCGGCGGATTGAGTCACCACCGCGCGAACGATTGCGCGTTTGGTTTTTCTGCTCGCTTCGTTGGGGCGTGAGCGTTGCGTGGCGGGTTCTACCTGATGAACCTTCGTTTTCTTTTTTCCCGCGCACTCATTGCACTTTGCTTCATTCCTGCCGCCCGCGCCGTCGGGCCGGTCACCGCGATTCGCGACGTGTTCGGGCGCGACGTGACCACCAAGGGCATCACCCTCGTCGACTGGGAGGGTTTCATGGCCAATCCGGCGACGAAGTATCACTTCGACGTGGATGCCACCGCCTCGTTTCCGCTGCGGGTGACCATCCGCTCGAACGGCCATCGCATCGATTTCGACGATCTCAACGGACAAACGGGCTTCCGCGCCACGGGTCTCGATTCTGTCACCGGCAATGTCTTCAAGGTGCAGATCATTTCGACGGCCACCGGCGGGGATTTTTATGTGTCGACCTACCCCGATCGCGACGGCGCCAACGAGAGCTACACCCTCACCTTTCAGGTCATCGATGCGCGCAATGCCGTCACCAACTTTACCGTGCCCCTCACGGTGATCGATCAGGACAAACCCGACGGACCGCAGGGCGCGGCCAACCTGCTGCTCGACTACTCGCGCGATACGACCGGCTTTTTTGCCAACGCGGACGTCCGCCGCCTCACCGACCAAGCGGCGGCCGATTACAGCTATTTTCTCGATGCGCAGAATTTCGCAACCGTCGCTGCTGGCGCCGAGACCACGCGAATCTTCACGCACAATGGTTTCGCCGAGACGCTCAGCATCACCAACGCGACCGCTTACAATGGATTCAAGCTCTACGTGGAAGGCATCGACGCCGAGCCGGAGAAGCGTTCGACCGGCCTTGGTTCGCCGATCGGTGGTTTCCAATCGGTGAACGGCGTGGCCACGGCACTCCGCCGCTCCGCGGTGGAAGCCATCTACACCAAGGGGAATTTCAACGACAACGGTTGGTATTATTCGCCGTTGCCGGCGACCGAGGACGATTGGACCCACACGTATTACTCCAACGATATTCCGGACTACTATTCGGTAGCGCAGCATGAAATGGGGCACGCCATCGCCTTCGCGTTTTCCTTCCCGAATTATTTTTCCGGCCGCTCCGGCTTCAGCTCCGCGCCGCTGCTCGCCTACATGGGCCGGGTGATCGCGGTCGATGCGACGGACCATCTCGCGCACGTGACCGATCCCGCGAGCGGGATTGGCGCGTTCGGCAGCGAATACGAAGCCGGCACGTCGATCATGCGCCCGGGCCGTTTCATGATTACAAAGGCCAACTTGCTCGTCCTCGAGGCCGTGGGTTGGAAACTCCGCCCGACGTCGGCGTTTGTTCCGGTCGCGCAAGGGACGCCCGATTTCGTCGAGGCGAGAGCAGGCGCCGCGCTCACCACGCAGTTGAACGCCGCCTATGGCATTCCACCCTACTCTTGGAAAATCAGCAGCGGGGCGTTGCCGGCCGGCCTCGCGATTGATTCCTACGGATTGATTACGGGCACACCGAGCATCGCCGGCACATCGACCGCTCAGCTCACGGTGACCGATTACAATGGCGTCACCGACACGCGGAGCGTCCCCTTCCTCGTCGGCCCGGCGAACGCCAGCGCCAGCAATCCGGGCCGGCTCACAAACCTCTCGATTCTCGCGGGCATCGCCACGAGCGGTGAAGCGTTCACGTTGGGTTACGTCGTCGGTGGCACGGGCACGAGCGGGAGCAAGCCGCTCGTGATTCGCGCCGCCGGGCCCGCGCTCGCCGCGCTCGGCGTCGGCGGCACGCTCGCCGATCCGAAAATGGAGCTCTTCGCCGGCGCGATCAAAACCGACGAGAACGACAACTGGGGCGGCGGCAGCGATATCAGTGCCGGCATGGCGGGCGTCGGCGCATTCGCGTATGCCAGTCCGACTTCCAAAGACGCGGCGTCCCTCGCGAGCATCACGAGCCGCGATAACTCGGTGAAAATCTCCGCGGCCGATTCCGGCACGGGCGCCGTCATTGCCGAGGTTTACGACGCCACGCCCGCGGGCGCTTACACGCTCGCGACCCCGCGGCTGATCAACTGCTCGGTGCTGAAACAAGTCGGCAACGGCTTTACCGTCGGCTTTGTGATCGGTGGCAGCACCTCGCGAACGGTCGTGGTGCGCGCCGTCGGTCCCGGGCTGGCAGCGGTCGGCGTGACCGCCGGCTTTGTGCCCGATCCGCGACTCGCACTTTTTGTCGGCTCCCTGCCAATCTCCACCAACGACACGTGGGGCGGCACCGCCGCACTCTCGTCGGCCTTCACCCAAGTGGGCGCGTTTCAAATTCCCGCCATGTCCCTCGACGCCGCACTGCTCGCGACGCTGCCGCCCGGACAATACTCCGCGCAAGTCAGCGCGCCCGCGGGGACGAATGGCCTCGTGCTCGTCGAGGTTTACGAGGTCCCCTGAGCACTCTCGTCGCCGGCCGGTTTTACGGGCGGCCGCGCCCCGCGGGCTCGGGCGGATTGGCGCGGATATTTGCGATCACCGCGGACCACGCGGGATCGGCTTTGAGCTTCGCGAAGTCGGCGTCGCCCTCGAGGCGCGCGGCGTCGGCAAAACCTTTCTCGGCCGCCTGCTGGAGCGCGCCGAGGGCCTTGGGCTTGTCGTTGAGCAACGCGCGCACCCGCGCGAGCTCGACATAGTTGCGCGTCCTTTCGGGCCGGATGAGCGTCGCCAGCTCGAGCAGTCCAGCGGCCGTGTCGTATTGGCCGCCGTCCATGAGTGTGCGCACGCCTTCGCGCGCCGCCACGACGGCTCCGCCCAACACCCGCCGCGCCATCCGCCGCTCGGGCGAATCGTCCGGCGCCTCGGCGAGCGCGCGCACCGCGGCGACCTGCTTGCGCTGGGCCGCTGGGGAGGCGCCGGCCGCCTCGGCGAGATTCGACGACAGCGTGTCCTCGCGCTTCGCGAGATCACGTTCGGCTTTGCGCGCGGCCTTCACTTCGGCCGACGCCGCGAGTTCCTTCGCCTTTTTCTCGTAATCCTTGACGTCGATCAGCCCCCGAAAATCTGCGGCGATCGATTTCGTCGCGCGCCATACCTCCGCCACAGGCGCCGGGGGGATCGCCGCCACGCGGGCCGCGAACGTGGACTTGATCAGTTCCTCGTCCTTCGGCCGCGTGCCGGCCCGCATCTCCTGCAAACTCAGCCACAACACGCCCTGCCCCAGCCATTCCGCCGGCGCCCATTCGTGGCTCCCGTCGAAAATGACAATGCGGTGGTTCGCCTTCAGTTCGTCGAGCTGATCATCGAGGCGGCGGAGTTCGCCGTAATTGAAATCCTCCGTGCCCGCCGTGCCGAAAAAGGGAAACGCCACCGTGTCGGGTAGCCCGTCCCGCCCCTGCGGAAAACCCGCGCTGCACGCGATGACACCCTTCGACATGCCCGCGATCGCGAGTTGCGTCGCCACCCGCGCACCGCCCGAAAGCCCCGCGCTATAGATGCGTTGCGGATCTAGGTTCAGGTGCGACTGGACATCGCCGACCATCGCGTTGATCGCCGCGGCGTTGCCCGCCCACGGGCCGTTGCGCGAGTTGAGGGAGCCGGCGACGATGTAGCCGTATTTCTCCGCGGCCGCGCTGAGCCGCTGCACGGGCTCGAGTCCGCGCGCGCCCGGATCGAAACAGAAAATCACCGGCCAAGCTTTTTCCGGCTTGTAGCTGGACGGCACGTAAAGCGCGTAGGTCTGTGTCGCGTCGCTCCCACACGTGACTTTTTCGAGCACGCGCCCGAGCATGCCGCCCTGCGCGAGGGCCTGGAGGGTGCTGAAAAGCGCCAGCATGAAAAGAAACAGGAATCGTGTTTTCATGGGGTGGATCGAAAAATCAAAAGTCCTGCAGCCGGCCCTCGCCCGGACCGCGTTGCGGTTCGAGGCGGGCCATGATTTCGCCGAGCAGGTAAATCGAGCCGGTCACTACCACCACGTCGTCGGGACCGCCGGCGGTGCAGCACGCCGGCGTCGGAAACAATCCCTCCACCGTCGCGCGCACGACGCGTCCGGCAAAATCCGGGGGGAGCAACGACTCGAGTTCCGTGTGGCTGCAGGCGCGCGCCTGGCTCGGCACACAAAAATGAATCTCCGCCGCGTGCCGCGCGATCGTCGCGAGCAGCGGACCGGCGCGCGCCGCCCCGAGCACGCCCGCGATCACGATCGGCTTGCGGCCGGTCTCCGCGACAAGACGCGTGAGACTGGCGTCGAGCATCTGCGCGCCCTCGGGGTTGTGCGACGCATCCAGAATTGTGAGCCGCCCGCCGAGGCGAACGCGTTGCCACCGGCCCGGCCAGTCGACATGCCGGAGGCCGTCGGCGATCGCGGCGTCGGAAATTTTCCACGCGCCGCCGAGCGTCCGCGCCACGAGCGTGGCGGTCGCGGCGTTCCACCGCTGGTAATCGCACTCGAGATTCGTCGCCGGATAACGCGCGACATCGTCGCCGAATTCCGCCGCCACCGATATCACCGGCGCACCCCGCTCCGCCGCGATCACGCGGATCACGCGCTCCGCTGTGGCGGGCATGCGCCCGAGCACCACGGGGCGGCCCGCTTTGATGATGCCGGCTTTCTCCATGGCGATTTTCTCGAGCGTGTCGCCGAGGAATTCGCAGTGATCCATGCTGATCGACGTGATGACGCTCACGAGTGGCGTGACGATATTGGTGGCGTCGAGCCGGCCGCCGAGCCCGACCTCAATGAGACTCAGATCGCAGCGCTTGCGGGCGAACTGGAGCAACGCCATCGCCGTCATGAACTCAAAAAAACTCGGATGGTCATCCGCGTGGATCGCGCCAAGTTGCTCCGCGATCGGGCGGAGCTCACGGGTGTAGGCGGTGATTTCGTCCTCGCGGAGGATGTGGCGGTCGACTTGGACGCGCTCGCCGAGTTTCACCAGATGCGGCGAGGTGTAGAGCCCGGTGTGCCAGCCCGCGGCGTGCAGGATTGCATCGAGCATCGCGGAAACGGAGCCCTTGCCGTTCGTGCCGGCGACATGCACGCAGGGCACCGCGCGCTCCGGGTGGCCGAGCTGCGCGGCGAGGAGCGCCATGCGATCAATGCCGAATTTCGCCCCCCGCGCCTTCAGGCCGAAGAGATAGTCCGTCACCGCCGCATAATCAGTGGCGTCGCGCGTGAGCATGTCGGACGCGGGCGCGCCTAGGTTTTCGCGGACACCAGCGCGCCGGATTTTTTTCCCACGTGCAGCGCGAGCAGCAGGTCCCGCAGGCGCTCGCGCATCTCGAGACGGCTGACGATTTGATCAATGAGCCCGTGCTTCAGCAAAAACTCCGCCGTCTGGAAACCCGCGGGCAGCGTCTGCTTCGTGGTGTCCTTGATCACGCGCGCACCGGCGAACCCGATGAGCGCGCCCGGCTCCGCGATGATCACGTCGCCGAGCGTCGCGAAGCTGGCCGTCACCCCGCCCATCGTCGGGTGCGTGAGCACGGAAATGAACGGCAACCGGGCCTGCGCGAGGCGGCCGAGCGCGGCGCTGGTCTTCGCCATCTGCATGAGCGAGTAAATGCCCTCCTGCATGCGCGCGCCACCGGAGGCGCTGAAGATGATGCAGGGGATTTTTTTTGCGGCGGCGGTCTCGATCGCGCGGGTGAGTTTTTCGCCAGCCGCCGCGCCCATTGCGCCACCGCAGAATTTGAAATCCATTACGGCCACGGATACTTCGAGGTCGTAAATTCTTCCGGTCCCGTTGATGACCGCCTCCGGCAGCCCGCTGTCTTTTTCGTAGCGCTTGATCCGGTCGGGATAGGCCTGTGAATCGACGAACTTGAGCGGGTCGCTCGACTTCACCTTCGCGTCCGTCTCGACCCAGGTGCCTTCGTCAAACAGCTTCGCGATGCGCGCCCGGGCGCCGATCGGGAAATGGTGCCCGCTCTTCGGGGCGACCATCTGGTTGTCCTCGACCTCCTTGTTGAAAACGATGTCCCCCGTCACCGGATCCTTGGTATAAACCCCCTTCGGGATCTCCTTTTTGCGGGTTTTTCGGACGGTATAGGTGGGTTTGTCGAAATGCATGCGGGAGTGGGGTCAGCCGTGGCCGAGGGTAAGGACGTCGAGCTTCAGCGCCCCCGCCCGGCGGAGCGTGCGGGCGCAACTGTTGAGCGTGGAGCCGGTCGTGAAAACGTCATCAACGAGGATGTAATGTTGGTCGGGATTTAGGTGTGCGCCGCGGGCAAGTGCAAAGGCATTTTTCAGATTCGCCATTCGGGTGCGTCGGTCAAAAGCAGTTTGCGTTTCGGTATTCGCGCTGCGACGCAGCAACGGCTCCACGCGCGTGTCGCCGCCCACCACCCGGGCCAACCCCGCAGCGATCAGGGCGGCCTGGTTGTAGCCGCGATGGCGCGCCTTGGTCGGGTGCAGCGGCACCGGCACGAGCACGGCGCCGCGCGCGAATTCCAGCACGTGCGGCGCGCGGCGAAAAATCTTTTCCACATCCTCGAGCACGTGCAGCCCGTGATGGTATTTGAGCTCGATCACGAGCGCGCGCACCGGGCCCTTGAACAGCACGGCGGTCCGCCCCTCGCGAAAGGCCGGGTCGAGCCCCTGGCAATGCGGACACATCCGCTCGCCCTCGACCTCGCCATAAAACGGATGCCCGCAGGTCGTGCAGTGCGGCGCCTGCACAAAATCGATCTGGGCGACGCACTTCACGCAGAGGTGCCGAAACGCCTCCTGGGCGGCGTCGGTCGCCTCGGCGCCCACCGTCTCGATCAGTCCGCGGCAATGCACGCACACCGGCGGAAACACCGCATCGCTGAGCCCACGCGCCCATTGCCCGAGCACCGCTTTCATCGATAGAAAACTCTTTCGAGAAACAAGCCCTGCGGCGGCGCCGTGTAGACGGCCTCGGTGCGCTTCCGCGACGCGAGGATCGCGCGGACGTCGTCCAGCGAGGCGCGCCCCTCCCCGACCTTCACGAGCGCGCCCACGAGGCTGCGCACCATCTTGTAGAGGAAGCCGTCACCCTCGCAGATCACGCGGATATTTTTTCCACGACGCACGAGGTCGAGCCGGCGCACGTGGCGCACGGTATCTTCGCGCTCGAATCCGTTGAACGCGCTGAAGGCGCGAAAATCCTTCTTCCCTACCAGCAACGCCGCCGCCGCCCGCATCGCCACGAGGTCGATCGGCCGGAAGAGCATCCAGCAATACGGCCGCTTGAAGGGGTCTGTGTCGCCGAGGTGAAGGTGATAGACGTAGCGTTTGCCCTTCGCGCTGAAGCGTGCGTGAAAATCTGCTGCCGCCGGCCGCACCGAAATAATCTGGATCGCGTCGGGCAGGCAGGAACTCAGGGCCGCACATAACTTATCCGTGCCATGCCGCCACTCGGCGTCGAAGTGAAACACCTGCGCCCGCGCATGCACGCCCGCATCGGTGCGGCCGCTCGCCTCAATCCGCACCTTGGCTTGGAGGATCTGCGCCAGCCGCGCCTGAATCACGTCCTGGATGCCTTTGCCGTCCTCCTGGCACTGCCAGCCCGAAAACGCCGCGCCGTCATAGGCGCAGACACATTTCCAGCGACGGGCGGCAGGCGATGGGGCGACGGACATCAGGTGGAGATTGCGTGGCCCGCACGCCGCTGTCCAAAGTGTTTTCTCGGTATGTCCCGCGCTCCTTATCGCCACATCATCTGGGATTGGAACGGCACGCTCCTCGACGATCTGGATTTCAGCATCGACGTGATGAACGCCGTGCTCGCCCGTCGCGCCCTGCCCCTGCTCGATCGCGGTCGCTACCACACGCTCTTCGATTTTCCCGTGCGCACTTACTATGAACGGCTCGGCTTCGATCCGGCGCGCGATAGTTTTGAAAAACTTAGCGCGGAATTCATCTCGGGCTACGATGCGCGTCGCCTCGAAACCAAGCTCCATGCCAACACCGCCGCGATGCTCGCGGCTGTCCACGCCGCCGGGCTCGGCCAGTCGATCCTCTCCGCCTATCGCCACGCAACCCTCCACGAGATCGTCGCGCACTTCGGACTCACGGCGCACTTCGATCACATTGCCGGTCTCGATAACATTCACGCGCACTCGAAACTCGCGCTCGGGCGTGAACTCGTCGGCCGGCTCGGCCTCCCGCCCGCCGAAATTCTCCTCGTGGGCGACACGCTCCACGACCTCGAAGTCGCCCGCCATCTGGGGGTCGCGTGCGCGCTCATCGCCGCCGGCCACCATCCGGCGGCGCGATTGCGCGCGAGCGACGCGCCGGTTTACGCCGACCTGGCGACATTCGCCGCCGCGCACTCCTTCGAACTTTAAGGCATTTCCGCTTCCGGCGCCGGCATGATCTGATCGAGGTAGTCCTGCAAAATCAACGTGGCCGCGCGCGAATCGATGATGCCGCTCGCCCGCACTTCGCGCCGCTTCGATTTTGCGATCGTTGATTCGGCTTCATAGCTCGTCAGCCGTTCGTCAATGAGGTGCACGGGCAGGCCAAGGTCGACGCGCAGTTTTTCCGCGATCACCTCGGCCTCTTTCGCCTTGGGACCGACGGTGTCGTCCATGTTGAGCGGATGACCGATCACCAGGTCGGTCGCGCGACGCTCGCGCACGATGGCCAGCAGCGCGGCCCAGCGTTGCGCGGCGTCGGCTTGGGTGAGTGCGGCCAGCGGTGTGGCCACGCCAAGCTCGTCGCCAAACGCGAGGCCGATGCGGCGGGTGCCAAGGTCGATGCCGATGCAACGCATCCGGCGATTCCGGCGGCGGCGTGGCGCGGGCGCAATTTCATTTGCGGCGCGCCGGGTTCCGGCTCTCCTTCGCGACGATGCCCGATCAGATGCCCAAACTCTCGCCCGCCGAACTGGCGCGCTACAGCCGGCACATCCTGCTCGGCGAGGTGGGCGTCGCGGGCCAGACGAAGCTCGCGGCGGCCCGCGTGCTCGTCGTCGGCGCCGGCGGACTCGGCAGCCCCGCCGCGCTCTATCTCGCCGCCGCCGGTGTCGGCACGCTCGGCATCGCCGACTTCGATTGCGTCGCCGATCACAATTTGCAGCGGCAGCTCCTCCACGACGACGACTCGGTCGGCGAGCCCAAGGTGGCCTCGGCCTCGCGGCGGCTGCGCGCGACGAATCCGTTCATCCGCGTCGTCCCGCACGCCGATGGCGTCAACGCCGCCAACGCGGTCGCGCTGTTTGGCGGCTACGACCTCATCGTCGACGGCACGGACAACTTCGCGTCGCGCTACCTGAATAACGACGCGGCGTTTTTCGCCAGGAAACCGCTCGTTTACGGCAGCGTGTTTAAATTCGAAGGTCAGGTGTCCGTCTTCGATCCGGCCCAGGGCGGTCCCTGCTATCGCTGTCTTTTCCCGGAACCACCTGCGCCGGGAAGCGTGCCGGGCTGCGGCGAGGCGGGCGTGCTCGGAGCGCTGTGCGGCGTGATCGGAAGCCTGCAAGCCCTCGAGGTGATTAAATTAATCACCGGCGCCGGCGAACCGCTGCGCGGCCGGTTACTCACTTACGACGCGCTCACGCAGCGTTTCCAGACCCTCGCCCTGCCGCGGGATCCGCGTTGTCCGCTCTGCGGCGCGTCACCGACGATTCCCGACGTGCGCGCGGAGAATTATGCCGCGGCGTGCGAGCCGCTCCCCTCACCTTCCATGGACGCCACTGAATATCCGCTCGAAATCTCCGTCACCGAAACTAAACGCCTGCTCGACGCCGCAACCCGCACCGCGCTGCTCATCGACGTGCGCGAGCCCTACGAAACGGAAATCTGCCACGTCACAGGCGCCGAGCTGATCCCGATGCGGCAAATCCCGGAGAAGATGCACGATCTCCCGCGGCATGAGCATCTCTTGATCATGTGTCACACCGGCGTCCGCAGCATGCGCGTCACAGAATTTCTCCGCGCCCAAGGCTTCAACGCCGTGAGCAATGTCGGCGGCGGCATCGCCGCGTGGACCGATCAAATCGATCCGACGCTGCAGCGGTATTGAGGTAGGTCCGGCCGCGGGCCGGGTTGGAAAAAATCAACGTGATGCACGGCCAACGGCCGGGCCTACAAACCTATGCTTTCAGCTCCGGGTGCGAAGCCGCGTAGGACGTCATGTAGTCCGCAAACGCCGCCTTCAGCTTCATCGCGATCGTGTCCGCGCCGACTTTGAACTTCACGCCGTCGATGCTGGCGATCGGCGCGATGTCCTTGGTGGAAGACAGCAGGAAACCCTCGTCCATCGACGCGAATTCCTCCGGCTTCACCGCGGCCTCACGCACCGGCACCTGCGCGGTCGCAGCGATTTTCGTGAGCACGAGATCGCGCGTGATGCCGCCGAGAATTCCCGCCGAGAGCGGCGGGGTGATCAGGATGCCACCGCTGATGAAGGCGATGTTCGACACGGCCGACTCGGTCACTTCACCGGCGAGATTCAACATCACGACCTCGTCGGCGCCGCGCGCGCGCGCCTCCCGGAGGCAGAGCACGTTGTTGAGATAGTTGCCGGTCTTCCACGCCGGATTGAGCGCGTCGATCGGATTGCGCCGGAGGCCGGTCGCGAGCGAGAGCTTCATCCCCGCACGGATTTTTTCGTCGGCCATGGTCGGGCATGCCTGCACGAGCAACACAAAGTCCGGCCGATCCGCGAGCGCAGGATCAAGCCCGATCGCGCCGGCGCCGCGCGTGATCTGGATGCGAATATAAAGTTCGCCCGCGTCGCTCGTTTTCTCGCGATACGCCGCGACCGTCTTCCGGATCTCCGGCAACATCTGCGCGGGGGTGAACGGCAGATCCATATAGAGCGACTTCGCCGAGCGGAACAACCGCGCCCAGTGCTCCTCCCACGTGAAAATCACGCCCTGGTAGGTGCGCCACACTTCGTAGATGGCGTCGCCATAAAGGAAGCCGCGGTTGAGCGGGGAAATCGACGGCTCGGTCGCGGGATGGAGGCGGCCGTTGGTGTTGGCCTGGATGAATGCGGCGGACATGGACCGCGACTCTTCGCCATCGCCGGCGGCACCCGCAAACAAAAAAGCCCCGTCGAAACGGGGCCGAAAGTGCGCGGGTAAAAATCTCCGCTTACTTCTTCTTCTTCACGAGGCCGAGGGCCTTCTTGATGTTGTGCACACTCGGCAGGGAAACGCCGACGGCCTTCGCGATCTCGCCCCCGGTCTTCCCGGCCTCGACCAGCTTCTTCACCTGCGCGCGCATGGCGTCGGTGATGACGGCGCGCGTGCGGCGCTTCTTGCCGCCCTTGGCGGGCTTGGCCGCTTTCGCTTTCGGGCCGCGCTTGCTACCGGCGGCGGCTTTCACCGCCTGGATAAAGGATTTCACGTCCGTGAACCCAAACTGCGCAGGCAACGCCGCCAGTTCCTGGTTCAACTCCGCCGCGATGGTTTTTTCGAGGCCTGCGAGTTTTGCTTTGGCCGCTGCGAGTTCTTTAATCTTTTGAGTAATCATAGGGAGGACCTAGCTACAATCACCTCCGCTCTATAGCAAGCGCCCATTGGCGATTATCCGCCAACTCTACAGGCAATATTAGATCGTCA
The DNA here is from genome assembly GCA_038231575.1 of Opitutales bacterium. Taxonomy (GTDB): domain Bacteria; phylum Verrucomicrobiota; class Verrucomicrobiia; order Opitutales; family Opitutaceae; genus CAITWF01. Next base: position 59,284 of record JBBRLB010000011.1, on the reverse strand, counting down.
TCGCGTGGTAGCCGCCGTCCACGACGATTTCCGCGCCGGTAATAAAGCTGCCCGCCCCGTCACTCGCGAGGAGCAGCGTCGCGCCCACCAATTCCCGCGCTTCCCCGAAACGCTTCGCCGGCGTGTGGCCGAGAATCGACGCCACGCGCTCCGGGGTGAGCACCTTGCGGTTTTGCTCCGCCGGGAAAAAGCCGGGCACGAGGATATTGACGCGCACCTTCCTGGTCGCCCACTCGCGGGCGAGGTTCTTCGAGAGATTGTGCACCGCGGCCTTGCTCGCTGAATAGGTGAACACGCGCGACAACGGCACCAGCCCGGTCATGGAGCCAAGGTTGATGATCGAGCCGCCCTCGCCGCGCTCGACGAGGTATTTGCCGAAAATCTGGCAGCCAAGGAACACGCCCTTCACGTTGATGCGCATGATGCGATCGAACTCGTCTTCCTGGATGTCGAGATACGGGGTCGCGGAATTCACGCCGGCGCCGTTGACGAGGATGTCCACGCGGCCGGAACGCTGGAGCACCGTGGCGAGCAATTGCTCGATCGCCGCCTTCTCGCTCGCTTCGGCGGAGACGAAATAGCCCTTGCCGCCGGCGGCCGCGATGCGTTCCAGGCGCGGCTTCGCTTTTTCCTCGTTACGGCCGACGAGCACCACCTCGGCGCCCGCGCCGGCCAGGCCCTCGGCCATCGCGCCGCAAAGTTCGCCGGTCCCACCGATGACGACCGCGACCTTGCCGCTGAGGTTGAACAACGCTGAGAGATAATCGGAGGAGGTGCTCATGAGAAAGGGAGAAGAAGCGCCGCGCCAACGCCACTGGCAATCGCAAATCTTGTCAGCGTCCGCGCCCGCGCGATCAACCCGACACGAGGATCAGGTTGGCGTATTGCACCGTGTCGCCGGTGCGGATGAGCCCGAGGGCCCCGGGCACGCGTCGCTTGAAATCCACGTGCGGCTCGCGCGTGAGCGGCACGCCACGCAGTCCGGCGGCGAACGCTTGGCGGGTCGCAGGCGCGTTCGCCCCGGCGAACTCCGCCGCCATGAACGCCTCGGTCACGAGGAAATTTTTCCGCACCGCCTTTAGCACCTGCAGCACCGTTGGCACCCCGTCCACCAGCGAAAGATCGATCGTTTCGAGGCCGGGCCACGACGGAAACCCCCGGTCGGCGATCACGATCGTGTTGGTGTGGCGCGCGCGCGCGAGGAGCGACAGGAGGTGGGGGTTGAGGATGCCGTGGGCGAGCATGACAGCCGCGCACGCTAGCCGCGGCGCGGCGCCGAACTCCAGTTTTATCTCGGCGCCACCGTCCACCCCGCTAAAGCTGCTCCCCATGGCCCGCATCCCGCTGGAAGACAATTTTGACGACGTCATCAACAAGGCCCAACGCGGTCTGAAAATCGCCGACGCCGATCTCGCGCAGCGCGCCGAGGTGTCCGCCGAGGATCTCGCGGCGATCAAATCCGGCCAGCCGATCGATGCGGCAATCCGCCGCGTTGCGCGGCACCTGCGGCTCTCGGCCGACGCGCTCGAGGCCCTGGCGCACAAGCGCTGGTATCCCCAGCAGGCAATTTTTCCGGCGGGCTTCGCGGCGTTCAACACGCGCTACGAGGACATGACGGTGAACAGCTATCTCATCTGGGATGCGCGCAACAAGATCGCCGCCGCCTTCGATACCGGCGCGACCAGCGAGCCGATGCAGGATCTCCTCCGCGCCGAGAAGCTGAAGCTCCAATATATCTTCCTCACCCACACCCACGAAGATCACGTCGCTGATCTCGCGCGGTTCGTCGCGGAGACGAAAGCCGAGGTCTGGGCGCATGAGATCGAGCCGGCGCCGATTGCCGGGGCGAAAACGTTCAAGGAAAACGCCCACTTCCATCTCGGCCCGATCTCGATCAAGACGCTGCTCACCTCGGGACATTCGCCGGGTGGCACGACGTATTTCATGAACGGTTTGAGCTGGCCGCTCGCAGTCGTCGGCGACGCCGTTTTTTCCAGCTCGATGGGCGGCAGCGCCACGCATTTCGCCGAACAGTTCCAGAACAACCAGAAGAAGATTTTCACGCTGCCGCGCGACACCGTGCTGGCCTGCGGCCACGGCCCGCTCACGACCCTCGCGCAGGAGAAGCAGCACAATCCCTTCTTCGCCCGCTGAAACTTTTTCGCCCTGCCGCGGTCGCATTTCCCACCATGCTTCCCCGTTACCTTCCGCTGCTGCTGCTCGCCGCCGTCGCGACGGTGTTGTCCGCGCAACCACCCCTGTCCCATTCCGAGCCCGGCCGCGCTTATTTCTACACCGAGCCCGGATTTCGCGGCGAAGTCTTCGTCGTCGATGCCGGCAGGGAAGTGAACAATCTCGCGTCGCTCCGCGATTCGCGCGGCCAGCCCTTCAACGATCGCGTGCGCTCCGTGCAACTCGAGGGGCCGGTGCGCGTGCTCGCGTTTCAGAATTCCGAATTTCGCGGCGCCAACATCTGGATCAACGGCGACGTGCCCGACCTCGGCGCCTTCGCCCTCGGCCATGATCCCCGCGAGACGTGGAGTCGCAACGTTTCCGCGGTCCAAGTGCAGACCGTCGGGCACGGCGCCGTGGTCTTTGCCCGCTGGGATCGCCGCGACGCCGAGCGCGTGGTGCGCGCGGCCTATCGTGACATCCTCAGCCGCGACGCCGATGGCCCGGGTCTGCGGCTTTACCTGAGCCGGCTGATCGAGGGGGGTTGGAATGAAGATCAGCTCCGCGATCAACTGCGCCGGAGCGACGAGTTTAAGAATCGCGATCTGGATGCGGTCATTCGACGGGTGTATCACGACGTCCTCGGACGCGAGCCCGACGCCTCTGGCATCGCCGCCTACAAGCGCAGCCTCAGCCGGGGCATGACCGAAAACGAAATGCGCGAGGATCTCCGGCGCAGCCGCGAGGGCGCGGACAAGCAGGTCTCCCTCGCCGTCACTCGCGCCTACCGCGAAATCCTGCGCCGCGATCCCGATCCGGATGGACTCAAGAGCTACACCGACCTCATGCAGCACAAGGGCTGGACCGAGGCCGATGTCCGCAACGGCCTCCGCCGCAGCGAAGAATTCCGCAAGTTGCCCCGCAACTGAGCGTCCGTCTGGCGGGCGCGACTAAACCGGTTTTTTTTGTCGCGCACCGGCGGCGAAGTCGCTCGCCTGCCGGCATGTGTCCACCAAGTGGCCGAACCCTGCCTTGCGGCGTGCTGGGGTTCTTTCTGCTGACCGCTCTCGGGCTAGGGGCGCCGCTGCGCGTGGGCGTCGAACCCGTCGCGGACCGCCTGTCGCACCTCGGTGCCACCGGCCAGCCCGAGGGCTACGCAGTGGAGGTGGCGCGCGCCGTGGCGCGCGACCAGCACTTGGAAATCGAGTTCGTCTGCAAACCGTGGCCGGAGCTGCTCGATGATTTCCGTGCGCACCAGCTCGACATCCTCGCCGCGGTCGTCGCCACGCCGGAGCGCGAGAGTTTCATCGCTTACAGCGTGACCCATCTGGATCTGAAATCGGCGGTGTTCGTCCGCAAAGGCGCGCCGCCGGCCACGAATCTCGCCGAGCTCAAAGCGCGAACAATGGGCACAACGCAGCTCAGCGCCGGCCATCAATACCTCCTGCGGCAGGGCTTCACAAAATTGCGTTTCTACCCGCGGCTCGTCGACGCGCTGACCGCGGTCGATCGCGGCGAGTGCGACGCCGTGCTGGCGGTGCGACTCTTCGGCCGCCATTTCGCCGATCAGGAACACCTCTCGCAGGTGACCGAGGCCGACCTCGAGGTCGAGGACATGCATTATCGCCTGCGACTCGGCGTGCATCCCGGGGAGCCGGAGCTGCTGGCGCAGCTCAACGACGGCCTCGCCAACATTCACGCCGACGGCACGTGGGACAAAATCTACGAACAATGGATCGGTCCGCTCGACACGCGGGGCGTGCGGTTCAAGGACGTCCAGGCTTACCTCATCCCGCTGACTCTCGTGCTCGCCGGCGTGCTCCTCGTCATCGTGCGGCAGCGCCGCCTGCTCAGCAAGGTGCGCGAGCAGGCGCGCGCCCTGCGCGACAGCGAGGAGCGGCTCATTCTCGTGCTTGAGGGGAGCGGCGATGGATTTTGGGACTGGGATGTGCGGTCGGGCCGGTTTGCCCGCAGTGAACGCTGGGCCGCGATGCTCGGTTACACGCTCGCCGAAATTCCGCCGACGCTCGAGGGCGGCACGCAGCTCGTGCATCCCGCCGATCGCTCGTCGCACGACGGTTGGCGTTCGCGCGTCCACGCCGGCGACGGCGGCTCCTACACCATCGAATACCGCATGCAGTCCAAGTCCGGCGAGTGGCGCTGGATTCTCGATCGCGGCAAGGTGGTCGCGCGCGCCCCCGACGGCTCGGCGCAGCGCATCGCCGGCACGCACACTGACATCACCGAACGCAAACGCACCGAGCAGGCCCTGCTCGAAAGCCGCGAACTCCTCGCCCGCTCCGCACATTTGCTGGAGCAAACGCAGGCCGTCGCCCACATCGGCGGTTGGGAATACGATTTGGCCACGCACGATCTTTACTGGTCGGACGAAACCCACCGCATCCACGAAACGACGCCGGGCGAGTTTCGCCCGACCCTGGACTCCGCGATCGTGTTCTATGCGCCGGAAAGCCGCACGCTCATCGCCGCCGCCATGGCTCACGCGATCCAACTCGGCACGAACTACGATCTCGAACTCTCGCTGGTCACGGCCAAACGCCGGGCCATTCGCGTGCACACCACGGGGCGCGTGGAGCGCCGCGATGGCCAGGTCGTGAAAATCTATGGCTCGCTGCAGGACATCACCGCGGCCAAAACCGCGGAGGAAGAACAACAGAAAATCCAGTTGAAGATGCTCGAGACGCAAAAGCTCGAGAGCCTCGGCGTGCTCGCCGGCGGCATCGCGCACGATTTCAACAACCTCCTCACCGTCATCCTCGCCAACGCCAGCTTCGCGCGCCAAACCAATCCCGCCGACCAGCATCTCGCGCCCATCGAGACGGCCGCGCGCCGCGCCGCCGATCTCTGCCGCCAGATGCTCGCCTACGCCGGCCACGGCAACCTCGTCGTCGAGCGCCTCGATCTCGGCCAGCTCGTGCACGACACCGCGCGCCTGCTCGAAGTTTCGATCGGCAAGAAAGCCGCGTTGCACGTCTCGCTCGCGCCCAATCTGCCCGCCGTGGAAGGCGACGCCTCGCAACTCCGCCAGGTTGTGATGAACCTCGTGATCAACGCGTCGGAGGCGCTCGGCGAAGCGCCCGGCGAGATCCGCGTGACGACCCGTCTCGGGCGTCCCACCGCGGAGCCGGCCGATGCGGTGCACGCGTTCGACGTGCCGTCCGGCGACTGCATTTGCCTGGAAGTATCCGACACCGGCGAGGGCATGAGCCCGGCCACGCTCGCGCGTGTCTTCGATCCGTTTTTCACGACGAAGTTCACCGGCCGCGGACTCGGGCTCGCGGCGACACTCGGGATCGTCCGCACCCACCACGGTGCGCTCACCGTGCAAAGCACCGTCGGCCGGGGCTCGACGTTCCGGCTGTTCCTGCCGGCCGCCGCGCCGCGCGCCGGGTATCCGGGCCAGACTATCACCGTTACGCCCGCGCCGGCCAGCGGCGGCACCCTGTTGGTGGTCGACGACGAGCCGACGGTGCTGGCGACTGCCGACGCGCTGCTTCGCCACCACGGTTACACCACGGTGCTCGCCGCCGATGGCATCGCGGCCCTGAAGACCTTTCGCGCGGAGCCCGATCGTTTCACCGCCATTATGCTCGATCTCACGATGCCGGGGCTCGACGGCGCGGAAGTGCTGCGCGAAATCCGCGCGCTCCGACCCGCGGCGCGCGTGCTGGTCATGAGCGGCTTCAGCGAACAGGACGTGCTGCATCGCCTGCGCGGGCTCGGCGAAGTCGTCCTGCTGCCGAAGCCTTTCACGCTGGAGACCATGCTCCGCCAACTCGGTGCAGTGCTCGGGCAGTGAAGCCGGTCGGGCTTCTGCCCGCCTTTTCCGGCGTGGGGTGTGCAACCGAAGAGCGGGTGGAAGCCCGCCCTACCCCGACTTGCGCCAGTCGATCAATCCGAGCTGCAAAAGTTTCCGGCCGTTGAAGTGATTCCACTTCAACTCGACCGCGAGATCGATCGGCTGGCCCATCGGCGGCTGGCGGTGCGCGAGTTTCCACGCGACGCCGTGCAGGCGCCGGCCGCGGCCATCCTCGATCCCAAAACGAAAATGCAGCTCCTTGAACACCTCGAGGCGCCCGGCCAGCACGATGCCGCGCAGGCCGAAGACCGGCTCGGGATTGCCTTGTCCGAAGGGATGCAGCGTATCGAGTTCGTCCATGAGCCGCTCGTTGAGCTGCTCCGGCGTAAGCCACGCCGCAATGTCGAGCCGCGCTTCGGCGACATCGCTGCCGGCATGCGCCCGCACCGCCTCGGCGAAGCGCGCGCGAAAATCAGCGACGTGGATTTTCGGCAACGCGATGCCCACCGCCATCGGATGGCCACCCCAGCTTGAAAGATTTTCACAGCACGTCCCGAGCACCTCGACCAGATTCAACCCGTCCACGCTGCGGCCGGAACCCTTCGCCATGTCGCCTTCGTTGCCGAGCACGACGCACGGGCGGTTGTATTTCCGCGTCACCCGGCCCGCGACGATCCCGACCACGCCGGGATGCCACTCCTCGTGAAAGAGCACGATGCCCGGCAGCGCGGAAAACTGCGTCTCGATCATTTTCTCGGCCTGCTCGGTGATGCCGCGCTCGATGTCCTGCCGCTCGCGGTTGAACGTATCGAGCTGCTGGGCGGTGTCCGCGCAAAATTTCGCGTCGTCGCTGATCAACAGCTCGACCGAAAGCGCGGCGTCGGCCAGCCGGCCACTCGCATTGATCCGCGGCCCAAGCCGGAAGGAAATGTCCGTCGGCGTGATGCCCTGCGTCGGCTTCACGCCGGCGACGTCCATCAACGCGCGCAAACCCGGCCGCAGCGTGGCCTCGAGGATCCGCAACCCGTGCCGCGCGAGAATCCGGTTCTCCCCGAGCAGCGGCACGAGATCCGCGACCGTGCCGAGTGCCACGAGATCGAGGTGATCCTTCAGCTTGATCCGAAACGCGACGGGATGGTTTTCCGCGCGCATTTGCTTGAGCAGGCCGTGGCACAGCTTGAACACGAGGCCGACCGTGCAGAGGTGGCGCCACGCCGCGTCGCCGTTCGTCACGTCGGCCTCGACGTGCGGGTTGATCAAAATGCCGTCGGTCAGCGGCTGCTCCCGCGAGCGATGGTGATCGACGACGATCACGTCGATGCCCTGCCCGCGGAGGTAGGCGGCCTCGGCGTGCGAGTTCGTGCCGCAGTCGAGCGCGATGAAAAGTTGCGGCTTCCCGCCCTCGAGCGCGCGATCGATCGCACTGCGCGAGAGGCCGTAGCCGTCCGCGGAGCGGCGCGGGACGACGAAGCGCGGGTTCAACCCGAAGCGCCGTAAAATCATCACGAGCAGCGCGGTGCTGCTCACGCCGTCCACATCGTAGTCACCGAGAATCACGATCTCCTCGCGGCCCGCGATGGCGGCTCGGAGGCGCGTGGCACCCGCCTCGAGATTTCGCAGCAAAAACGGATCGCGCAGCGCGGCGAGCGCGGGTTGCAGGAATTCTGCCGCGGCTTGCGCGTCGCTCAATCCCGCGCGCAGGAGCAACTCCGCCAGCACGCGGCTCAGGCCCGCGTGTTTGCTCAACGCTTCGACCTCGGCGGCCGGGCGGGGCGTGTGGGTCCAGCGCATGGGCTTGGGAGCGGTGGGGCCGGTTCTCCGAACCAGCCTGGGTTCGCGCGGCGATTCGCGTGTAAACTCAGGCCGGCGCGGAGAGCCGGCCCTCCCGGCCGATTATTCGGACGCCTTGGACGCGCCTTGCCATTCGTATTTCGGGGCGACATCCGCATGCGCCTCGACGTGCTTCCGGTCGCCCTTGTGCCACCAGTAGAACACCTGCGCCGCGATGAAGATCGCGGAGAAGGTCGAGGTGACGATGCCGACCAGGAACGTAAACGAAATGTCGCGGAGCACGCCGCCGCCGAAGATGTAGAGCGAGAGCGCGGCGAGGAAGGTCGTCGACGCCGTCATAATCGTGCGGGCGAAAACTTTCCGGATGGCGGAGTTGACGACGTCGCGGAGCGAGCCGGTCGGGTTGTTTTTCAACTCCTCGCGGATGCGGTCGAAGACGACGACGGTCTCGTTGATCGAGTAGCCCGCGATACAGAGGAGGGCCGCGACCATGGGCGCGTTGAACTGGTGGCCCGTCAGCACGAAGATGCCGATGGTCATCAGGAGATCGTGCAGCGTGGAAAACATCGCGCCGACGCCGAAGCCGAACTCGAAGCGGAAGGCGATGTAGACGAGAATCGTGAGCATCGAAATGCCGATGGCGACGAGCGCGTTCCACTCGATCTCCTTGCCGATGGAGGCGCCGATGTGGTTCTCGCCGACCTTCTCGAGGCCCGCGTTCGGGAAGGCTTTCTGCAGCGCGGCCAGCACGACGGGTGACTTGCCCTCGGGCGACTCGACGTTGAGCGTCTCGCGGCCCCCGCCGCCGATGGCGCTGGTGTAGGTCGGGTTGACATCGCTGACGCCCGCGGCCTTCGCGGCGTCGCGGATCTGGCCGACATCAAGCTTGGTCTTGAACTGGAGGGCGATCACGTCGCCACCCGCGAAGTCGATGCCGTAGATTTTATTGCCCTGGAAGAGCACGTAACCGAAACCGATCAGCACCACGATCCACGAGCCGATGAAGGCGGGTTTGCCGAGCTTGACGAAGTCCGTGTGGATTTCGCCAATCATGCGGCGCATCGTGATTTTTTTCAGAGTGAGCGACTCGGTGAGCATTTCCATCACCATGTGGCCGGTGATCAGGACGGAGAACAACGTGGAGAGCACGCCGATGAGCAACGTGACGCCGAAGCCCTTGATGGGACCGGTGCCCTTCCAAATCATGATGCCGCAGATGATGAGCTGCACGGCGTGGGCATCGAGGATGGTCCACAGCGCCTTGAGGAAGCCGCTGTCGCTGGCGGCGGCGAGGCTCTTGCCCGCGGCGAGTTCTTCGCGCATGCGCTCGAAGATCAGGATGTTCGCATCCACCGCCATGCCCATGGTGAGCACGATACCGGCGAGGCCGGGCAACGTGATCGTCGCCTGGTAGAACGCCATGATGCCGAGAATGAGGACGATGTTGATCGCGAGCGCGAAGACGGCGATGAGGCCGCCCGTCGCGTAGAACGTGATCATGAACGCGGCCACCGCGACGGTCGCGATGACGGTCGCGCGCACGCCGGAATCGACGGCGTCCTGCGCGAGCGAGGGCCCGACCTCGTATTGCTCTTTCACGAGCAGCGGCAGATCGAGCGGGTTGTTGAGGACGTTCGAGAGATTGATCGCCTCACGGTCGGTCATGGCGCCGCCGGAGATTTGGGCGGAGCCGCCGGAAATTTCCTCGCGGACGGTCGGGGCGGAATAGAGTTTGCCGTCGAGCACGATGGCGAGGCGGCCGAGGCGGCCGGACGACTGGCCCATGTCGGCAAGCGAGCGCGTGATTTCGGCGAAACGTTTTTTGCCCTCGTCGCTGAACTGGAGAACAACCTCGGGCTTCCCGTAAAGATCAGGGCGCGCGAACGAGTTCGTGATGAGGTTGCCGCCCATCTCGGGACGCTGCTTGACGAACACATCCTCGCTGAACGTCTGGCCGGTGCGGCCCTCGTTCTCGAGCGTCATCACCTCGTAGCCGACCGGCGTGTCGACGCCGATCCCGGGGGTGAGCGTCGGGTGCACCGTGCGGAAATCGAGGCGCGCGGGCTTCTTGACGTTGTCGACGACATCGGGGTTGTCGCGGGTGTTGAGATTCGGGAGCTGCACCTCGATGCGATTCGTGCCGACGGGCCGAATGACCGGCTCGGCGACGCCAAACGAATTGATGCGGGCGCTGATGATCTCGATGGCCTTGGTGATTTTTTCCTTCCGGACATTGACATCGTCGGCGCCGGCGGCGCGCTCATCGACTTCGAGCGTGAACGCCACGCCACCCGCGAGATCGAGGCCGCGTTGCACGCGACCCTTGGAGCGGCGGAGGAGCTCGGTCAGGAGGATGCTGTTGCGCTTCTCGACGTTGCGCAGGGTGTCCTCGAGGCGGATGTCGGGGAAATATTGCGAGAGGTCGAGCTTCCGCTCCTTGCCAATGGTGCGGAGGGCGACGAATTCGCTGGCGGACTTGCCGGACTTCTTGGTCGCGATGGCTTCGTCGAGGAGCTTGCCGAACTCCGCCGGTTTCGCCGTCGCATGGGAGCGGGCGTAGTCGACGAAGGGAACGTCTTGCAGCGGGATCAGCTCCGACACCGCCCACGCGAGGAGCGCGAGCGAGAGTAGGATCTTCCAGAGGTTGCGTTTGAGCATGGGTCTTTTGGGTTTATTATTAAAAATTCAGACGGCGATTGCGCGGCGCTTCCCGCCGCGATGGATCGCCGCACAACGGCCTCACTTCTTCTTGTCGTCCTTCGCGGGACTCGCCTGCGACTTCACCACGGTCTGCACGAAGCCCTTGCCGAGCTCGACCTTCGTGTTGTCCGCGATGCGCACGACGAAACGGTCATCCTTCACATTGGTGATCGTGGCGAAGATGCCGCCGGTCGTGACGATTTCGTCCCCGGACTGGAGCGCGGCCAGCATCTTCTCGTGCTCCTTCTGTTTCTTGCGCTGCGGGGCGATGAACAGGAAATAAAAACCCGCCATCAACAGAATCGCCGGCAGCATGCCCGTGATCATCGAAGCAGCGCCACCGGGCTGCGCCGGAGCGGCAGCTTGAGCGAGAAACGAGGCGGCATCGATTAAGGAGGACATTTTCGGCATTGCGTGTTGGGTGATTTGGAAAAAGAAAACGCGCATCTAACTGATTCGCCGCCTGCAAAAGCAAGACAGAACACCGGAAAGTTGAGGGTTGAGAGATGAGCGTTGAGAGCCAAGACACTGCGGCACCGCTCCTTCTCTGAGTTCGGCCTCTCAACGCTCAGCCCTTAACTCCCCACTCCCTGAAAACCAAATCCTCCGCCGCCTGGTCGGCCGCCAAGTCCGAAGAGCACTACGGCTTCAAACGCTGGGGCTCCGGGCATCTCTCGGTCGATGACGATGGCTTCGTCAACGTCCAGCCGCTGACCGATGGCCGCGGCATCCGCGTGCTCGATGTCGTCAACGAGGCCCTCGGCATGAGCCTCAAGGCGCCGATGGTCATCCGCTTTCAGGATTTGCTCCGCCACCGCGTCGTCCAGCTCAACCAAGTTTTCCTGAAGGCGATGAAAGAGGAAGGCTACAAGGGCGACTACCGCGGCGTCTTCCCGATCAAGGTCAACCAGCTCCGCGAGGTCGTCGACGAGATCGTCGCGGCCGGCAAGGAGTTCAACTTCGGCCTCGAGGCCGGCTCCAAGCCCGAGCTGATGATTGCGCTCGCGATGCACGAAGGCGCCCAACGCCTCATCATCTGCAACGGCTACAAGGATCAGGATTACATCCGGCTCGCCCTCCTCGGCCGCAAGCTCGGCAAGAAGATCATCCTCGTCGTCGAACAACTCTCCGAACTCGACGACATCATCCGCCTCGCCGCTGAGACCGGCGTGAAACCGATGATCGGTTTTCGCGCGAAACTCCAGACGCGCGGGGAAGGCCGTTGGGCGACCTCGACCGGCGACAACGCCAAGTTCGGTCTCAACACCGCGGAAATTCTTTTCGCCTGCGAAAAACTCCGCGCCGCGAAACTGCAATCGTGCCTGCGCCTCGTGCATTTCCACATCGGTTCGCAGGTGCCGAACATCCTCACGATCAAAAACGCGGTCGTCGAAGCCACGCGCTTCTACTGCCAGCTCGCGAAGATGGGTTTCCCGATGGGCTACCTCGATGTCGGCGGCGGCCTCGGCATCGACTACGACGGCTCGCGCACGAACTTCGAAAGCTCGATGAACTACTCGATGGAGGAATACGCGCGCGATGTCGTCTTCAACATCCGCGAAATCTGCACCTCGTCCGGCGTCGCCGTCCCCGACATCGTCAGCGAGTCCGGCCGCGCCGTCGTCGCGCAGCACTCGATGCTCGTCGTCGAGGTGTTCGAGCGGATCAACAAGCGCGAGTCACTCGGCAAGCAGCACGAGCCCGACGAAAAGCACAAAGTCGTCACCGATCTCGAGGTGATGTTGAAGAACAAAACCAAGCTCGGCCTGCTTGAGCGGTTCCACGATGCGCTGCAGAAAAAGGAGGAGGCGTTCTCCCTCTTCAACCTCGGCTATCTCGATCTCGAAAACCGCGCCGCCGCCGAATCGCTCTTCTGGCAAATCTGCGAGCAGATCGCGAAGGAAGGAAAAAAATCCGGCTACCAGCCCGAGGAACTCCACGACCTCGACAAGCTCCTCGCCGACCAATACGTCTGCAATTTCTCCGTCTTCCAGTCGCTGCTCGATCACTGGGGTCTCGATCAACTCTTCCCGATCGCGCCGCTCCACCGGCTCAAGGAAAAGCCCACCGTCAACGCCATCCTCGTCGACATCACGTGCGACTCCGACGGCAAGATCGATCGCTTCATCGATCTGCAGGACGTGCGCGACTACATCACGCTCCACCCGCTCAACGGCAAACCCTACTACCTCGGCATCTTTCTCACCGGCGCCTACCAGGACATCATGGGGGACCTCCACAACCTCTTCGGCCGCGTGAACGAAGTCCACGTGTTCCTCGAAGACGACGAGCCGAACGGCTTCTATATTGAAGAAGCGCTGAGCGGCAGCCGCATCGCCGACGTGATCGAAGGCGTGCAATACCAGCAAGAGGATCTGTGCCGGAAAATGAAAGTGCAGATCGATGCCGCGACGAAGAAGGACATGGTCAAACCCCGCGAAGGCGTCCGCCTCCTCGAACTCTACGAGAGCCAGATGCTCAACAAGACCTACCTGAACATCGAGGCGAAGGGCGGGCGGAAGAAGAAGGCGTAGGCGTGGATCTGTAGTTCGAATCCATAGTTACGCTTCGCGTAACTATTCTGCTTGCGAACATCGTCACGTGGCCTACCCTGGCCTTCGTGATCAAAAGCTTCGCTGACGCTGAGACCGAAAAGCTCTTTGGCGGCACGGCTTCACGTCACTTGCCGCCTGACATCCAACGCGCCGCCCGACGCAAGCTCCTCCAACTTGATGCCGCCGATCGACTCGACATCATGCGCCTGCCACCCGGCAATCGACTGGAAGCTCTCAAGGGCTCACGCCGCGGCCAACACAGCATTCGCATAAACGACCAGTGGCGCCTCTGCTTCCGTTGGGCCGGCGAAGATGCCCACAACGTTGAAATTGTAGATTACCACTGAACCCTGCTCGCCCGAGAATTCATCTGCCATGAAAACCAAACTGCCCGTCGTTTCCAATATCACGCCCGGGGAGATTCTGCTCGAGGAGTGGATCACACCGCACGACCTCAGCTGCTATCAAGTGAGCCAGCGCACGGGCATTCCCGCCTCGCGCCTCACCGAGATCACCAAAGGGCGCCGAGCCATCACCGCCGACACCGCGCTGCGCCTCGGCCGTTTCTTCGGCACCGGTGAGCGCTTCTGGCTGAATCTCCAGCAAGCTTACGATCTGGAGCAAGCCCGCACCGCGCTCGGTCGCCGCATCGAAGCCGAAGTCGAACCCCTGTCCGCCTGAAGCCGCGCGAAGGCGTCCGCCTCCTCGAACTTTACGAAAGCCAGATGCTCAATGAGACTTACCTGAACATCGAGGCAAAGGGCGGACGGAATAAGAAGGCGTAAGATTAAAGCACTCGTTTACAATTCGAGCAGCAGTCGCCGCAATCGCTGCGACGCAACCAGCGTCCCAAAGTTGGCACTTCAAAAATCACCGAGTAGTTAGGCTCTAAAGATTCAATTTCGCGAAGCTGGTTTAAGCCAATCGTGTTTTGCTCGATAATGCCACAACTCATCGAAAACCAGCGCTCCTCACTCATAGCCTGAGCGTCACCCATAACCGCATTTATCTCAGCTAAGCTCATCTGCGTCAGGAAGGCGTGCCTGTAAAATCCGATCGCCTCTCTATTCAAGCGATCGAGAACTGCCGAAGCCTCGGCTTGGTTCTGACCATTAAAAGCTACTCGTGTGGCTGCCCACATTTCAGCGAGTCTCAAATTCGCCTTACGAATATTTCCAGCCTCTGAAAGCGCTCGCGGCAAAAACATCAATTCCTGAACAGCTGCAGTGCGAGTCTCGTAGAACCCAACAAGTCGCGATCCCACTAATCCGGCATAGATCGCAAGAGGTATCCCAACGACTAGAGAAACAACAAATGGAACAGCGACAGCATTAACTAAATCGATGCCGTGGTTTTCAATAATTTCGGCAAAGAGCATTCAGATTCTGTAGGCAGAAACTCGTAACTTGTCACGCGTCACTCAGCCAGCAGACGCGCAGCTCATGCTAATATTTCATTACGCCTCCTGAGTTGCCCGCACGCCGCGTCGATATCCGGACCACGCGAACGGCGGAAAGCCGCTTGGGCTGACACGGCTGAGCGACGGGCCGAGGAATTGACGAGCGGTGCAGTCAAAGGTGTGCCGGCGGAGGAAGTCTTTGCCAAGGCGCAGCGACGGCTGGGCCTGTGAACGCGCTCTTCCACCCCGAGGCTGACGCGGAGTTTCAGGCGGCGATCGATTATTATCAGGCTGGGTCCCCCGGCTTGGGCTTGAGATTCTATCAAGCGGCGATGCTCACCGTCGCGCGCATAACGGCGCATCCCAAAGTGTGGCCGCGCCTGCGCGGACCGGTGCGCAAATGCGTCGTGCGGGATTTCCGTTCAAGTTGCTCTACACGATTGAACCCGAACGGCTGCACGTCGTCGCAGTGATGCATGGCAAACGGAGGCCGGGCTATTGGGCCGAGCACCTCACAATGTGAGCAACGAGACAACCCACATCGACGTTGCCTCGGGGAGGTCAGTGTGTTGCCGTTCACGCCACCGCCGGGCGTTCGATCATCCGGCGGTTGCTGCCCCACTCCCTCGCTTCGTGAAAGGACACGGACTATGAAACTTCTCCTCGACTCCGGCTTCTCATTGCGTGCGCCGATCACTGGCGCGCTCTTTCTATTCCTCGTCGGTGTCACTCTGAGTTTCGGTCAATCACCGCCGCCAGGGACTGGATCACTGGAGGGCGTCGTCACGAGCCCGGCCGGCCCCGAGGCGGGCGTGTGGGTGATCGCGGAGACGACGGACCTCCCGACCAAGTTCGCGAAGATCGTCGTGACCGATGATCGCGGGCGTTATGTGCTCCCGGAACTCCCGGCGGCGAATTACGACGTGTGGGTGCGCGGCTATGGTCTCGTTGATTCCGCGAAGCTAAAATCCGCGCCCGGCAAGACGCTCAATCTCTCTGCCGTCATCGCGCCGACTCCGAAAGCCGCCGCGCATTATTATCCGGCGGGCTATTGGTATTCGCTGTTGCGTCCGCCGGCGCCGGAAGAATTTCCCGGCACCATCGGCAACGGCATTTCACCCACGATCAAAAATCAGGCGCAGTTTCTCCGCATCATCAAATCCGGCGGCTGCTTCTCGTGTCACGCGCTCGGCACGCAGGCGACGCGCGAGCTGCCCGATCTGTTTCACGGCTTGGAGTCCACCGAGAAGGCCTGGGAACGCCGGATTCTCTCGGGCCAGGCGGGCGCCGACATGGTCCGCACGCTCGCCAGCGTCGGCCGCGAGCGCGCCATAAAAATGTTTGCCGACTGGACCGATCGCATCGCCGCGGGCGAGGTGCCGCCGGCACCGCGCCGGCCGCAGGGGATCGAGCGCAACGTCGTCATCACGCAGTGGGACTGGGCCGATCCGAAGGCCTATCTCCACGACGTGGTCTCGACCGACCGCCGCAACCCCACCGTCAACGCCAACGGTCTCCTCTACGGCTCGCTCGAGCTCAGCGCCGACTACCTACCCGTGCTCGATCCGGTGCATCACACGACGAGCCGCGTGCCGTTGACGGTGCGCGATCCGGCGACGAAACCGGCGGCCGCGCAGGAAAAACCGGGCGCCTCGCCGTATTGGGGCGACGAGATTATCTGGAACAGCAAGGCCAACGTGCACAATCCGATGTTCGACGGCGAAGGCCGCGTCTGGATCACCGCGACCGTGCGGCCGTCGGCCAATCCGGAAGTTTTCCGCAAGGGCTCGGCTTTCGAGTCGGCAAAACTTTTCCCGCTCGCCAACGCGAGCCGCCACCTCGGCATGTATGATCCGAAGACGCAGAAATACACGCACATCAGCACCGGCTTCAGCACGCATCACGTGATGTTCGCGGAGGACGCCAACAACACCGCGTGGACGAGCGGCGGCGGCCAGGTCGTGGGCTGGTTGAACACGAAAAAATTTCTCGAGACGGGCGACGAGGTCGCGTCGCAAGGCTGGACCGCGCTCATTCTCGACACGAACGGCAACGGCCGCCGCGACGCCTACGTCGAGCCCAACGACCCCGTCGATCCCGCGAAGGACAAACGCATCAACGCGCCGTTTTATTCGGTGTCGCCGGCACCCGACGGCTCCGTGTGGGGCTCGGTGCTCAGTTATCCCGGCGCGATCGTGCGACTGAATCCCGGAGCGAATCCGCCCTCAACGGCGCTCGCCGAATATTACGAACTCCCGCTCAATGACAAGGGTGAGCCCATCGAGGGTTTCTCGCCCCGCGGGATGGACATCGATCGCGACGGCGTGGCGTGGGTCGCGCTCGCGAGCGGGCACATGGCGAGTTTCGATCGGCGCAAAGTGAAGGGTCCGCTCAACGGCCCGACCGCGACGGGCCAGCACGCGCGCGAGGGCTGGACATTTTATCCGGAACCGTTGCCGCAGTTGCAGGGCGTGAAGACCGGCGGCAGCGCCGAGGCGAGTTACTACACGTGGGTCGATCAGTTCGACACGCTGGGCCTCGGTAAAAACACGCCGATCAACACCGGCAACGAATCCGAGGGCCTGCTCGCGTTGAAGGACGGCCAGTGGGTGATCCTGCGCGTGCCCTACCCGCTCGGGTTTTATACCAAGTGGATGGACGGCCGCATCGACGACGCGAAGGCCGGCTGGAAAGGCCGCGGCCTCTGGGCGTGCGTGAGCACGCGCGCGCCGTTTCACATGGAGACCGGGAAAGGCACCACGAGCAAAGTCATGCACTTCCAGCTCCGGCCCGATCCGCTGGCGAAGTGAGACAACGATCGGCGATGAGCGGGACCAGCGGTAGGTGGGGAGCTGAACGCAAACATTCACCCCCTCTCATTCGGCGGGTTTACAGCAAAAGGAGGCTCTGGGCACCGCCAGTTTTGTGAACCGAGGATACCATTTTGCACGCGAGGCTCACTGCCAGTGTCCGCGCACGTAAATGTAGCCGCCCCTCGCCGCTGGCTGCCATGATGGGCCGATATACACGCGTGCGCCGCCCGGTGGAATCTCCCACCGGCCCGGTGTCCACTGATAACCGTTGCCGACGTAATCGTAGTGGCCGCGGATCCACACGGCTTGCTGCGCCGGTTGCGGCGGCACCTGCTCATACGGCTCCGATCCAGGCTGCTGGGGCACGGTTTGCACGACATAGCCCGTGTCCGGCGAGTAAACGCCGGCGGACTCCCGCTGATCTGCATGGTGACCGATCACACCGCCGGCAATGCCGCCGGCGACGGCACCGATCACGGCACCTTTTTCGGTGTTCCCGTGCTCGGAGTTGTTGCCGATAATCCCGCCGAGCACGGCACCGGCCACCGCCCCGGCGACGGCGCCCCGCGCGGTGTGGTTCGGAGTGCGAGACTCGTCGGCTGGATAGGAGTTGGGGTATTGCGAGTAAGCGGGAGGAGGAGGGGGCGGGGGCGGGGTGCTGCTGGCGCAGCCGGAGCCGAGTGTCGCGATGGCAGCGGCCAAAGCACTCAGGGGGAGAGCGGGGGCTTTCATAACGAGAATAGATTGAGCGGATCGGTCGCTGGTTCCCGACATTCTTCCTCCGCATGAGTGGGTCTCAACCCTACGCGGGAGGATTTTCCTCCAAGGCAATCCTCGCTTTCCTGAGCTTCTCGCTGGGTCGATCCTCGCTCGGGTTACGCTAGCCGTCCTTGGTTCTTAACTCGCATCCACGCGAGCAGAGTTACTCGTGGCGGTAAGCTTTCTGCCCATCATGAATCTGTCCCCCCGTGAAAACCACCGGGGTTCTCCTCGCCTCATCCGTGCTCGGGGCGATCTTCACACCAGCCTTTCGCTCTGGGCATAATCATGACCTCTGAAGAGTTCGGAAGATGAACTATCCGGACTAAGGCGGAATATTTTATCCAACGCATCACGAAAGCTTCGTCGAAGCGCCCGAAGTGATCGCGTGGTCCGACGAGATGATCGCCACGGCGCCCGAAACCGAGCGAGCAGGCGGAGTCAGGTTTTAGTTCTTAATGCCTTCTATGCTGGCTCGGAAACCCGCCGCCGCAGTTGCCCGCAGGCCGCGTCGATCTCCGGCCCGCGCGAACGGCGGAAATGTGCGACGACTCCGCGCGTGCGCAATTCGGCGACAAACGTCTCAGCCGTGTCGTCGGACGTTGGCTCGTAGCTGATGCCGCGCAGACTGAGGCCGGTGGGATTGTAGCGCAGCAAATTCACGTGCATGCGGCGTGCGCCGAGGACGGACGCCAGCGTGCGCGCGTGTTCGGCGGAATCGTTCACGCCCTTGAGCAGGCAGTATTGAATCGTCACCGGCCGGCCGCGTTTCGCCTGAAACCGATCGGCGGCGGCGAGGATTTCCGCGATGGCGAAACGTTTTCCCATCGGCAGGAGTGACGCGCGCGTGGCGTCGTCGGGCGCGTGGAGCGAGACGGCGAGATTCACGTTCAGGCCGGTGGCGGCGAGCGCATCGATGCCCGGCACAATGCCGACGGTCGACACCGTCACCTGCCGCCAACCGAGCGCGCCAAGCGGGTTGTCGGCGATGCGGCGCACGGCTTCGATCACGTGGTCGAGGTTGAGCAGCGGTTCGCCCATGCCCATGAACACGACCGTTTGCAGCCGGCGGCCCGTGGTGCGCGCTTCGCGACGAAGCGCGAGAAACTGCGCCACGATTTCGCCGGCGGTGAGGTTGCGCTCGAAACCGGTCTTCGTCGTCGCGCAAAAATCACAACCCATCGCGCAGCCGACTTGGGAGGAAATGCAACCCGCCGCGCGGTCCGCGCGAAAATCCGGCATCAGCACCGACTCGACCGTGCGCCCGTCGCCGAGTCGCAAGAGCAGTTTCGTCGTGCCGTCCGCCGCGACTTGGCGCACCGCCACCTCCGCTGCGCCGGGCGCGAGTTCCGTGCGGAGCCGCGCGAGCAGATCATCGGGCAGCGCGAAACCAGGCCGCGCCGACGAAGTGCGCGATGACGTCGGAGTCGCGACGAGTTCAGGCAGTTCGCCGCCGTTCTCGTAATACGCCCGCAGCACCCGCGCCGCGTGCGACGGCTTCGCGCCCCACGCAGCGAATTGCTGCTGGAGTTCGGACAAACTGAAATCGGCCAGGGCGCGTGACACGGAGAAAAGAAATGAACGTGAGAGCAGATGGAACGCTCAGGCGAGAAGTGGCACGCCCGCTGTCGAAGCCGCTTTTCGCAAGGCTGCATCCAGCGTGGCCAGCGCCGCGCGCCGGCGCATCGCGAGTTCAA
The DNA here is from genome assembly GCA_038231575.1 of Opitutales bacterium. Classification (GTDB taxonomy): domain Bacteria; phylum Verrucomicrobiota; class Verrucomicrobiia; order Opitutales; family Opitutaceae; genus CAITWF01. The sequence goes on along the minus strand of JBBRLB010000011.1, from coordinate 39,578 downwards.
GGTAAGCCGCGTCGTAGGTCGTCAGACTATATTGCCGCGCCAGAGCCGAAATGGTGTCGAAAGCATGAAGCGTCAGTTCACCATCGATCTCGACCGGCAGATGGCGAATCAGATTCAGCACAGCGCGGGCATCGGCATGGGTGATCCGTTTGCGGCGCTCCGCCATCAACACGCCATTGGCGACTTCGATGCTCCAATGTGCCGGCGCATAGAACGGCGTGCCTTTGCGCATCGCCGTCTCGGCCGCAGTCACCACGTCGCCACTTTCATCCGGCAACGCCAGACCCAGCGTCACCGAACTATCAATCACGACCGGCGTCATGCGCGACGGCCGGCGACGATGAGCTGCTTGAGGGATTCGGAACCTCGTCCTGCGCGACTGCGGATGGCGGCCAGCCCATTGAGAGATTCTTGGACAGACAGCCGCGTGTCGGGCGAGATCGGCATCAGACGTGCAACAGGTTTCTCGTGCTTGGTGATAATAACTTCACCGCCGCGCGACACCCGCGCGAGCAGACGGGCGAGCTTGGTCTTGGCCTCGTAGGCGCCGACAGTGATCGTGTTCATGATTTCAAGAGATTAACTGGTCGGATACTGGTCGGTTTAGATTTGATGTCAAATCGACGCTCGAATCTAAAAAATCGTGCTGCGCCAAAAACAAAACATTGCATTTCGGCGCTGACGTGTTCACTTGAACACTATGGCCGATAACCCTTCTCTTACGCCCCGTCAGCAGCAGGTTCTCGATTTCATCCACGCCCATCAACTCGAATCGGGCGTGTCGCCCTCGCTCCGCGAAATCCAGGCACACTTCGGCTTCGCGAGCCCGTTCGCCGTCCAACGCCATGTCGACGCCCTCACCCAAAAGGGCGCGCTCCAGCGCCTCCCCGGCAAGGCCCGCGGCCTCCTCCATCCCAATCACCATCCGGGCAGCGCCCTCATGAGCATCCCGCTTTTCGGCGTGATCCCCGCCGGCCTGCCGACCGACGCCGTGCAGGAAGCCGACAGCCATATCTCCGTCGACGCCGCCGCGCTCGGCGTGCGCGCCAACACCAAAGTCTTCGCCCTCCGCGTCCGCGGCGACTCCATGATCGGCGCCAACATTGTCGAGAACGACGTCGTCTTTCTCACGCCCCGCGAGCCGCGCCCGCGCGACATCGTCGCCGCGCTCATCGATGGCGAGTCCACCCTCAAGCGTTTTCTCCTCCAGCGCGGCCAGGCGTTTCTCCGCGCCGAAAACCCGCGCTACCCCGATCTGCTCCCCACCACCGAGCTTACCATCCAAGGCGTGATGGTCGGCCTCCTGCGCACCGGCGCCTGCTGATTCCATCCCGATCGCTTCACCGCGATTACGCGGATCACACCGATATCACTCTCCCGCCATCCGGCTTGGTCCGCGATCCTCCGCGTCATCCGCGGTCAAAAAAACTCCGCCCTCTTTCCCACCATGAAACTCCAACTCTTCACTAAACCCGCCCCCCGCCGTCCGCTCCGTTTCACCCTGCTCGCCCTGCACACCTCCGGCGTGATCCAGGTTTTCCGCACGCATTCGCTCTTCCGTCTCTGGACGCCCCTCCGCGAAAACTTCGACGCCGATCAAGATTTGGTGGGTTGATTCAGTCCCCGTGAAGCCCGGCGCCCGTTCCCTCGCCTTCACGCTCTGCGCTCTGGCCTTCGTCCTTCTGTCTCATGCCTGCGGCGGCCGAGAAACTGGCGGAGCTCCGGCGCAAACTCGCCGAAAAATTTCCCACCGCGCCGCGCGTCGTCGCGCGCGCGCTGCGCACTGGCCTCGCCGCGCTCGATGATCCGGCCGGCGGACTCCCGCTCGGCGCCGTAACCGAGATCGTCTGCGCCGCGCCGAGCTGCGGCAGTCATCTCCTCCTCGAGCAACTGCTTGCCGCGACCCGCGCCACTCGCACGCGCGTCGCCCTCGTCGACGCCACCGACTCCTTCGATCCCGGCTCGTTTCCTGTCGATCTGCTCGCGCACCTGGTGTGGGTCCGCTGCACGCCCGCGATAGCTCTCGCCGCCACCGATCTTCTCACCCGCGACGCCAATCTCGGCCTCGTCGTCCTCGATCTACGCCACGCCAGCGACCGCGAACTGCGCCGCACGCCCGCCAGCTTTTGGTATCGCCTCCAACGCGCCGCCGAACCCAGCGACCTCGCCCTCGTCGTCATTACCCCGCACGCCACGGTGCCCAGCGCCCAACTCCGCTTCCTCCTCAACGCCTCGCACGCGCTCACCGCGCTCTCCCTCGAACGTCCCGCGCTCGCCACAATCCTCTCGCCCACTCTGCAACGCCAGCGCCTTCACACCGCCGCCACGGCATGAGCGCCCGTCCGGACTCGTCTCACGTCCCGGGCCACTCGTCCCTCTCCTGTGTTCGCCGTTCTTCACATCGCCGACTTCGCTCTTTACGCCGTGCTGCGCACGGAGCGCGCGAGTCGCGATAATTCTGCCGGCCCTGCCGGCCCTGAGCCGAGCCGAAGAGAGCAGGGTCGAAAGGCGGCGCTCTTCGCCAATACGGGGAAGAAATCCCTCGTCCTCGCGACCACCCCCACCGCGCGTGCCGCTGGCGTCGAACGTGGCATGACGGCCCCACAAGCCGTCGCGCGCTGCCCCACGCTCCTCATTCGCGCGCCCAACCTCGCCGCCGAAATCGAAGCCCGCGCCGCCCTCCTCGCCGTCGCCTTCACCCTCTCGCCCGCGATCGAGGCCACCGCCCCCGGCATCTCCACGATCGATCTCCGCGGTTCCGTTCGCGAAAAATTCACCCCCGCGGCTCACGCGGCCATCGCCGAACTGGCGCGGCTCGCGCTCCCCGCCACCGCCGGCCTGGCGCGCACGCCGCTCCTCGCGCTCTACGCCGCGAGGGCGACTCCGTTCAATCCTTCTGGTGCTCTTAATCTTTCTCGTGCTCCTGCCGGAAAATCACCCGCTTCCGCTCCCACCGAGCGAACGATTCAAATTACGAGCACGATGGCCGGCGAAGAATCTTCCCTCCGCTTCATCGCGAGTCCCGACGAAAAAAACTTCCTCGCCCCACTTCCCCTCGCCTTTGCCGATCCGTCGCTTGAACTCGCCGGGGTTTTTGCCAACTGGGGTCTGCGCACGCTCGGCGATCTCACGGCCTTGCCCCGCGACGACATCGTGCGCCGCTTCGGCGCCGAGGGCCTCGCCGTCTGGCAACGCGCTGCCGGGGGCGACCCGCGCCCGCTGCGCCCCGTCATCCCGCCGCAAACCTTTTCCGCCACGATGGAATTCGAAGACCCGATCGAAACCCTCGATCCCCTCCTCTTCCTCCTCCGCCGCTTCCTCGATCGCCTCTCGCTCGAGTTGATCACCTCGCAACACGTCGCCGCCGAGATCGAGCTCACGCTCCGCCTCGAGGACGAAACCCGGCACGCCCGGGATTTCCGCCTGCCCGAGCCCACCGCCGATCCGGAAATCCTTTTTCGCGCGCTGCACACGCATCTCGCATCGCTGCAAACCGCCGCCTCGATCATCGCCGTCGATCTTCGCCTCACGCCCACGCGCCCGCTCGTCCGCCAGCAAGGACTGTTCGAAACCGGCCTGCGCGATCCGCACGGCTTCGCCGAGACCCTCGCGCGCGTCTCCGCCCTCGTCGGCGCCGATCGTCTGGGCACGCCGCAACTTGAAGACACGCATCGGCCCGATGCCGTGAGACTCACCCCGCCCGCCGCCGTGATTCCTCCGCTCGCGTCGCCGCCCCTGCATCCCGTCCTCAGCACGCCGCTGCGCCGTTTTCGCCCGCCGCTCCCGGCCCGACTCGAGTTCATGGAAGGTCGCCCGACGTTCCTCTGGACCGAGCGCCTCCGGGGTGAAATTGCCTTTCGCAGCCTCGTTTGGCCCAGCAGCGGCGAGTGGTGGCAAAACGATCGCGCGTGGTCGCGACTTGAGTGGGACATCGCGCTGGCCGGCGGCGGACTCTACCGGCTCCTGCGCGTCGACGGCGCCTGGTTCATCGAGGGCGAATATGACTAGCACCATGAGCGGCTACGTCGAACTCCACGCGCGCAGCGCCTTCAGTTTCCTGCGCGGCGCCTCGTCGCCCGAGGATCTCGCGCGCGAGGCCGCGCGACTGGAACTGCCCGCGGTCGCGGTGCTCGACCGCGATGGGCTTTACGGTGCGCCGCGTTTCTATGGCGCCGCCCGCGAGCAAAATCTCCGCGCCCGCGTCGGCGCCGAAATCACGATGGAGGACGGCCATGTCGTTCCACTCCTCGTCGCCACGCGCACCGGTTACCAAAATCTCTGCCAGCTCATCACCGAGGCGAAGCTGACTCCGCGCGCCCCGGGTTTGAAGGGGCCACGGTTTCCCGCCGGTGAATCCCCTGACTTGGCGGCGGGAAGCCGTTGCCACTTGCCTGCTCCCTCCGATCGCAAGCGCCCCTGCTTCGCCACGTGGACCGAACTCGAAAAATATTCCGGCGGACTCATCGCCCTCACCGGCGACGAAGACGGCTCCGTGCGCCGCGCCTGGCGCACCGGAGGCGCCGCCGCCGCGAATTTTTCCCTCGCGAAACTTCTCACGATCTTCGGTCGCGATCGACTCTTCGTCGAACTGCAGCGCCACCGGATCCGTGGCGAGGAGCGCGAGATGACCTTCCTGCGCGACCTGGCCGCCGCGCATCGCCTGCCTGTGCTCGCCACCGGTGGCGTCGCCTACGCTACCGCCGCCGATCGCATGGTCGCCGATGTGTTCACCTGCCTGCGCGGGCATACGACGCTCGACGCCGCCGGCCGCCGCCTCGAAATCAACGCCGAGCGCCGCCTGAAATCCGCCCGCGAGATGGCGGAGCGCTTCGCCGACCTGCCCGAGGCCGTCGCGAACTCCCTCCACCTCGACGCCACCCTCGCGTTCACGCTCGAAAATCTCGGCTACCAATTTCCCGGCTTCCTCACGCCGCCGGGCGAAACGATGGACACCTATCTCCGCGCGCGCACCTTCGCCGCCGCGCATGAACGATTCGGAGCGCTGCCCGAAAATCTCCAGCTGCAACTCAACAAGGAACTCGAACTCATCGCCCGCCTGAAATTCTCCGGCTATTTTCTGATCGTTTGGGATATCTGTGCTTGGGCCCGTCAGCAAAAAATTCTCGTGCAGGGCCGCGGCAGTGCCGCCAACAGTGCGGTTTGCTACGTCCTCGGCATCACCGCCGTCAACCCGCTCAAGCACCGCCTCCTCTTCGAGCGTTTTCTCAGCGACGGCCGCGTCGGCGCCGACGGCAACCCGTCCTGGCCCGACATCGATCTCGACCTGCCGAGTGGTGATCGACGCGAGAGTGTCATCCAAGAAGTCTACCGTCGCTACGGAATGCGCGGCGCTGCGATGACCGCCAACGTCATCACCTATCGCGGTCGCAGCACCACGCGTGAAATCGGCAAGGTCCTCGGCTTCGGCGACGACGCGCTCGATCGTTTTTCGAGTCTCTACGCCAATGGCGATTTTCCCCAGACGCTCGATCTGCAGGAGCAACTCCGGATGGCGGGCATCGCCGCGCCGCATCCGCGCGCCGAAGCGATGGTGCGGTTGCACCATCACCTCCAGGGCCTGCCCCGCCATCTCGGTCAGCACTCCGGCGGCATGGTCATCTCGCGCGATCAACTCGACAAAGTCGTGCCGCTCGAGCCCGCCACCATGCCCGGGCGCAGCGTCTGCCAGTGGGACAAGGACGACTGCGAAAATCTCGGCATCGTGAAGATCGATTTTCTCGGTCTCGGCATGATGGCCGTCCTGCAGGATTCGTTCGAACTCTGCGCCCACCGCGGCGGCCCGCACAATTTCAACGACATCCCGCCCGACGATCCTGAAACCTACGAGAAAATCCGCGCCGCCGACACCGTGGGTGTTTTCCAAATTGAGAGCCGCGCCCAGATGGCGACGCTCCCGCGCTTCAAGCCCGTCAACCTCTACGACCTCGCCATCCAAGTCGCGATCATCCGGCCCGGTCCGATCACCGGCCACCTCGTCCATCCGCTCATCCGCCGGCGGGACGGAGTGGAAAAAGACGACTACATCGATCCTTCCGTCGAAGCGCTCGTGAAACCGATCCTCGCGCGCACGCGGGGCGTGATTTTGTTTCAGGAGCAGATGCTGGAGCTTTCCATGACGCTCGCGAAATTCAGCGGGGCGCAAGCCGAGGAATTGCGCCGCGCGATGGGCTTCACCAAGCAACCGGAGAAACTGCACCACGCCCTCGCCCAGCTCATGCTCGCGCTCCGCCGCGAGGGTCACAATGAAGCCGTCGTCAACCGCGTCTGTGATTCCGCGCGCACGTTCGCCGCCTACGGCTTTCCCGAATCGCACGCGATTGGGTTCGCGATGCTGGCGTATGCGAGCACGTGGCTGAAGATTCACCGGCCGGCGGAATTTTACGCGAGCCTGCTCAATCATCAGCCGATGGGATTCTATTCGCCCGCGACGCTGTTGCAGGATGGCCGGCGCCACGCGTTGCAGGCCCACCCGGTCTGCGTGGCCGCTTCCCGCTGGGAGTGCACGGTCGCAGGGGGAAAAAGCATTCGCCTCGGTTTGCGCTTCGTGAAGGGCCTGCGCGAAGCGGCCGCTCGGGCGATGCTCGCCGCCCGCGACGAACAGCCCTTCACCTCGCTCGACGATTTTTTGCGGCGCTCGGACTTCACCGCCACCGAGCGGCGCGCGCTCGCCGCCGTCGGTGCGCTGGATGTGTTTTCGCATCACCGCCGCACGGCGCTCTGGCAGGTCGAAGCCGCGTGGTCGGATGACGAGGCACTCTTCAAGCAGTTCGCCGACGCGTATCGCGAAGACTCCCCGCTCGCCGCGATGTCGCGCGGGGAGGAAGTGCAGGCGGATTTTTCCGGCCTCGGCCTCACTGTCGGCGAGCACCCGATGGCCTTGATCCGCGATCGGCTCGAGGTGTGTCCGGCGAAAGACTTGCGGCACGTGGCCAACGGCCAGACGGTCACCATCGCGGGCGCCGTTATTTGCCGGCAACGCCCCGGCACGGCGGCGGGTTTTGTCTTCCTCAGCCTCGAGGACGAAACCGGCATCGCCAACGCCGTCGTGGTGCCGCAGCTCTTCGAACGCCTGCGCCTCGTCATCACCCAGGAGCCCGCGTTGAAAATCACCGGACGTCTGCAAAACGTGTCGAACGTCACCCACGTGCGCGCCGAGACGATCGAACCGCTGCGGGAATCCGATCTGCCCGCGCAGGCGTCGCACGATTTCCATTAACGTGGGCGCGGCACGCGGCCGCACGCTGACCGGGCAGCGTTTCACCTTGCCTCGGAGTGAAGCGAGCATGTCCACTCACTTCCCGTCCGCGTCGAACCCCTGCCCCATGAAACCATTTCGCGTTTTTTCCGTGCCCGTCCTGATCGCTACGCTTGTCGCTCGCGCCGCTGGCGCCGGGCAAACGACCCCGCCCCCACCTCCGGCCGACGAGGTCGTTGCCCTGTCACCGTTCACCGTCGCGGAGACGGACGACAAATCCTGGCAGGCGACGACGACCCTCATCGGGAGTCGCACCAACCAGGAACTCGCGAAGCTCCCCGTCACGGTCGACGTCATCACCGCTGAATTCATGCGCGACCTCGGCGCCTTCAGCATGGAGGACGCCGCGCAATACGTGGCGGGCGTCAATGTCACGCCGCGGCTCGAGTCGCGCAACGACGACCGCATCACCTATCGCGGCCTCAGCGGCAGCGGCAGCTCCCGCAACTTCTTCACGTGGTATGTCCCCTCTGACACCTACAACGTCGAGCGTTTCGATTTCAACAAGGGATCGAATTCCCTCATGTTTGGCGACTCCCAGCCCGGCGGACAGGCCACGATTTACACCAAGCGCGCCCGCTCGCGCAACATGGAGGAACTCTTCGCCAGCTACGGATCCTACCAGGCCTATCGCGTCCAACTCGATGTCAACCGCAAGGTGACCGACAATTTCTTTGTGCGGCTGAATCTCGTCAACCGGCGCAACAAGACCTACGTCCGCGGCACCAACGATGTGTTTCGCGCCGCCGACCTCGCCTTCACCTACGAGCCGTTCAAGACCACCACGATTCGCGTCGAACTCGAGCGCGGCGAGACGCACCGCGTGCGCGCCGACAGCGCCCTCGCGGTCAACGACGTCGCCGCCACGGGCCGCGGCTTCAGCTCGAACAACCAGTGGTATTACACCTCCGACCAGGAGATCTTCTATCGCACGAGCACGTTTCCCGCCGCCATCGATCGGAACGGGCCCTCCGGCAACCAGGTGTCGTTGCTCGCCGGCCAGTCGCAGCCCGTGCGCCTGCCCAATGGCACCTTCAAGACTTTCACCGGCTTTGACAAATACACGAACATGCTCGGCACCGTCGATTACAACAACCGCATCTTCAACGTCGCGAGTGTCACGATCGAGCAGCGCATCGGCAAACTGGCGATCGAGGCCGCCTTCAATCAGCAATTCCAACACGAGGATCGAAACGACAATTCGTTCGGCACGAGCCAGACACCGCCGGTGCTGAGCGTCGATAGCACTGGCCGCCCCTACATCGAGGAGGCCATTGGTGGCGCGGCTTTCAAGGTCTTCGGCAACATCGTGATCGCGGGCCGCCTCGCGGCGGTTTATCCGTTCGACTTCGGCCGCTGGAGCAAGCAGCTCCTCGTCGTCACGGCCCTCAAGCAGCGCGACACCAAGTTCTCTCGCCGCACCGGTCTCGCCAACGAACTCGGCGCCGGCCTCATCGCCAACAACGGCGTCCGCCTGCGCGCCTACCTCGACGATCCCGCGTTTGGCACGACCGGATTCTGGGACCAGTTCCTCCTCCCGAACATCCGATCCACCCCGGACTTCAAGCCCGTGATTTACGAGAGCACGACCGTCACCGGTCCGTTCGTCGACATCCGCTACGCCCAAACCCAAACCGCCTCGCTCTCCGGCGAGTATTTCGGCGGCCGCGTCCACTCCCTTGTGGGCACCAGTTGGAACAGGCTGAAGCGGAAGATTCCGACCAACGCCGCATATGCCACGGATGCCCGCGGCTATTTTCATCACCCGGGCATGCCGTGGGAAAATCCGAGCGTCTACACCTATGATCCCAATTTCGATCTCTCTGCCACGAGCGCGATGGCCGGCGTGAGCGTGTCCGTCTGGCGCAGCGACGCCGCGACCGTCAACGTCTACGGCGTAAACTCGGAGTCGTTCAACTGGCAGTCGCGCCAGGTTTTTTACGGTCCCGACATCGGACCCGTTCGCGGCAAGACCAGGGAAGTCGGCCTGAAGGGTGATCTCTTCCAGCGGACGCTCACCTACACCCTGGGAGTCTACGACATCAAGCGCGTCAACGCGGCCTATGCGTGGTCGCCCGACTCGCTCTCGCTCACGCAACTCGAGGACCTCATCAACCCGAACGACGTCCTGCCGAGCGACCCGAAGTATGTGACCGTCATCAACGGCCTCAACAACGAGCGCCGCACCGTGAATTCAAATGAGCAGGCGCGGGGCCTTGAGCTCACGCTTCAGGGCCAGCGTTGGCACGGGTTGCAGACGCGCGTCTCGTTTTCCGCCTCGCGCGTTCGGGCGCAGGCCGACTTTTCGCAGTTCCGGGTGTATCTCACAGCCGCGGAAGCCCGCACGGCCGCCGCCACCGCGCCCGGCGGAAACCCCGCGCTGGCGGAGAGCGCCACGATTCTGGCCAACGCCCGCACGGTGCTGGGGTCCAACACGCTTACCGACGCCGTCTCGGGCCGCCGCAGTGCGCCCTATACCGGCAGTTTCGTGCTCGATTACCAGCTGCCGTGGATGCGAAGTCTGCGGCTGGGCCTCAATGGCGTGTATGGGCCCAACTATAATGCCGCCATTTTCAACGGTGTGAGCTACAAAGCCGGCGCGATGTTTCCGATCAGCGCCTACGTTCTCTACGACCGGCGCTTCCTGAAGAAATATCAGACGAACTTTCGCCTGGGCCTGCAAAACATCTACGACGTCGTCAACGGCGACAGCCCCTACCGCATTACCGGCGCCACCTCGTTCAACAGCGCGGCCGGACGCCCCAACTACATCTATCGTTACGCGGAACCCACCACGTGGAGTCTCAGTGTGACGACGCGCCTCTGAGGCGTGGAAGCGGACCGGGACCACCCACGTCATCGCGGTGGCTCGGTCGCTGACGACTTTCACTAGCGCCACTCGTGTCGCGGGTAGCGGCGGGACAACTCCGCTTTTACTTTCGGATATTGCTCGCGCCAGAAATTCGTCAGGTCGTCCGTCACTTGGATCGGACGCTGATTGGGCGCGAGGATTTCGAATTTCACGAGCACCCGGCCGTGACCGATCGTGAATTTTCCCTCGATGCCGTAGAGTTCCTGGATGCGCGCACTCAGCACAGGCGGGCCTTCCTTGTTATACGTGAGACGCGACTTTCGCCCGTTACCCATCACGAGACGCTCCGGGAGATAGTCATCGATTACCGCGAGCTGCTCGGCGGTCAGCCAGTCGCGCAAGATCGGCATGACCGGCTTGTCCTTGATGTCGCGGTAACCGAGTTCGCCATAGCAGATCTGCTCGATGAGCGTCGCGCGATCGGCCTCGGCGATCGGGTTTACTTCGAGTTCCGGAAACCACTCCGCCATCCGGTTCACGCGGGTGATCCATTGCTCGACGGCTTCGTCCCAGCCCTCGAGTTTCAGGCGGCCGGCGATCACCTCTTTCGTGAGCAACGCGGCGGCGGCATCGAGCGGCGCTTCGTCGCTGCTGACCTTCGCGTCGAGCACAAGGTCGCGGAAACGACGCTCGCGACGCGTGACGACGCGCTTCTGCTGTTCGTCGTAGGTCACGCCACGGGTCTCGCGATAATCGTCGGGGAAAAATTCCTTCAGCCACGACTCCTCGATCGCCGTGGCGATGGAGAGGAGCGTGTTGACCTCGCCGTCGCCGCGGCCGATTTCGCTGATTTCACCGGCGACGAGGAGCTTCGCCTGCTGGATGCCACTCTCGCGCGCGAGCACGCCGCGCCGATGGTGGACCACCTCGCAGCGGAGCGTCCCGGCGTCGAGGCGGCGCGCCAGTTGGTCGGAGAAACCGGCGAGCACGCATTTGCGGACTTCGGCGCCGTCGGTGCGTTTCTCCGTCACATCGAGCCCTTCCTTCGCGGCAATTTCCAAGAACTGCTCGAACAACGGCCCGACTTGCCGCGCACCCTGGGCGTGGATGCCAAGCCGGCGGCACGCCTCGAGGGAGTAGTTCGCTTTGTCGGCATAGCGCCACGCGCGCATGAGCAAGAAAAAGTCGCTCTCGTGCTCTTCACCGAGCGTGTCTTCCCGCGTGCGCTCGACCTCCTTCGGCACCCCGCGCAGCAGGAAGTTTCGTCCCTGCGTGAGCGCCGCCATGAGTGCCACCGGCCGCACGCAGCCGCGATCGGCAGCCGCGAGAAACATGCGGGCGTAGCGCGGATGCACCGGGAAGCGCAGCATTTTGCGGCCGACTTCGGTGATCAATTTCTGTTCGCCCCCGAGTGCGCCGAGATCGACGAGAAGGTTTTCCGCGCGGACGAGACCGACGGCGTCGGGCTTTTCGAGCCACGGAAAATTCGCGACATCGTCGATCCCGCTCGCCTTGAGCGTCAGCACGACCTCGGACAAATCGAGCCGCTTCACCTCGGGCAGTTCCTGCGGCGCGCGCTGTTCGTGCTCGCGCTCGGTCCAGAGTCGCACACACACACCTGGCGCCGTTCGACCGGCACGACCCGCACGCTGGTCGGCACTCGCCGCGGAGATTTTCTCGACGAGCAGCGTGTTGATCCCGCGGTGCGGATCGAAACGGGCGATGCGAGCAAGGCCGCAATCGATCACGGCGGTCACACCGTCGATCGTGAGCGAGGTTTCGGCGACGTTAGTCGAGACAATGATTTTGCGCGAGTCGTAGCGCGCGACAGCGCGGTCTTGTTGCTCGGGGGGAAGTTCGCCGTGGAGCGGAAACGTCACGAAGTCGCGCAGCCCGCGCGCCGTCTGGATGGCCTGCACGGTCCGGTTGATTTCGTAGGAGCCGGGCATGAACACCAAAAAATCTCCGCCCGTCGCCGCCGCGACGCGCTCACATTCCCGCGCCGCGACGTCCCATACCGGCTCCGCCTCGAAATCCACACGCTTCTCCAAATACTCGAGTCGCACCGGAAAGCTGCGGCCTTTCGAGACGAGCACTTCGCACGGCGCCAGATAGTTCTTCAGGAGGCCGGCATCGAGGGTTGCCGACATTACGATGATCTTCAGGTCGGGCCGGATCGTTTGCTGAATCTGCAGAGCGCGGGCCAATGAGATGTCGCCGTAGAGATGCCGCTCGTGAAACTCATCGAAAATGATCGCGCTGATGCCGCGGAGCGCCGCGTCGAAGGACATTTGGCGGAGCAAGATTCCCTCGGTCACGAACCGAATCCGCGTGCGCTCGCTCACGCGCGACTCGAGGCGGATTTGGTAGCCGACGCCCTCGCCCAGACTCGTGCCGGCTTCTTCAGCGACGCGCTTCGCGAGCATGCGCGCGGCGAGCCGGCGCGGTTGGAGCACGACCACTTCGCCTTTCTCACCGAGCAGACCGTGCCGCCAAAGCATTTGCGGAATCTGCGTCGATTTGCCCGAGCCCGTCGGCGCCTGCACGATGAGCCGGCCTGCGCCGCGCACAGCGGCGACGACGGCGGGCTCGAGTTCGTAGATGGGCAGTTCGCGCGGAGTCATGTTATTTCCAATCTGGCGAGCGGCAGAGCGTCCGGTCATTTCCCGTCGTGGCAAGCCCGGTGAATAACCGGTGAGCCAGATTGCTCCCAACTTATTCACCGATTTCGACGGTGCACCGAATGTGAAGAACCTAGGCTTCATTTTTCAAATTCTGTGCGCACCGTCCAAAACGTTCCTTGATAGAACAGTCGCAGCGCGGCGGTCTGAAAAAAATCGCCGAGAGCACGACTGGGATAATCCCGGGCGACCGGGGAAAGGGTGACGGCAGCTGGTGCCGGCTCCCCCTCCACACCGCGTTAGCGGTATGGCAGGCATATCTCACCAGTTCCTCTGGCCGAAGTCGTGTTCGGTCAGGCAAGTCCACGAAGAAGTGAACTGAGCGGCAAGCGGCGATTAGAAACCGCATGCGAGCCGAGTCAGGCCCACGGGGCGTTTCGACCCGTGCGCCAACGCAGTTACCCAGAGGGTTTCGGTTGCTACTGCGCAGACCAGAACGCAGTCGCGTTGTCTGGCGGGCCTACCCCGCCAAAAGGCCCAATCCGGTCACTCGGATCGGGCGCGTAAAGGCAGCGCGGCGGCGGGGAGCGAGCGAACCTGGCAAAGTTCGTCAAACCTCCTCAATGAGGCGGCGTGCAAAAACACGTCACCTCGCTGCAAGAGCGAAAGCAACCTGAGAGGTAAGAGGTCAGACCCGTAACGCGGGGCCAACGGCCGGCCAAAAGCTGGTGCCGTCCCCGTGGCAAGGGTGAGGACGCGAAGATTGGTATTGCAGACGTGTCCCCACCACGTCCGGCGCGCCGCTCCCGGCAGGGAGTGTCCGAACCGGGCGCAGAGGCCTCACTCAAAAAAATCCCGACCGGCAACGGTCAGGACGGTCCCGCCATGAGACCGAAACCTCCGCATGCCGCGGAGAGTGGCGTCGGGAAGCACACCGCCCGCGAAAGCGAGCGCGTCCAAGCGTGTGCCGCCGGGAAAGAGCGAGTGACGCACGCCCACCCCCATAATTTGGCCCCAGAACCGCAAGGTTTTGGGGCCATTTTATTTTTCGCAATGCCAAGGCCGCCGTGACAGTTGTGCACCTCGCGCCTTCGGCCTTGCATTCGGGACCCCCGCGAAGCAAGTTGGGCCTCTTTTTCCAACACCCGCACGCGTCCGCCAATGAACCAGAGCATCCGCAACATCGCCATTATCGCCCACGTCGACCACGGTAAAACCACCCTCGTCGACAAGCTCCTCAAGGAGGGCGGAGTCTTCCGCGCCAACGAGCGCGTCGAAGAACGCGCCATGGACTCCATGGACCTCGAAAAGGAAAAGGGCATCACGATCAAGGCCAAGAACACGTCCGTCCACTGGAAGGACAAGATCGTTAACATCGTCGACACTCCTGGCCACGCCGACTTCGGCGGCGAGGTCGAGCGCGCCCTCCGCATGGTCGACGGCGTGCTCCTCGTCGTCGACGCTTACGACGGCCCCCAAGCCCAGACCCGCTTCGTGCTCCGCAAGGCACTCGCCCATGGCCTCAAGGTCGTGCTCGTCATCAACAAGATCGATCGGGAGAACGCTGAGCCCGCCAAGATGTATGACAAGGTCCTCGAGCTCTTGATGGAGCTGAACGCGACCGAGGAGCAATTCGATGCCCCCGTCGTTTACGGCTCCGGCCGCGATGGCTACATGATGTATCACCTCGGCGAGGAGAAGAAGGACATGACGCCCCTCTTCCAGACCATCCTCGACCATGTCCCGCCGCCGTTCGCCAAGCCGAACGAGCCTTTCCACATGCTCGTCTCCAACATCGATTGGAGCGACTACGTCGGCCGCATCGCCGTCGGCAAGATTCTCGGCGGCTCCGCCAAGGTCGGCGAAGCCGTGTTCGTCATCCGCCACTCGGACGGCAAGCGCATCCGCGCCAAGATCACGAAGGTGTTCGAGTTCACCGGACTCGGCACACGCGAAACTGACTCCGCTGTCGCCGGCAACATCGTCGGTCTCTCCGGCTTCGAGGACATCGACATCGGCGACACTCTCACCGCCGACGAAGCCGGTCACCCGCTCCCCTTCACCCAAATCGATCCGCCGACGCTCGAGATGCAGTTCTGCGTCAACGACGGCCCGCTCGTGGGCCAGGAAGGCAAGCTCGTCACCTCGCGCCAACTCCGCGAGCGCCTCATGCGCGAATTGAAGACGAACGTCTCGATCAAGATCGAAGACTCCGAGAAGGCCGGCATCTTCAACGTCAAGGCGCGCGGTGCGATGCAAGTCGCCGTCCTCGTCGAGACGATGCGCCGCGAAGGTTTCGAGCTCCTCGTTTCCCGCCCGACCGTGATCGAAAAGAAATCCGAGGACGGTAAACGCCTCGAGCCTTACGAGACCGTCTGGATCGAAGTGCCGGACGAATGCGTGGGCGCGATCATGCAGAATCTCGCGAACCGCAAGGGCCTGCTCACGAACATGGAGAAGCACCCGCACTCCACGATGATCGAAGCGACCATCACGACCCGCGGCCTCATCGGCATGGAAATCGACGTCGTCAACGCCACCAGCGGCCGCGGCGTGTTGAGCCATCTCTTCAAGGAATACGGCCCCTATGCGGGCGAAGTGCTCACGCGCATCACCGGCACGCTCATCGCGACCGAGGCCGGCGAAACCACCTCCTACGCCCTCGTGATGGTGCAGGAGCGCGGCAAGCTCTTCGTCGGCCCCGGCGAGCAAGTTTACGAAGGCATGATCGTCGGCGAGAATCCTCGCAACGAAGACATCGCTTGCAACGCCGTCCGCGCGAAAGCCCTCACCAACTTCCGCTCGCAAGGTTCAGGCGTCGCCACCGGCCTGACGCCGGCGTCGAAGCTCTCGCTCGAGCGCGCGATCGAATACATCGCCGCCGACGAGTTCGTCGAGGTCACGCCCAAGAACCTGCGCCTGCGAAAGCGCATTCTGAACAACGGTCTTCGCCAGAAGACGTCGAAGTCGCAGAAACAGCAGAACGATTAAGCCTCGTTCGCGTTTTCTCTTTTGCGAGGCCGGTCATTCGACCGGCCTCTTTTTTGCCCGGCGCTCCGCGCGCTTCACCGGCCGGCGCACCTGATTACAGTTTGATTACAGCCCGGCTTCACACTCGCATGGAGGGGCGCCGGCATGTTCGCATGCGCCCCCCTTCCCTCCCATGCGTCACCTCATTCGTTCCGTTCTGCTCCTCGCTGCGTCCGCCCTCACCGCGCACGCCCAGTATAAAGTCGTCGCCCACCTCCCGATTGGTGGCGATATCTCGACCTACGACTATCTCCGGGTCGATCCCGATGCCCGTCGGCTCTACGTTTCGCACGAGAAAAAATTTGAAGTGCTCGACCTCGTGACCGGCAAAAAAGTCGGCGAGATCGGGCCGGTCGCCCGTGCGCACGGCGTGGCCATCGCACCCGGGACGGGCCACGGTTTCACCAGCAGCGGTATCGACGACGCGATGATCATGTTCGATCTGAAAACGCTCGCGCAGCTCAAGACGATCAAGTCCACCGGCTCGAACCCCGACTCGATCGAATACGATCCTGAGAGCAAAAAGATTTACGCCGGTAACCACGGCGACGGCAAAGTCACCGTCATCGATCCGGTCTCGGGCGACGTGGTCGCGACGATCGACGTCGGCGGCAAACTCGAGGGCATCGGCTTCGACGGCCGCGGCCAAGGCTTCGTCAATGTCGAGGACAAGAGCAGCGTGGGCGTCTTCGACACACACACGTTCAAGCCCAAGGCGCTCTGGTCCGCCGCGCCCGGCGAAGGCGGCACCGGTCTCGCGGTCGATGCGGCCCATCATCGCGTTTTCAGCGCCTGCGCCAACAACAAGGTCGTCGTGCTGGACAGCGACACCGGCAAGGTCATCGCAACCGTCGCCGCCGGCGAAGATCCCGATGGCCTCGTCTATGACGCGAAGGCCGGCTTCATCTTCACCTCGAATCCCGACGGCACGATGTCCGTGATCAAACAGGACAGCGCCGACAAATACACCGCGCTGCCCGCCGTCCCGACGATGCTGGGAGCGAAGACCATCACCATCGATCCGTCCACCGGCCGTATCTATCTCTGCGCTCCGAAGTTCGGCCCGAAGCCCGCTCCGGTCAAAGGGGGCCGGCCGCCCCGCGCACCCATCCTCGCCGACACATTCGAAGTAATTGTGGTCGGGACGAAGTAAACGAAGCCCTTTCGCCCGCGTGAATCGCCGCTTCGCGTTTTCGTCGCTCCTCGCGCTGGCGTTGACCGCCTGCGCGACGAATCCGCCGGCCGCACCCAATATTTCGCCGGAAACCGCGGCGGCGAATTTCAGCGGGCGTTCGCTGCAAGACGCTGCGCTGCGCCGGTTCCTCGCCGAGAATCTCGGACACGAGCCGTCCGCTTCGACCGGCTCAGGGCAGGCAGCGTGGGACTTCGAGACGTTGTCGTGGGTGGCATTCTACTATAACCCGTCGCTCGACGTCGCGCGCGCGCAGTGGGCCACGGCCCGCGCCAGGCGCCAGACCGCCGCCGCGCGTCCGAATCCCACGATCTCGCTCGTCCCCGGCTACAACTCGACCCGCGAACCCGGCCTCTCGCCGTGGTTTCCCGCGATCAATTTTGATTTTCTCCTGCAGGGCAACAAGCGCGCGCATCAGCAGGACATCGCGCGCGCCGACACGGAGGCCGCGCGGCTCGCCGTGCTCTCAGCGGCCTGGCAGGTGCGCAGCGATCTCCGCCGCGCGCTGATCGAACTGCACACGTTGTCCGTGCGCGATCACGGCGTGCACCAACAATCCGCGGTGCAGGACCAGCTTTCGACGCTGGTCAGCCAGCGCTTCGACGCCGGCCGCGCCTCCGCGTCCGAAGTTTCACTGGTGCGGATGGCATCGCTGCGCTTGCGGGCGACGCTCTCCGATACCTCTGCCCAATTCGCCGCAGCCCGCGCGCGCCTCGCCGCCGCGCTCGGCGTGCCGCTCGCAGCGCTCGACGACCAGCAATTTTTGGCGCCCACCGCACCGGCGCTCTCTCCGGAGATGCTCGCGGCGGCGCGCCGCGAGTCGTTGCACACGCGCGCCGATGTGGTCGGTGCACTCGCGAAAGTTCAATCCGCCCATGCCGCACTCGAACTCGAATACGCGAAGCAGCAGCCAGATTTTCACCTCGGCCCCGGCTACCAATGGGATCAGGGCGCGAACAAATGGAGCCTTGCGCTGACATTTGAGCTCCCGATTTTCCACCGCAATGAGGGCCCGATCGGTGAGGCGGCGGCGCGCCGCGCCGAGGCGGTCGCCCAGTTCAATCTCACGCAGGCGCAGGCCATCGCCGCGATCGATGCCGCGGTCGTCGCGCATGCCGCCGCCACCTCGCAGATCGCGCAGATGCGCACGTTGCGCGACGAGAGCGCCACGCAAACTGCGCGCGTGCAGCAACGCCTCGCGCTCGGCGCCGCTGATCAAGTCGAACAGCAGACCGCGGCACTCGAGGCCGCCGCCGCCGAGATCGCGATCACCGACGCCGAGTCGGCCGCCGCGCTCGCCGCCGGACAGCTCGAGGATGCCCTGCAAATTCCCTTCCCGCACCTCGCCGCCCTTGCCGACGCAGCGCATCCGCCACTCCCCCGCACGCCATGAAAAAAGTTATTCTCGGAATCGTTGGCGGCCTCGCAGTCGGTGCGGGCGCAACCTGGGTCGCCCTGCATCGCACCGCGGCGATCGCGCCCACCACGGCGAGTGCCGCTCCCGCGCCCGCGGAAAAGCCCAAGGAAAATGCCCTTCACCTCAACGCCGCGAAGCGCACTGCCACGGGCGTCACCCTGGCGAAACCCACGAGCTCAACGCTCGCGCCCGAAGTAAAGGCCTTCGGCCGCGTTTTGGATCCGTCGCCGCTGATTGCCCTTATCGCCGAGGCGGAAACCGCGCGCGCCGCCCTCGCGGCGTCGGAGAAAGACGCCGCGCGCGTCCAGAAACTTTTCGAGGCCGGCGCCAATGCCTCGAGTCAAACCCTCGAGATCGCGCAAGCCGCCGCCGCGCGCGATCGGGTGGCCGTCGCCTCGGCCCGCGCGCGCCTCATTTCCGGCTGGGGCCGCGCGCTCGCGGATAGCAGTGAACTCAAGACCATCATCACCGAACTCGAGTCGGGTGCGGCGCTCGTGCGCATCGACGTGCTGCCCGGCGACGTGCCGGCGACCGGCTTGAAGAAAGCCTCGATTGGCGCGCTCGGCGGCACCGAGGACGTCGAGGCCGAAATTCTCGGGACGGCCCCGATGGCCGACGCGCAGTTGCAAGGCGTGAGCTTCCTCGCGTTCGTCGCGAAGCATGCGCCGCCGGTCGGTGCCGCGCTGCGGGTGACGCTGCCCGGCCCCGGCGAAGCCGAGAAAGTTCTCGTCGTGCCGCGCACGGCCATCGTTTACCATCAGGGCAGCGCGTGGGTTTACGTGCTCGGGGAAGAGGACACGTTCGAGCGCAAGATCGTCACGCTCGGCCGCACGTCCGGCGAGAGCGTCACGATTGTCAGCGGACTCGAAGAAAACGATCAGGTCGCCCTCACGGGCGCGGGCCAGTTGCTTTCGGCCGAGTTGCAATCCGGCGGGGCCGGCGCGGAACCCTGAGCCATGCTGCAAGCCATCGTCCAGTTTTCGCTGCGGTTTCGCGGCGTGGTGCTGACTCTCGCCTGCCTCGTCGTCGCCTACGGCATTTGGGTGGCCGCGCACGCGAAGCTCGACGTGTTTCCCGACTTCGTGCCGCCGCAGGTGACGGTGCAGACGGAAGCGCCCGGCCTCTCGCCCGAGCAAGTGGAGACACTCGTCACCCGCCCCGTCGAAAACGCGATCAACGGCCTCGGCGCGCAGGAATCGCTGCGCTCGGAAACCATTCAAGGCCTCTCGGTCATCACCGTCGTCTTCAAGGAGGGCAGTGACATTCACCTCGCGCGCCAAACGCTCGGGGAAAAACTCGGCGAGATCGCCGGCTCGCTGCCTGCGGGGGTGCACTCGCCAAAGATGTCGCCCCTCTATTCCTCGACGATGGATGTGCTCAAGATCGGTCTGCTGAGCGAAAAAATGTCGCCGATGGAATTGCGCACGTTTGCCGACTGGACCGTGAAGCCTCGCCTCCTCGCCGTGCCCGGCGTCGCCGGCTGCACCGTGTTTGGTGGCGACGTGCGCGCGTTGCAGATTCAGGTTCACTCCGATCAACTTCTCGCCCGCAACCTGACGATCACCGACGTGCTCAACGCCGCCCGCACCGCGACGGGGGTTCGCGGCGGCGGTTATATCGAGACCGCCAACCAGCGCGTGGTGCTCCAGACGGAAGGTCAGCTGGTAACCCCGGAAGACATTGGTAACATCGCGGTCGTTCTGAGCGCGTCCAGCGCGCCCGTGCGGTTGAAGGATGTCGCCACGGTGTCTTACGGTGCGGCGCCCAAGTTCGGCGACTCGCTAATCATGGGCCGGCCCGGCGTCCTCCTCACGCTCAAGACCCAATACGGCGCGAACACGATGGACGTCACCAAGCTCCTCGAGGCCGCCCTCGAGGATCTCAAGCCACTGATTGAGCGCGAAGGCATTACGTCCTACCCTAAGCTGCACCGCCCCGCGTCGTTCATCGAAGCGTCGCTCTCGCACATCCGCAGTTCCCTGCTCCTCGGTGCCGCGCTCGTGGCGATCGTGCTGTTCCTCTTCCTCGGGCACGTCCGCACCGCGTTGATTTCACTCGCGGCGATCCCCCTCTCGCTGCTCTCCGCCATCATCGTGATGGACCGGTTCGGAGTGTCGCTCAACACCATCACGCTCGGCGGCCTCGCCATCGCAATCGGCGAAGTGGTGGACGACGCCATCATTGACGTGGAAAACATTGTGCGCCGCCTGCGGGAAAATTCCACGCTCGTGCGTCCTCGCTCCACGCTCGCCGTGATTCTTTCCGCCTCGCTCGAGGTGCGCAGCGCCGTGGTCTACGCGACTTTCGTGGTCGCGCTCGTGTTTCTTCCCGTGCTGACGCTCACCGGCCTGCAAGGCAGTTTCTTCGCGCCGCTCGCCAAGACTTACATTCTGGCGATTCTCGCCTCGCTCGCCACGGCATTGACCGTCACGCCCGCACTCACGCTCGTTTTCTTCTCGAAGCACCTTCAGGATACCGCCGCCCCCCGCCTCCAGTCGGTCTTGCGTCACGTCTACGAACGAATCCTCGGCGGAGTCGCGCGGCACCCGTGGTTGACCATGGCCACGGTCTTGCTGTTCGTCGTGCTCGCCCTCTCGCGATTGTCGTCACTCGGCGGCGCGTTGCTGCCGGAATTTCGCGAGGGGCACTTCGTGCTCGGCGTTTCGGCGGCGCCGGGAACCTCTCTCCCCGAGATGCGGCGCATCGGCGAACAAGTCTCCAAGGCCCTGCTGGCGAACCCCCATATCTTGACCGTCGAGCAACAGATCGGTCGGGCCGAACTCGGCGAGGACACATGGGGCCCCCACCAAAGCGAGTTTCATATCGAACTCAAACCGCTCTCCGGTGACGAGGAGGAAGCCGTGTCCGGCGAGATTCGCACAGCGCTCGAGAACACACCCGGCATTCAATTTGAAATCCTCACCTTCCTTGGCGACCGCATCGGCGAAAGCATCAGCGGTGAAACGGCGCCCGTCGTCGTCAACCTTTACGGCGAAAACCTCGATGACCTCGACGTCAAGGCCGCTGACGTAGCCAAGGCCCTCGAATCCGTGCCCGGTGCCGCCGAGGTGGTGGTGAAGTCACCGCCCGGCGCACCGCGCCTGGCAATTCGGCTGCGGCCGGCCCAACTCACGGCCTATGGGTTTCGCTCGGTTGACGTGCTCGACGCCATCGACACCGCCTATCAAGGCACAGTCGTCGCGCAGATCTATCGCGATAATGAGGTGAACGACATCGCCGTCACCCTCGACGCTGCGAACCGCAAAAATCCCGAGGATCTGGGTTCACTCCTCCTCACCTCACCCGCGGGCCAGCGCGTGCCACTCCGCGCGATCGCCGATGTTTATCAGACCGAGGGCCGGTTCTCGATCCTGCACGATGGCGCGCGTCGGCGGCAAACCATCACCTGCAATCCCACCCGCGATGTGCAGTCCTTTGTCGCGGACGCGCGCCGGATTCTCGCGGAAAAAGTTCCGCTGCAAAAGGGAGTTTATCTCCAGTTCGCGGGCGCAGCGGAAGCACAGAAAGCGGCGACCCGCCAATTACTCCTCCACTCGGCCATCGCCGCCGTCGGGATTCTTCTGCTGCTTGCCGTCGTCCTCGGACACTGGCGCAACCTCGTCGTGATTCTCGTCAACCTCCCGTTTGCGCTCGCTGGCGGCGTGCTGGCACTCTGGCTAAAATCCGTCTTCGGCGATCCCGGCGGAGGCGTGCTCAACATGGGCTCGCTGGTCGGTTTCGTCACCCTCTTCGGCGTCACCACGCGCAATGCCATCATGCTCCTTTCGCACTGCGAACACCTCGTCAGCCAGGACGGTCTGCCGTGGAATCTTGCCACCGCCACCCGCGCCGCGTCTGAGCGGCTCGTCCCCATCTTGATGACTGCGACCGTCACGGCCTTTGGCCTGCTACCGCTGGCGCTCAAAAGCAACGAAGCCGGCTGCGAAATCGAGGGTCCGATGGCACTCGTGATCCTCGGCGGCCTCGCGACGTCAACCGCGCTCAATCTCCTCGTCCTCCCGACGCTCGCGCTGCGCTTCGGTCGCTTCGGTCTGCCGAAAGAGTCGGAACTCGAAGCGGCCTAAAGCAATTCCTTGGGCAGTTTTCCCGTCAGCTTCTTGATATCGTGCACCGCGTCGCGATGACACACGAGCACCGCGTCCGCCGTCTCGACGACAACCAAGTCCTTCACGCCGCATAACGCGATCATGCGGCCGGTGCTGATCACGATGTTGCCCGCCGATCCGGAAAGGAGCACCGGCCCTTTCATCGTGTTGCCGTCGCCATCCGTCGCCACGTGTTTCGGCAGCGCCGTCCAGAGCCCGACATCGTCCCAGTCAAATTCCGCCACAACGGTCTCGACCGCCTTGGCTTTCTCCATAATCGCGAAATCGAGGGAGATCTTTGGTTCCAGCGTGGGAAATTTTTTGGCGATGTAATCCGCGGCTTTCTTCGCGGGAAATTTGCGGATGAACGTCGCCATGGTCGGCGCGCTGCGATCCGCCTCGGCGAGGAACGCGCTGACACTCCAGGCAAACATGCCGGCGTTCCAAAAATATTTTCCACTTTTGACGTAGCTCTCCGCCGTCTTGGTGTCGGGCTTTTCCACAAAGCGCTTCACCGTGCGGATCACACTTTTTTCCGCGCCCGTGGCCACTGTCTTGCCCAATTCCAGATAACCAAAACCCGTGGCCGGATAGGTCGGCGGGATGCCCAGCGTCAGCAATGCCTCCGTCTCGGCCGCCCGCGCCAGCGCCGCGCCGATCTGTTCACCGCAGCGCTTGGCGTTGTTAATCATCGCATCCGAGGACAGCAGCGCCATCACGCCGCGCGGATCGCGCGCGCGCACGAGGGCGGTCGCGAGCGCCGCCGCGGGCGCCGTGTCGCGTTTCGCCGGCTCAGCGACGATTTGTTCCGGGGCGAGCATCGGCAGCGCAGCGCGGGCCCCCGCGAGCTGCACCTCATTCGTCAGGACGAAGATGTTTTCCCGCGGCACCACCCCATCGAGCCGGTGCACAGTCGCCTCGAGGAGCGTTTTGTCGCCAAAGAGCTTGATGAGTTGCTTCGGCGCATGCGCGCGGCTCATCGGCCAGAAGCGCTCACCGCTGCCGCCAGCCATGACGCACGCGTAATTTCGGGAGGAGTCGCTCATGAATTGTCCGATAGTTCTCCCAGTCGCTTCCGCCCACGCCAAGCCCGAATGCACGCCGCCCGCCCTTTCCGTGCTTCCGCTCCGCCGCGTTTCCGCGATTAACTGGAACCGTGCTCCTCGCGTTTCACAAACCCTACGGCGTCCTCTCGCAGTTCACGCCCGAGCCGGGTTCGCGCTGGCACACCCTGGCGGACTTCGCCCTGCCGCGCGACGTCTATGCGCTCGGCCGGCTCGACGCCGATTCCGAGGGTCTGCTGCTGCTCAGCGACGAGCCCGGCCTCAATTCGCGCCTCCTCGATCCCGCAAACGCGCACCGCCGGGAATACTGGGTTCAAGTCGAACGCATCCCGACCGACGACGCCCTCGCCCGCCTCAGTCGCGGTGGACTCAAAATCGACGATCATCCTTCCCTCCCCTGCCGCGCACGGCGGCTCGACCCCGCCCCGAAGATCGCGCCGCGCGTTCCGCCGATTCGCTTTCGGAAAAATGTCCCCGATTGCTGGATCGCGTTGGAGCTCATAGAAGGGAAAAACCGGCAAGTCCGGCGCATGACGGCCGTGGTCGGTCATCCCACGCTGCGACTCGTTCGCGCGCGCATCGGCGATTTTCCGCTCGGTGATCTCGCCGCGGGAAAATGGCGCCAACTCAGCGCCACCGAGCGCGCGGCAGTTTTCACGACCACTCCGTAATCGCGGAGGGTGTCTGTCTTGCAGACGCCGTCGTCTGCCAACCCATACACGGCGTCCGCAGGACAGACGTCCTACATTTATCCTCAGATCCGCACCACGACATCATCCGCCTTGAACCGCACCTTCGGCATCGCGGCGTATTTGTCGTCGGCTGCGCGATAGCCGGCCGCGCAGGCGACCACCGTGCTGAAGGCCGTGCCCTTGATCCCGAGAACTTCATCCATCACCGGTGGATCAATTCCTTCCATGGGACACGTATCGATCCCGAGTAACGCGGCGGCGGCCATAAACGTGCCGAGCGCGATATACACCTGGTGTTTTTGCCAGGTATCGAGCGTGCCCTCGGCCCGGGCGGCGTCGAGGTTGCCCTTGGCCATCTGCAGGAATTTATCGAGCGACTCCCGCGGAATCCCGCGCACCTCGGCCATGCGATCGAGGTGCCGGCTGACATGCGAGTCGCTCAAATCGAGATGCACGGCAAACACCACGAAGTGCGAGCACGCGGCAGTCTGCGGCTGGTTCTTCGCGGCGGGCAGCAGCCGCGTCTTCATCGCCGGATCGGTCACAACAAAAAACTTCCACGGCTGCACGCCCATCGACGACGGCGTCAGCACGAGCGATTGCTCCAGCGCGCTCCACGTCTCCGCCGGAATCTTTTTCGCCGGGTCAAATTTCTTCACCGCGTAACGCCAGTTCAGCGCGGCGAGGAGTTGCTGGGAGGAAATGACGTTCGGCATGACAGCGAAAATCAAAATCGAGCCGGACTACCAACCGCGAGTATATTGAGCGGGCGGACTCGGCAGGGGCTCGACC
Source organism: Opitutales bacterium (assembly GCA_038231575.1). Lineage (GTDB taxonomy): Bacteria > Verrucomicrobiota > Verrucomicrobiia > Opitutales > Opitutaceae > CAITWF01. The sequence goes on along the minus strand of JBBRLB010000011.1, from coordinate 14,576 downwards.
TTCAACGTCCGCGCCGCCCGCAGCGGCCAGTTCGGATCGCGGATCGATTCGCGGGCCAGCAGCACGAGATCCGCCTGCCCGTCGCGCACGATCTGGTCGGCGTGTTGCGGGTCGGTGATGAGACCGACGACGGCGGTCGCGATGCCCGCCTCGCGGCGGATGCGGTCGGACAACGGCACGTGAAACCCGGGACCCGAAGGAGGCCGCGCGGCGTGCACGTTGCCACTCGAACTACAATCGATCAGGTCCAGCCCGGCAGCCTTGAGCCGGCGCGCGAGTTCGACGCTCTCATCGAGCGTCCAGCCACCGTCCATCCAATCCGTGCAGGACAAGCGGACCGCCAGCGGCAACGCGTCCGGCCACACCGCGCGCACGGCCTTCGCGGTATCACACAGAAAGCGAATACGATTCTCGAAACTCCCGCCGTAGTCATCGGCGCGGAGGTTGGAGATCGGCGAGAGAAATTCGTGAAACAGATAGCCGTGCGCCGCGTGCAATTCGAGCCACTCGTAGCCCGCGGCCAGCGCGCGTTTTGCCGCCGCGACAAAATCCCGCTGCACGCGCATGATTTCCACGTGGGTCATCGCATGCGGCACCTTGGGCAGGCCGCCGCCGTAAGCGAGGGCGCTCGGTGCGACCGTTTCCCAGCCTCCGGCGCTATTTTCGAGGTGGGCGCTGCCGTCCCACGGCCGCGCGGCGCTCGCCTTGCGTCCGGCGTGGGCGATCTGGAGGCCGGCCACGGCGCCCTGCGATTTCACAAAGCGGTTGATGCGCGCCAGCGGCTCGACGTGCTGGTCGGCCCAGATTCCCGCATCGCCCGGCGAAATGCGGCCTTCCGGTGCGACCGCTGTCGCCTCCGCGATGACGAGGCCCGCTCCCCCCGCTGCACGGGCGCCAAGGTGGACGAGGTGCCAGTCGTTCGCCACGCCGTCCTCCGACGAATACATGCACATCGGGGAAATCCCGATGCGATTACGGAGCGTGACGGACTTGACGGTAAACGAGTCGAAGAGATGGGCCATGACGCGTGAAAGGAAAATGATTCTCTCCGATTCGCAACCTCGGGCCGGCTACTCCGCGACCAAGTCGCGAAACTCCGGGTGCCGCTCGATAAACGCGGCCACATACGAACACACCGGCACCACGCGCACCCGCTCCGTTCGCGCCCAGTCGAGGCCAGCGCGCACCAATTTTTCGGCCAGCCCACGCCCTCGCAACTCCGGTGGCACAAAGGTGTGGGTAAAGACCACGCGTCCTGCTCTACTCTCGTAGTCGAGCACAGACACGAAATCTTCCGACACCACTTCAAACCGATGCTTCGCTTGATCGTGGCGGACAGTGAACGCGTTCGGATCTTCAGGTTTCATGTCGTGGAAAAATATCGGTTACTTGCGCCCCCACCGCTCCGCTAGCACACCGCAGATCACAAGCTGCAGCGGATGGTAGATCATGATCGGCAGCAGAATCAGGCCGAGGCCGGGATGCGCGCCGAAGATCAACTTCGCCATCGGGACACCGGAAGCCAGCGTCTTCTTTGAACCGCAGAACATCGCAGCGATTTTATCTGCGCGGGAAAACCGCAGCGCGCCCGACACCGCCGACATCACCGCCATCGCAAGCGCAAAGAGCGCGATCGAGATGGCCAGGATAAGCCAGATCTGGCCCGAACCGTGGTTCGACCAGACGTGTTGCTGAAACGAGTCGCAGAACGACGTGTAGACGAGCAGCAGAATCGTCCCGCGGTCGACGAGGTTGATCGTGGGTTTGTGGCGCAGGGCGAACGCGCCGAGCCACGGGTGGAGCACCTGGCCAACCGCGAGCGGCAGCACGAGCCACCGCAGCAGGTCGAGAATCACGGGGCCGAGCGGCTGCGTTTGCCCGCTGGTCTTCAGAACAAACGCGACCCACAGCGGCGTGAGGAAAACGCCAAGGAGGCTCGAGAGCGTGGCGTTGAAGACGGCGCCGGCGACGTTGCCGCGCGCAGTCGCGGTCATCGCCACGGACGACGACACCGTGGACGGCAGCGCACAAAGGAAAACGAGGCCGAGTTTTAGCTCGGGAGAAATACTCGTGCCGAGCAACGCGTAGAGCGCGATGCCCAGCAGCGGAAAAAAAAGAAACGTGCAGCCCTGCACCACGGCGTGCAGCCGCCAGTTGAGCGCACCCGAGCGCATCGCGCCAAACGACAGCAGCACCCCGTGCAGAAAAAAAATCAGGGCGACGCCCGCCTTCGTCAGAATCGCCGGGTGCAGCCACCCGCCTGCCGCGCCCGGCTCCGGCCACGCCCAGGCCAGCGCCGTCGCCCCGATCATGCCGATCAGAAACCAATCGGGCTTCAGTTTCATGCGTTGCGCGCGCCCCGGCCGCGGAATCGCGTCCACAAGGCAGCCAACTCGTCGCGACCTTCAATTTTCAGCAACCAAAGCGCCGCGGCATAGATTGCCACGCCCAGCGGGATTAAACCGAACACCGCGATCACGTGGGCGCCGTGCATCTCTCGGATCGCGAGCCAACTCGATTCGACCACCGCCGCCATCACGCCGGTCGCCAGTAAAATCTTTCCGAGCGTGGTCCACACGTCGCTAAACCCCATCCCCGGCAACGTGGAGCCGAGCACGTGTTGCAACGAAACTGTCTGCACCACGACCGCAACCGTGCTCGCGATCACGAGGCCACGCGCACCCAGCGAATCCTTGAGCGCCCAGCCGAGCGCGGCATTCACCACAAAGCTGAGGGCCGCGAGCTTCACGGGCGTCACCGTGTCTTTGACGGCATAGAACGCGCGCGTCATCAGGCTGGTCACGGCAAAAAACGGCATGCCGATCGCGAACCATGCCACGAGCGGCGCCATCAATGCGGTGTCCCGCGCCGTGAAATGGCCGCGCTCATACAACAGCCGCACAATCGGCACGCTCAGCAACGCGAGGCCGGCCGCGGCGGGAACATTGAGCAATAGAATCAGGCGCACCCCGCGGCGGTAGTCGTGGCCCATCGCCGCGTGATTCTTTTCGGCGGCGTGTTTTGCCAGCAGCGGATACACGACGGTCGCCACCGCGATCGCGAATACGCCAATGGGCAGTTCCATCAGGCGGTTCGAATAAAAGAACACCGAGGCTTCACCCTTTTGCACCGAGAATGCGAACAGGCGCGAAACGAAAATATTAATTTGGTAGATCGCCGTGCCGAAGAGCCCCGGGACCATGAGTCGCACGATTTCATTAAGTCGCGCGGAGCGACCCAAATCGAAGCGCGGCCGCCAGCCTTCGCGCATCAGGGCAAGGGCCGGCACGATCATTTGGAAAAACCCGCCACACAACACCCCGCCACACAACCAGGCGGCGATCGCGGAGTCTTCCGTTCGCCACAGCCACCCCGCGCCCGCGAGCGAGCCGATCATGCAAAGGTTCAACCAGACGGGAGAAATCGCCGCCTCGGTGAAATGCCCGAGCACGTTGAGCGCGGCACCCATGGCCGCCGCGAGGCACACAAACACGAGATAGGGAAACAGCAGCGCCGTCAGATCCGCCGCGAGATACACTTTGTCATCGTGCCCTTCGAGCAGGCGCGACTGGCTGGCCAGAAACATCGCCAGCGCCGCGAGCCCGCTCGTTATGACGGCGAGCCAGCTCGTGACTTGATTGAGCAGCGCGAATGCCCCCTCGCGTCCACGCTCGGTCAGCTCGTGTTGCAGCGTCGGCACGAATGCCGCCGCCAACGAACCCTCCCCGAGCAGCCGGCGAAAAAGATTCGGCATGCTGAAGGCGGTGACAAATGCGTCGTTGATGCCACTTTCCACGCCCAGAATCGCCGTCGCCAGCTGATCGCGCACGAGCCCGAGCACGCGCGACACGCTCGTGAGCAGCGAGACGACGCCGATATCCTTGAGCTTTTTCGACACGCGCCAAGTTTCGCGGGAGCCCCGAGCCGTTAGCAAGCCAACGTCGGGCACCGGTTCGCCCGTCGCGCCCGGCCCAGTCCCACTCCCTGCACCCGCCCGACGGCCCCCTACCGTTTCTCCCACGCGTCGAGCGCGGCGCGCGTGGCGGCTTCGAGTTCGCGGGCTTCGCTCCAATCGCGTTCGAACGCGGCCGCGAGCGCACCGCCCGCCCTGGCGGACCCGCTGCGCGCACCGAGTGCCTCGGCCAGCGACAACCCGGCGTTGCGGTAGAAAGGATGCAGTGCGGGCAGCAACCGGCTCAGCTCCGCCGCGCGATGCCGCACTTCGGCCTCGACGATCGGTTCGCGTGCGTGGGCGAGGATGGTGGGGAGCGGCGTGACCGCGTCATGGCCCTGAACCTGAAAAACGAAGCGCGCGAGACGCGCGATCTCCTCGCGCGACTCGGCCGCCTCGAACCCCGGCAACGCCCGCGCGCGCCGCAGATGGTGCCAGCCGGTCCGCCACCAGAGTTCGCTGTCGGACTCGTTCGCAAATCGTCCCGGAAAATTCGCCGCGAGCGCCTCGGCGCCGTCTTCGTCGCCCAACAGCCGCCGCAACATCGCCGGCCACTCTCCCGCGCGGCCCGATTCCGTCTGGAGCCACGCCAGCAGCCAGACCGACCCGACTGTCAAGCCGCGCGCCTCCCCCTGCCCGCGCTGCCAGCCGAGCAGTTCCGCGAGCGCCGGCGGATCGAAGCGGGCACTCTCCTGTTTGAGGGCGTCAAACTGCGCCGCGTCCGCGCGCGTTTGCCAGAACCCTACGCAGCCGAGCTCGAGCCAGAGCGGGGCGGCGAGTTTTTCCGTCACGCCATGCTGGGTGACCGCGAGCCGCATCAGCAACGCCTGCACCAGCGCGCGCCGCAGAAAAAAATCGGGCGTCGCTTCGCTCCAGCGCACGCGCACCGACACCACCCCACCCGTCTCGACGACCACGCGAAACGGCGCGAGCTCGCGCCAGTCCGTCGCCGGCACGAGCCGCACGAACACCGGCGTCGAAAACCTGTCCGGCAAACCCAGCGACGTCGCGAGCATCTGCCAGCCTTCCTCGGCCCGGGCGGCCACCGTTTCCGCGGCCGTGGCGTCGAGCGCCGCCACCTCAAAGTGACCCGGCGCGCTTTGAAAAATAGCCGGAGCCGGCGCCGCCTGCGCACCTGTCGCCCCCAGCAACGCCAGCCGCACGAACAGCGCCCGCGCGCCGCTCACGGCATCGTCAGTTTGAGTGCGTTGCCCTCGACGGCGACGTCCGTGAGTTTCGACCACGAGGCCGCGATGTCTTCCGGCACGGGGAGCCCACCGATGAATTTTTGCGCGACGTAACTTGACGCAAACGGCACGCGTTGCATCGGGCAGGAGCCGAGATAAAGCGTATCCGCCGCGAACACAAAGCCGCTGCCTTTCTTCACGAATTTACCGTCGGCCACGACGGTGACGGCCTGATCGAAGCCGAACACGCTGATGACGGCGGGCACCGCGATTTGCACGTTGCCGTCGTGCACCCGAAAATTCGGACCGCCCAGCGTGAGGAGATCGCCCGTCGATGCGACCGCGCCCGGCACGGCGGGCTTGTCGGGCGCCTTCGCGGCTTTTTCCGGCGCCTTCTTTTCGGCGGACTTGGGTTTCTCCGCGGCCTTCGGCTTCGCGATCGAGAGCGGCGGGGGCGCCGGGAGGAACGAATTGATTTCATCCTCCGTCACCGTGACGGAGGCCCCCTGCGCAAACTGTTTCCGCTTGGCCGCCGCGGCGCGGGCCTTGGCGCTGTCGTGGGAACCCTGCACGTAGTAAATCGTGCCGGCAACGGGCTCTTTTGGCAGCTCCTTCACCGCCGCATTGGGCTTGATCGCGAGCAACACCACGCCGAGCACGACGCCGAGCACAACGCTCAACGCCGCACCGAGGATGACTTCCGCCCAACTGGGTTCGTGGGCCGACATATCATGTTTTTTTGCGCTCATGGGATGGGTAGGGTTGGAGAAATTATTTCTTGGCGGCCGCGACCGGGCTCGGGGTCGGTTTGGCGGGAGTCGTGGAGGCGGCGGGCTTCGCCTCGGCCGGCTTGGACTCCGCCGGTTTCGCATCGCCGCCCGTTTTGCGTTTCTCTTTCGCCGCGGAATCCTTGTTCCGATAGTCGGTGATGTAGAAGCCGGAGCCCTTGAAAATCAGCCCCGCCCCGCCACCGATCAACCGCTTTACTCCCGTTTTTTTGCACGTCGGGCATTTTTTCAACGGCGCGTCGTTCATCGACTGGAACAACTCGAAAGCGTGGCCGCATTTTGGGCATTCATACTCGTAGGTGGGCATGGCGAAACGTGAGCGGTTATGGGTGGCCCGCCACGCGTTGGCGAGTTTGTTTGTGGCGCGCCCGGAGATTGCGCCCGGCGCCGATTTCGCCCACGCAGTGGGGCGATGGATTTTCCCAGCGAACTCAAGCGCCATGTCGCCCGCGTCGAGCGCGGCCTCGATCAATTCGTGCCGCGGGCCGACACCCGGCCTGCGCGCCTCCACACCGCGATGCGCTACTCGCTCGAAGCCGGCGGCAAACGCCTGCGTCCCGTGCTCGTGCTCGCGGCCGCGGAATTATGCGGAGTGAACGACGATTCCGCCCTGCCCGCCGCCGTCGCGGTCGAGTGCGTCCATACTTACTCCCTCATTCACGACGATTTGCCGTGCATGGACAACGACGACCTCCGCCGCGGCCGCCCGACGGCCCACAAGCAGTTCGACGAAGCGACGGCACTTCTCGCCGGCGACGCTCTCCTCACCCACGCGTTCGCCCTCCTCGCGGAAAACTATTCCGCCCAACCCAAGCTCGCCGCCGCACTCGTCCGCGAACTCGCCGATGCCGCCGGAAGCCGCCGCCTCATCGGCGGCCAAATGGAGGACTTGCTCGCCGAGAAAAAATCCGATGCCACGCCCGACGAATTGGAATTTATCCACCTCAACAACACCGCCGCGATGATCGAAGCCGCGCTCGTGATGGGCGGTCTCATCGGCGGCGCGACCGAAGAGAACCTCGTCACGCTCCGTCGCGCCGGCCGCCACCTCGGGTTGGCGTTCCAAATCATCGACGACATCCTCGACGCCACCGCCGACACCGCGACGCTCGGCAAAACGGCCGGCAAAGATGCGCAGGCCGACAAGACGACGTTCGTGAAGATCCATGGCCTCGAAACCTCACGGCGCTTCGCCGCCGAGCACACCGGCCAAGCTCGCCGCGCGTTCTCTTCGCTTCCGGCCAATCAGTCCTTTCTCGACAGCCTGGCGGATCGCATGGCCGCTCGAGCCCACTGAGCCGGCAAGGTCCGAACTCAGCGGCTCTCGTCAGCCGAGGGCTTGCGCTTCAACCGCGCCTTCACGCGCTTCACGAGCCCGCGCACGCGACTGACCGGGACGTCAATGCGCGTCAGCAGCCATTTCGTGTGCGGCACGCACGTGCGGGCAATGTGTTCCGGGGAGGTGTTTTTCTCCGCGATGCCGGTCACGAGATCGACGCCCGCCTCGGCGAAGACGTGGCGCACGAACGCCGAGCAAAAGAACGAGCGATCGCGCGCGAGCAGGTTTTCGCGCGGACGCCATTCGGGGTGTCGCATCGCCCAGGCCGTGCCGGCGATTTCCCGCAATGAGTAGCGCGTGCGTTGCGCGACGAGTTCCAGCGCGCCCGCCAAGACCCGCTCCGTCTGCGCCGGCGTGAGCCCAAGATCGATCACCGCGAGCGTGGTCGCCGTCTTGTCGTCGTGATATTTGGTGACGCGGTTTTCCTGCACCCCGAGTCGGATATGCTTCCGATGAATATCGAGATCCGACTCGATGATCCAGTGGTGGCCATCAGACCGGCGGCCTTGAAAGAGAAAGGCATGCGACCACCGGCTCCAGGTGTGTTCATCGTCGAGGTGGCGTTGCGCCCGGCCAATGAGCCGGTTGATGAGTTCCGGCCCGCCATACAGTCCGATGCGTCCCGGCGCCGCGTGGCGTTCGAAAAATTCCGCGTTGGTGACGCCTTCGACGAGGATCGTTTCAGACATCGGGGAATTTATTACCCGAGCGAGAGTTTGAACTCCGCCGATTCTCGGAGGGCTTCCCAACTCGCATCGATGATGTTTTCGCTCACGCCGACGGTGCCCCAGATGCGGTCGCCGTCGCCGCTTTCAATCAGCACCCGTGTGCGCGAACTTGCACTCTGATTGCCCTCGAGAATGCGGACTTTGTAGTCGCGCAGCGTCATCGTGCGGAGTTGCGGATAAGTCTTTTCCAGCGCGAGGCGCAGCGCTTTGTCGAGCGCGCCAATCGGGCCGGTGTCCTCAGCGACGGTGTGGACGGATTCGCCATTCACTTTGAGCTTCACCGTCGCCTCGGACAAAAGATCTCCACCGTGGCGCTCGATGATCACGCGATAGCTCTCGACCTCGAAAAACGTTTGCCGCTGCGCGAGATGTTTTGCGACGAGCAGCTTGAACGAAGCATCCGCCGCCTCGTATTCGTAGCCGCGAAATTCGCGCTCCTTCAATTCCTCGATCAGATCCTTCATCGCGGGGTGTTTTTCGTCGAGCGCGACGCCCATCTCCTTCGCCTTGAGCGCGAGGCTGCTGCGGCCGGCCATATCGGAAACGAGCACGCGCGTGCGATTGCCGACGAGCGCCGGGTCGATGTGTTCGTAACTGCGCGCGACCTTCTGCGCGGCGTTGGCGTGCAGCCCGCCCTTGTGCGCGAAGGCCGACTGCCCCACGAACGGCGCCTTCGGATCGGGCCGGAGGTTTGCCAGCTCGTCGAAGAAAATCGAGAGGTCGCGGAGCTGCGCGAGATTTGACGCACAACGCGCGGTGCGGCCCATCTTCAAGAACAGATTCGGGAGAATCGTCGTGAGGTTTGCGTTGCCGACACGCTCTCCATAACCGTTCGTCGTGCCCTGCACCAGCGTCGCGCCGGCCGTGATGCCCGCGAGGGAAAGCGCCACGCCGACGCCGCTGTCGTTGTGGCAATGCACGCCCACGTGGTCGCCGCCGAATTCCTGCACGGCGCGCGCGACGATGTCTTTGAACTCGTCGACGAGCGTGCCGCCATTCGTGTCGCAGAGGGAAAGATTGTTGGCCCCGCCGCGCAACGCGGCCGCGAGGGTCTTCAGCGCGTAATCCGGATCAGACTTGTAGCCGTCGAAGTAATGCTCGGCGTCGTAGATCACTTCGCGGCCGTGCGCGACGAGGTGGCGCGTGGAGTCCTCGATCATGGCGAGGTTTTCCTCGAGCGTGGTCTTGAGGATTTCGGTGACGTGGAGCGTCCACGTTTTCCCGACGATGGTCAGCACGGGCATGCCGCTGTCGAGGAGGGTGCGGAGTTGCGCGTCGTCCGCGGGCTTCACGCCGGCGCGGCGCGTGGCGCCGAAGGCCGCGAGTTTCGCGTGCTTCAGTTTCAGCTTCTTTGCCTCGGCGAAAAAGGTGATGTCGCGCGGGTTGGAGCCGGGAAAGCCGCCCTCGATGTAGTCCACGCCAAACTGGTCGAGCTTCTCCGCGATCAGGAGCTTGTCGGTGACAGAAAAGCTGATGCCCTCGCCCTGCGTGCCGTCGCGGAGCGTGGTGTCGTAGATTTTGACGTTGGAGTTTTTCATGGTCGGAAAAAACAAAACCCCGGGCGGTGAGGCCCGGGGTCAGAGAGAATCGCGTTTAGTCAGGAACTCACGCCATTTCTCCGCGCCCGGGCGCGCAGCTAATAATGCTGCGAATCGCAATCGAGTTGGCGGTGGAAATAATCATGGGAACGCAGGCGGAGAAAAAGCGGACCCCGACCGCGTGTCCATCCTGAATTTACGATCGCGCGACCGTCGATCCACCGCGGAAATCTGCGCTTGCTTCTTCCGCGACCGGCGACTCCTTTCCGCCAATCCTCCGGAACTGCCCGCGGGCCCACCCGCTCACGCCACGCGCGGAGACAACCCAACCCCATCGATGCCTCTCCGCTGCCCCACCGGCGTGTCCGCGCTACTCGCCGGACTCCTCCTGACCTCCACCGTCCGCGGCCAAGTCGCCCGTGCTCCCGCTGTCGCGAGCCCCGACGATCAGCCCGCGCCAAGCAAAGCCGTCGTCCTCACCCCGTTCGAGGTGAACGCAGACAAGGACACGGGCTTCGCCGCCGCCAGCTCGCTCGCCGGCGGTCGGCTCGCTGGCGATCTCCGCGATACTCCCGTCGCCTATTCGGTCATCACGCGCGAGTTTATTGACGCCCTTGGTCTGACCGATCTCCAGAGCGCCGCCGAGTGGGCCACGAGCAGCACCCTCAATGTCGACAACGGCATGCAGAACTTCTTCGCCGCGCCGATCAATTACACCATTCGAGGAACTGGGGCGGGCCGGCCGCAGCGAAATTTCTTCCCGCAGTTCAACAACGGCGACAGCTACAACCTCGAGCGCTACGACTTCGGCCGCGGTCCCAACTCCATTCTATTCGGCAACGGCTCGCTCAGCGGCGTCAGCTCCGCGACGACGAAGCGGGCACAGACCAACCGGGCGGCTGAGAGCGTGCAGTTGAGCGTCGGCTCGTGGCGCAATTATCGCACGACGATCGATGTTAACCAGCCACTCAACGACAAGTTCGCCGCGCGGGCGTCCGCCGTGTGGGGCGACAGCGGCGGCTGGCGGTTAAAAGACTTCGACAAACGCAAGGCCGCGACGCTCACGACGACCTACCGCCCGTGGCGCAACGGCGAACTTCGCGTCGAGGGTGAATATGGCGTCAACTCCCGCCAGTCCGGCTTCACCACGCTCGACGACCGCCTCTCGGGTTGGGATGGCCGCACGGTTTACAATGCGCCCGCCGCCGCCACGACGCTGCCCGGCAACGCCAACGCCCTCGGCGTTGGCCGCCGCGGCGCAAATTATTTTGTGCTCGATCCTGGCGCCGCTTCGCCGGCAATCATGAATTACCAGAACGATCCCATCACGCTCCCCGGCGGCAACAGCACCACGACGCCGCTTGCCGGCTTCGTGCAGGGCAGCCTGCCCTCCTTCGCCAGCGCAGGCGCGACGTTTCTCCACGCCGTCGATCTTCCGGGCAACCGCTTCGGCACCGCGATCGCCAACTCCTTTTTCCGTCCGCCCTCCGAGGAGTTCACCATCTCGCCCGATGCACCGATTTTGGCTCAACGCTTCAAGGACATTCAGGTGACCTTCAATCAGCGCCTCGGAGATTTTTACTTCGAGGTCGCCGGCGATTTCAACCGCGCGCGCTCCTTCATCAACGGCGAGCAGAACCGCAGCAGCAACGACACTTACATCGACATCAACCAACTGCTCCCCAGCGGGGCGCCGAATCCCAATTTCAAGCAAGCCTACGGCGATGGCCAACTCATGCGCGGCTACCGGAAATTTGACTATAACAACGTCCGCGGCGCCGCCGCTTACGTGCTCGACACGCGCTTCGGTAACTTTGCCTTCAACACCCTTGGCGGTATCAACCAAGGTGAAGATCAAAGCGACTATCGTTACCTCAGCGTTGCGCAGGGCAACGACCACCGCCTTTGGGGCTTTCTCTCGACCCCGGCCACGCAAAACGTCCGCGTCCGGCGTTACTGGAACCAGTTCAGCCGCCCGATCCCCGACCCGTCGGGCAGCCCAATCAAATATTTCGATCCCAACACCAACACCTCGACGACGATCCAGCCCATCTGGGCCGTCGATACTTCCCGGCGCGACACCGAGTCGATCAACCGCTCAAATTTCAAATATCTCCTCGGCTCCGTGAACGCGAAGTTCTTCAAGAACCGCCTCATCATCCTTGGCGCCGTGCGCAAGGACTCGTATCTTTTCCGCACCGTCCAGCAGATCGACAAGGGTGACTACCCGCTCAATTGGGACGGCCTCACCCGCATCATGCGTCCTTCCCCGCCCCCCGACTACGCGACGCTCACCTACCGCACGCGCGACGCCGCCGGCAAGCCCATTGGCACGCCCCAGGAAGCCGCCATCCGGCCGCGCCTCGCTCCCAACGGCGATCGCGATCCGCTCTACGCCAACGATCGCTTCAAAGACGACTTCAACCCCTTCCCCGTCCAAGGCACCCAGGTGACACGCTCCGTCGGCTCCGTGCTGCACTTCGCCACCTGGTTTAATCCCTCAATTAATTACGCCGAAACCTTCAATCCACCCGGCGGCATCGTGCGGATTGACGGTCGCCAACTGGAGCCGACGGTCTCCAGCGGCACCGACTACGGGCTCCGGATGGAACTGTTCCAGAACAGGCTCAACCTCAACTTCACCTACTACCAGACCAGTGAAATCAATGGGGCGATCTCGCAGGACGGCCCAAATTTCTTCACCACGCTCTATCAGGCCAACGTCGTCGGCGATCAGAGCTCCGTCGGCCGCAATATCCGCGGGGCCGGTGATCTCCCGGTGCAGTATCGCGACATCCGCACCCGCTCGGGCAACGGCTTCGAGGTCGAGGTGGTCTACAATCCGTCGCGCGCGTTTCGCCTGACCGGCAGCGTCAGTTTTCCGAAAGTTTACGAATCCAATCTCTACCCCGATGTGTCGGCTTACATCGACAAGAACATGCCGCTGTTCCAGCAGATCGCGAAGGACGCCGGCGTGTTGATCGACGCGAACAATGTGGCGAGTGTTGACCTCTCGATCCCGATCAACACGCGTTCGCCGGACGCGACCAATGCCGCCAATGCCTTCAACAACATCGTCGCCTTCCGCCAGAACGTCGTCTCGGGCAAGCGCCGCAGCCAAGACCAGCCGCTGCTCAATCTCTTCGCCGACTACACGATTCAGTCTGGCCGGCTCAAAGGCGTGCGCGGCGGCCTCGGCGTGCGCTGGCGCGACAAGCAAATCATCGGCTCGCGTGGCTCCGATACCATTGTCAATCCCGCGAATCCCCTGACGGCCATCGACGATCCCACCGTCAGTGCCTACACGCCGGTCTACACGCCGAACGACTATTACATCGTCACCGGCACACTGAACTACACGTGGCGCTTCAAGAATCGCCGTGAGGTCCAGGCCAACCTCGTCATCAACAATCTCCTGAACGACCGCGGGCCCCAGTATTCGTCGATCGCGCAGACGGCGTCGGCGTTGCGCCCCAAGGGCGGCGACTACACGAGCCCGGCGCGCGAGACCGTGCCGCTCACCTTCGCGTTGAAGCAGCCGATCAGTTACAATCTACAATTGACGCTGAAAATGTAGTTCGAAGTAGGGCGCAGCCTTTGACCCGTCTTCTAAAATCCCGGCGCGCAAACGGCAGGCCAGCCCGGCCAACGATCAAGTCCCGACCGCCCGCTCGTTGATAAACGCCCGGATCGCATCCGGCGTCGCCTTGAGCCGGTGCTTCACGATCGGTTTGGATTTTAGCGCTTCGAGACTTGGATGCGTCGGCTCCAGACCGATTGCCGCGCGGATCGTGTCGGGAAATTTGGCGGGGCTCGCCGTCGAAAGCACGATGCGCACGCGATCGCCGCCGGCTGCCACGTCCTTGAAACCGCACGCCGTGTGCGGATCGGTCACGTAGCCGAACTCGCGGTGCACCCGCGCGATGATCCCGGGAATCTCCGCGTCCGCGCAACGCGAGGCGCTGAAGGTGTCGCGGTTGAAATTTTCGAAGGTGTAGGCACCCGTCGTCTTGAACGTCTGCATCACCTCGCGCACTTTCGCCTGATCGCGGCCGACGGCGAAATAGATGAAGCGCTCGAAGTTCGACGCGACCTGGATGTCCATCGACGGTGCGAGGCTCGGCCGCACGTCGCCGACGCGATACTCGCCCGTCGTGAACAGGCGGCAGAGAATGTCGTTTTGATTCGTGGCGACACGAAACCCACGGATCGGCACGCCCATTTTCTGCAGCATCCAGCCGGCGAGAACATTGCCGAAATTTCCGGTCGGCACCACGAACTCGACGTTGCCGCGCTCACTCGCCGGCAGCTTCAGCCACGCGTAAAGGTAGTAAACGCACTGCGCCAGCACGCGCGCCAGGTTGATCGAATTGACCGCCGAGAGCCGGAGCCGCGTGCGGAAATCCTGATCGCCGAAAATCTCTTTGAGCGAGTTTTGGGCGTCGTCGAACGTCCCATCGACCGCGATCGCGAAGACGTTGTCCGCCCCGGTGCAGGTCATCTGCCGCTCTTGCAGCGGCGACACGCGTCCATCCGGATAGAGAATGAAGATCGCGGTGCCCGGTTTGCCGAGCAGCCCGTGAATCGCCGCGGCGCCGGTATCGCCGGAGGTCGCGCCGAGGACATTGATCGTTTCCTTCCGCACCTGGCATTGATGCGCGTAGAGATTGCCGAGGAGCTGCAGCGCGAAGTCTTTGAATGCGAGCGTGGGCCCGTGCCACAGTTCGAGCACGTAAAGATTCTTCCCCAGCGATTTCAGCGGCGCGATCGCCGGGTCGCTGAACTTCGTGTAGCTCGCGTGGACGATCGTGCGCAGCGTTTCCGCCGGAATGTCGGTCGCGAACACCCGCATGAACTCAAAACACAATTCCGCGTAGCTGAGACCTTCGAAGCGTTTCAGGTCCTTCGAGAAATCTGGCAGTGACACGGGCAGAAACAACCCACCGTCCGGCGCGAGCCCGGTGGCGACTGCATCGGAAAATCCGAGCGCGGGGGTCTGGCCGCGAGTAGAGAGGAACTTCATGAACTCGGTTTAGACCGCATG
>JBBRLB010000010.1:0-73671 GCA_038231575.1 Opitutales bacterium | reverse complement strand
CCGCCCGGGGCCCACCACACATCCGCTGCATTGGTCGCGGTGTGGGGGGGGGGGGGGGGGGCCCCCGCCCCCCGCCTATTTTACCCCCGGGGCGCCCGCAGGGGGGGTCGGCCCCCCCCGCCCGACATAATTTGCGTTGAGGACTCCCCCACCCGCGCATCTGCTCGCGGCGCCGCGCGCTGAAGAAAAAGAAACGAAACTACACGGTTTATTTCGCCGGCGAACCTTTTTCGCTGAAGCACCTCATCGGCAACGCGTGGCTCGCCGAGGCGATTTACGAAAAATCCCACGGCAAATACCGCTGCCTGCTCCCGCAGGATTTCATGTGGCGCGGCCGCGGGGCGCGCGCGATTCGCGATGGCAACCTCCGCGCGCTCGTCGCCTGCGATCTCGCGATCTTCAATTACGATGGCCCCGAGCTCGACGCGGGCACGGTGGTCGAGTTCATGTTCGCGAAGTTCGCCGACCTCCCCGCCGTCCTGCTCCGCACCGACCTGCGCAACGCGGGCGACTGGAAGAACGAGCCGTGGAATTTGATGACGAGCGGTTTTCCGCGCACCGCGACCGTGGTCGTGCCGGCGCTCTTCGATTATCGCGGCCACCTTGCCGGCCGCGGCCGGCGGCTCGACGACACGCTCCGGCTCGCCGGCCAGCACAGCTCCGCCAACGCCCAGCTCGTCTGCGAACGCATCGCCGCGCAATGCGTGCGGGCGCTCGACCGCGTTGTCGCCCTCGAGCCGGCGATGCCCAAACACCTGCGCGAGGAAGCCTACCACTGGCTGTCCATGCTGCCGGCGTTTCGTGGGAAACAAAAAACGCTGCGCAAGGAGTTCGAAGACTTTCTCGAGCACAAAGTCGAACGAGACCTGCTCTGACCACGGAGGCTTGAAGAAGCTAACAGGAAGAAACCAATCCCAAGCTCACGAACCGGCCGCACTCCGTTTTCATCCTTCATCGTTCCTCCTGGTTCCTTTTTCCGATGCCCCTCCACGTCCTCGATCATCCACTCGCCGCGCACATCATCACTCATCTGCGCGACCAGACCACGAAGCCCGCGACTTTCCGCACGCTGGCTTATCAAATCAGCCTGCTCCTCGCGATCGAGTCGACCGCCGATCTCCCGACGGAGGACAAAGTCATCGACACGCCGCTCGAGAAAATGACGGCCCGCGTGCTCGCGCACCAGCCGCTCGTCGTCGTGCCGATCCTGCGCGCCGGGCTTGGGATGGTGCAGCCGTTCACGGATATTTTCCCCGAAGTGACCGTCGGCTATATCGGCCTTGAGCGCGACCATACGACCGCCGTCGCCCGCAGTTATTACTGCAAACTGCCCCCGCTCGCCGGCAAACGCGTCTTCGTGATCGACCCGATGCTGGCGACCGGCGGTAGTGCCGCCAACGCGCTCTCCGTCGTGAAGCAGCACGGCGCGGTGAATCCCACCCTCGTGTGCATCGTGAGTTCGCCCGAGGGCGTGGCCGAAGTGGAGAAGCACCACCCCGGCACGACGATTCATACCGCCGCCCACGACCGCGCGCTCAACGCGAAGAAATACATTCTCCCCGGCCTCGGCGATTTCGGCGACCGGCTTTACGGCACGTAAAGTGTGGTCCCGTCTCGCCCGGAGAAAGCACGACGGAAAATAAGGAGCACCGTATTCGCGATCAAAACCGCGGTTTCCGATCCCCGGGCGAAGACGCACGCGTTCCGCGCGCAGAAGACCATGAAGGGGGGCAGACACATCGCACCTGGCGATTCGATCGTCCTCTTCGCGAGCGAGCGGACGGCGGGGAAGGTCTGATTGCGAGCGGGGTGGTCCTTTCGGCGAAAGCGATCGCCATGAAACGCGGCATTGCCCGGCAAACACCGCGCATGACAATCGTCGCCCGACGCAGTGCGTTCGCGAGGCGGCGCTGGGGGACGTGCGAGCTCAAGCTCTTTTCCCACTGGCACGACGGCCAGCCCGAGACCGAGCTTAATTTCAAATTCGATCGTCAGGCCACGAACAAGATCGCCGGGATTGACGCTGGCTACTTCTTTTCCGCGACGCGCTTCGCGACGATGTCGTATTCCGTGATGCCGACCACGTTGCGGTGGAGCTTCAACTCGTCGCCGACGAGCTTTCCTTTGTATTCGATCACGACGTCCTGGTCTTGGATTTTCAGCGACTCGGTAAACGACACGTCGTCCTTCGTGACTTTGCCGTTCTTGATCTCGGTCACCGTTTTTTCAAGCGGCGGTCGGTCGGCCGTGGCTTTGCCGGTGAGCTTTTCACCGTCGGCCTTCAGGTCGAACACGTAAGTCTGCTTGCCGATCTGGCTGTCGAATTCAGCTTTCCATTTGCCGTCGATGTCAGCCGCGCGAGCGGAGGCCATCAAGGCACACGCCGCGACCAGCGCGACGAGGAGGGAGGTTTTGGTTTTCATGGGGAATCGGGGTTTTAGGGAGTCGGGAGGTTGGGAGGAAAAATTTAGGGTTTCTTCGGCGCCGGTGGGCGACCGGAACCGTCGTCCAAGTCGCGATCAAATGCGCGCGATGCCGTCGACGTCGCGGGCTTTTCCGCCACGACCCAGAGTTTCCGCGCCTGCTCGGGTGTCAGCGTGGCGCTGGGTTTGAATTTTCGGCTGGCTGCATAGTCGAGCAGCGAGCGGCGAAGCTGCTGCGCGCCGGGCGCGGGATTTTTCAAATCGATCGTGCATACGAGCAGCCGGCCCGAGCCCACGGTGCACTCGAAAATCACCCCCAGCCGCCAGTTGCGATTCCAGTCGTCGATCGCCGCGACGATCGGTCGTAGCGCGCGCGGGGCGTCGGTCAGGTTGACCGACCGCACGTTGTCGATCAGCGGCGTCCACTGCCAATCGCAGGAATCGTCGGTCGGAAACCCGGCGAGCGCAGGATGCTTCGCGTCAGCGAGCAAGCCGAGCATGGCATCGAAGCGCGGCGTCGGGTTGCGCGGCGGCCGGACCGTCATCTGGATATTCCAGAAGACCGGCACGCGTTTCATTGGCGGCGACTTCGCCGGATCGAGATCGGTGGCGCGCGGGGTGAACACGACTTTGTCGCCGGCCGCGAGCCGCGCCTCCGCGTCGGCCCAGACGTCGGTGACGAAGACCTGGGGCGGCAGCGGGGCGGCGGACGGAGGAGGATAGACCCAGAAATTCCAGTCGTTTTCGACGCCGGTGTTTTTCACGCCGACGACAAGTTTGTAGGCGCCGGGTGCCGGGAGTTTCGCGAGCGACGCCGAAACCTGGCCGAGCGGGATATTCTTCCCGGTGGGAAGATCGCGCGCCGGCCATTCGCCGCTGACGACGGCCCGGCCCTTGGCATCGGTGATTTTCCAAACCGGCACGGCGCCCGCGAGCGGTTTTTCGCCGAAGTGGTAAAGCTCCACTTCCGCCGTGAGCGTTTCCGCGGTCGTGAACGTGCGTTGAGCGAGGCGCGCGAGCGGCACGGTGTTGCTGTTGAACCGCCGCATCTCCTCGGCGCTCACGTAGCTCTTCGGATTCCAAAACGCGTCCACCAGCCCGATCAGCGCCGTGCCCTGGCCGAGGTAATCGTGCAGATCGAGCAACTGGTAACCGGCGAGCCCGGGGGTGCGCAGATTGGCCTCGATTTCCTCCTTGTAGCACGCGAGCTGAAAACGCCCGGAGGCCCACGCCATGGCGTGGTTGAATTCGAGCACGCCGTTCTGCCCGGCGATATATTGGAAAATATGGTAGTTCGACGGCCGGAGGAACCCGGTGAATTCCTTGATCACATCGAAGTCGGGATACGCGCACCACTGGCCGACCTCGTGCGCGAGCACCGGAATGCGGACGCCCTCGAGCGCCGTGCGATAGTCTTTGCCGAACCACCCGCTCACGTTGCGCAACTCGCCGCGACCGAAGCGGACGAGGCCGGCGTATTGCGCGCCGCCGGTGACTTGCTCCGGCGCGGCCCAACCCGTGCCCGCCGCGTAGAGCCGGCGCGGATCTTTTTCATACCAGGCCTTCGCCCAAGCCGGCGTGACCTGCGTGTAGCGGCCGGCCGGCTCATTGCTCGGTGAAAGCAAAATGAACGACGGGTGGTTGCCGTAGGCGCGGATCAGGCGTGGCGTCTCCTCGTCGAGAAATTTCGTGTAGGTGCTCCCGGGATTGAACGGCGCCCAGAGCCCGCACTCGGGCGCGAGATAAAATCCCATGATGTCCGCCGCGGCGAACGCCGCCTCAGGCGGGCACCACGAGTGAAAGCGCATGCCGTTCAATCCGTAGCTCTGGCACACGCGGAAAATTCTCATCCACGACCCGACATCGGTGGCCGGCGCGCCCGTGAGGGGAAAGTCCCCGCCCGAATGCGTTGTGCGCAGATTCACGACCCGGCCGTTGATCAGCAGATCTTTTTCGCGATAGCTCACCTCCCGGAGGCCGACGACGAGGTTCCGGACATCAGTGTGATCGCCGCCGACAAACAACACCGAGAGATGCTGCAGCGCCGGATGAAATTCATCCCAGAGGACCGCATCGTCGCCGTAGGGAACCTCGAGTTCGCCGCTGCCACCGGTCGCATCCCACTGGATGGGACCCGACGTTTTGCCGACGGAGATTCGGCCGGAGCCGGACTTGCCCGTGGCGTTGCCGAGCTTCACGCGCAAGCGAACCATTTTTTTAGCGAGGTCGGGAAACGTCTGCACCTCGTCGATCCAAACCCGCGAGGTGGCGGCAAACTCCATGCGCCCGACGATGCCGTTCCACGTCGCGCCGAGTGCATCGGACACGCTATGGCCGTCGACGCCATGGCCGTCGTTCTGCGGATCGCGGATGATTTGGCGATTATCGATCCGGATGGTCAGCCGGTGCGGACCGGGCTCGAGCACGCCGAGATCGAACTCGTGTGGGGCCACGAGGCTGTTGCAGGAGCCGATTTTCGTGTCGTCGATCCACACGGTCGTTTCCCAGTGCGCCCGCTCGAGAAAAAGGGAGAGGTGCCGCTCCTTCCATCTGGCCGGAATCTCCAGGTCGTGTTGATACCATGCGGGGCCGAGATAATGGAGTCGGGGCTGCGAAAGGAAGGGCACCTCGACGCGGCCGGGCTCCGAAAATTTTTCGCGCAGCTCCGCCGGCTGGAGTTTCCACCACGCGTCCCCGAGACCGACCACCCACGGCGTGTCGGCGCTGATCTCGTCGCCGTAACCCTGCGCTTGGAGAATTCCCGGCAGTGCGATGCGACCATCGCCGGCCACCTCGCGGGCAGACCATTGTTCCTTCACGCCGACGTCGGCGCGATCCAGCGCGCAGCGCCACGTGCCGGCGAGTGATACCGTCTCGCGCTCGGCACGCGACGACGCGACAACCATCAAGCCAAGCAGGAGAAGACGAGAGGCGAGCGTCATGGGATAAAAATCGGTGAGCAACGACGGAAACGAAACTTAGCCCTTCGCGGACAGTTCGGAAGCGAGATCCGCAGCCCTCGCGTGCGCCGGATCGAGCCGGAGCACGCGGGCGAGCAGCCGGCGCGCGGCGGCGCGTTCGCCGAGCCCGAGCCGCGCCTGCGTCTCGAGGAAGAGCGCAGTGATCTTCTGGCGCCGATCGAGATCGTCATCGAAAAGCAGCATCGTCGGGAGCGACGTGGCGAAGTAATCGATCCTGGCTGGCGTGCGGGCGAGTTGGCGGGCGTGGGCGAGCAGGGCGCGCAAGAGTTTTTTCGCGGCGACGCGGCGGCCGAGTTTTTCGAGCGCGAGGGCGGAGAAGTAAGTCATCTCCGAAAAAGTGCCGACGCTCATCGCTTGGAAGTCACCGCGGAAATGGGCGGCGGTTGTCCAGTGCTCCCGCGCGAGCGCGTGGTCGCCGCCAGCGTCCAGAGCGCAGCCGAGCCAGAAATGAATGTCGCTCTGACTGACGAGCAGATGCTTCGCCTCGCCGAGATTTTTGGGCGCCTCGAGTGCGGCGGAAAATAACTTCGCCGCATCCGAAGGATCGCCCGCGGCGAGGCTCTGTCGGCCGAGCGCGAGCTGGGTGCGCACATGCTGGCCGAGCGCGATCCCCTCCCCGCCCTCCCACGGTTGGAATTTGCGCTGGGCGATCAGTGCGCCGGCCTCCCCCGGGCGGCCGGTTTGGTTGAGCAGCGCGGAAAATTCGAGCGTGAGATCGTCGCGTTGCGCGACGCGATCGCGATACCGCTCCAACTCGGCGAGGCGCAGGGCTGGCGAAACGTTGAGGCGTTTCCACAGTTGATCGCGCTCGTAGATGAGTCGGGCGTCGCATGGGTTCGCCTGCACCGCGCGATCGTAAGCGGTGCGTGCCTTGGCGGGCTGGTGCGCGATGTTGAAATAACCGATCCCGAGATTCCGCCACACAACGGAGAACTTCGGATCGAGGCGCGCAGATTTTTCCCACCGCGCGATCGCCTCGCGGTGACGGCGGCGATCGTAGAGCAGGTTGCCCAGATAGTAGGGCGCGCGCGCGTCGCGCGGGTTCGCGGCGATCGCGTGGCGCAGGATCGAAATCTCCTCGAGGCGCGCGGGAAAACAATAGTCGGGCGACGCTGCGCCCGCGATCGCGAGGTGGCGGCGCTCGGCCAGTTGGTCGTCGATTAAATGACAAACCCAGGCGGCGGTGTAGGCGACGAGGGGGGCGGTGCCGGAGGTGGGCTCGGGCGCGGCGACAGCGAGCAACGCGAGTGCTTCAGCGAAAAACCCGGCGCGGATGTGGTCGTGGACAAGGTCAAGTCGGGTTTGGGTGTCGCAGGCAAAACGAGTGGCCGTCGCTTCCCGCCGCTGATTCTGCAGACTCACGGGGAGGATGCCCGGACCACTTTCAGCCAGCGCGTGCGCCCACGCGTCGAGTGGATCGAGGGCGAGGGTTGCGCGTAAGAGCGCGTCCGCTTCGGCTGCGCGATGGAGCCGGCGGAGGACGAGGACTTGCAGGTTTCGCGCGCGGAGATTGTCCGGATTAAGGCGGAGCGCGGCGGCGAGATGTTCGAGCGCGCGCGACCAGTTGCTGCGGCAGCAATCGATCTCGGCCAGGGCGTGAAACGCGGCGGGCTGTTGCGCGGCGTTCCAAGTGGATTTGTAGAAGGCCTCGTAGGCCGCTGAAATTTTCGATTCTCGCTTCGCGAGTTTAGCTTCGGCGTCGGCTTGGTAGCGTAGGCACAGGCCGAGATTGTGATGTGGTTCGCCGTCGGCGGGATTCGGATTGCGCAACGTGAGGCGCGCAATCGCCGCCCGAAAATGGCTTTCGGCGGCGGGAAATTCACCGCGGCGAAGATGCCAGAGGCCGAGGGCGTTGTTGCACCGGGCGTCGCCCGGATCGCGGCGTAACGCTTCGCGCCAGTAGTCGGCCGAGGTGCGCGTCGCGTGGCGGTATTGATCCAAGTGGAGTCCGGTAACGTAGAGTTCGTCGGTGCTCGTGATCTCCCTCGGCGAGGCCGGCTCGGTCGCGGGCGCTGGCAACGGGCGTTTCGGACGCGGCTGCGGCGTGTAACCGATCAACTCCCGGCCGTCCGCGGTGCACACCGAGAGTGAGAGCTCCGTGGCGCGGGCCGCGCACAGCAGGGGGCACTCGGTGACATACGGCGCGGCCGGCGTGAGATCGATCTGAGCCTCGCGGACAAAATTTTCCCCATGGCTCAGACGAACGATCGCCCGCCGGTGCACAGCGGTAACCGCGACGCCAATGTGCACGCGCCTCCTTCCAAGCCGCAGGCTCAGCGCCGCCTCGAGGTTGGCTTTTTGCGCGGGTCCGATGTCACGCAGGGGATACCAATGCTGGCTCCAGGTTTTAGTCTCACCCGGCGCGAGAAACGAAAAGTCCGGCTGGTTGTCGGTGAAGACGCCCGCCATGAGTTCGATGTAAGGCGCAAACTCGCCGCGGGCATCGGCGTCTGTGAGGTTGCGATCCCACGCGTAGCCGAAGGCATGGTTGCCCCACGTCCATTGTTTCTTGCCGGGCGCGATATGATGATCGGCGACGTGCACGAGCCCAGCGCGCGCCGTGTGATCGTAACCGCCGAAAAAATCTCCGGCCGATCCCAGGCACATGTAGGAAGTGGGCACGGGAATGTTGGCATACCACGAGAGATCGTTCCGCGCATAGCTGGCCCGGGGTGCGAACTGGGTGGGCCGCTCGCCCGCCGGCACGCCGTGTTTCGCCCGCGCGGCGTAATCGACGCCGTAGTAGCGGCCTTTCGCCAGCGGGAATTCACTCATCGCGCGCTTCGCGTGATCGGCGACGCAGGTGACGTCCGGCGGGAAGAAGGATTGGTAGTTTTCGTGCACGCGTGTCGCGGCATTGGCCCACCACAGAAACGTCTGCGGGAGTGACGTGCGATTGTAGACCCGCACTTTGACCTCGAGCACCGCGCGGCCGGGCGCGAGGCAAACGCCGTGCATGCCTTTCATCCGCCCCATCGGATCGTGTTCACCGAGCCACACCGTGATCGCACCGTCGGCGGCATTTTCAATCGCGACGGCGGCGGGCATAAACGTCGACGGCCGGTGATGCTGCGGCCAGTTGAACTCGATCCCGCCGCTCGCCCACGGACCCGCGAGGCCGACGAGCGCGGGTTTGATGACCGCTTGGTGGTAGATGAAGTCGTAGCCGTTGGTCTTGTCGCGCGCGATGTGGATGCGGCCACCGAGTTCCGGCAGGATCATCACGTAGAGAAATTCGTTCTCGAGGTGGATGGCGTCCCACGCGCGCGGCACGGGTTTTTCCGCGATGCGATCGATAAAGGGTAACGGATAAACTTTCCCGCTGCTACCCTGATAAACCCGTTTCTCAAGAAACATCGGGTTCTTGTCCGGCGCGTGCGGCTCGTAGGTCGGCAGCGTGACCGGCTCGCGACGAAGGGTGACGGAAGCAGTGGACATTAGGAGAGCAACAGCGACGAACGCAGGGGAAGGAAACGCGAACTCAGTCTCGAACCTTCAGGCGAAGGAACGTCAGCGAGTTCGCCGGAAAAAGATGCAGGAAGGTCGGACCGGTGATCTTGAAGGACGCTTCGCGCGGCACGACTTTCCGCGGCGCGTCGAAGCTGTTTTCGTCGTCCGCACTCGCAGAGGTCAGCACGGTAACCCGAACGTCCGGCATGACGCGCGCGACCCCGCGCAACGCGATGTCCGCTTCACGCGCGGCGGCGAACGGATTCACCACCGTGATGATCATGTCGCCGGCTTTGTCGTCACGACCGGCGACGGCAAAGAGCGCCGGCAGCGGTTTTGCCACGGGCGCGGGCTTGGCTTTCGCATCGGTCGCCGCTGGTAGCGTGGTGGTCGGGGCCGGGGCCGACGCGGCGACCGCCGATTCCACCACGACCGGCAGCGCGACGTCGGGACGGTTTTTCATAAACAGCGCCTGCACGTAATACGACGGCGAGCCGTAGACGCGCGTGTTGTCGAACCAGATGAGATCAGGCGCCCACTGAAACGCGCCGGCCTTCGCGAAGAGCGGCGCATAAGCCGACATCGCGACGGCGTCGCTGTTACGCACGAGGCCGGTCATGAACGCCGCCTCGGAAATCGCGGCGCGGAGGGAGTTGCGGCGGTTACGATCGTGCGCCGCGAATTCGCCGGCGAACACCTTCGGGCCGTAGCGATCCTGCGTGTCGTAGCGCGTGGCGTTTTCCAAAAACCATTGCGGCGGGCGGTAATAGTGTTCGTCGACGAGATCGGCGGGCGTGCCCCCTTTGAATTTGTCCCACGCGAGTTTGAACCGATCGGAGTCGCCGGCGTCGACGCCGGGGCCCGCGCCCGTCACGAGACGGAGGTCGGGATACTTCGCCTTGATCGCTTGGTAGAAGATCGGGTAGCGCTCGAAATATTGCTCGCCCCACTGCTCGTTGCCGACGCCGAGCAGCTTCAGGTTGAACGGCGCGGGATGGCCGAGCGCCGCCCGTTTCGCGCCCCACACTGTCGACGCGTCGCCATTCGCAAACTCGATCAGATCGCGCGCATCCTGCACAAACGGATCGAGTTGGTCGAGCGGGACGAGTTGCTTGCTCTGAAACTGACACGCCATGCCGCAGTTCAGGATCGGCATCGGCTCGCAGCCGAGATCTTCGCAGAGCTGGAAATATTCGAGGAAGCCGAGGCCGTAGGTCTGGTAGTATTGCGGCGCGGTCTGGCCGCGAATCGCGTCCTGCCAGCGATTCCAGTTTTGCGGGCGCTCCGCGATGTCGCCGATGGAGTCCTTCCACTGGTAACGGTTGGCGAGGTCCATGCCCTCGACAATGCAGCCGCCGGGAAAACGCAGGAACGACGGCTTCATGTCGGCGAGCATCTGCGCGAGATCGGCGCGCAGACCATTCCGGCGATCCTTAAAGGTGTGTTCGGGAAAAAGTGAAACGACATCCAAGTCGACGCGGCCTGCGGCGGTCGCAAACAACACCAGCCGCGCGTGGGTCGCGGTCGCCGTGCTTTTGATCGTGCCTTCCAATTTTGTCCAAGTGCCGATCACGCCCGGCGGATTAAGCGCAACCTGGCTGTTTTGTTTTTTGTAATCCTCAAGCTTGGCGCGTTGGTCGCCGGTTGGGACCTGCCACAGGGAGCTCTCACCGATCGGCCGACCCGTTTCATCCTCGAGCACGGCGCGCAATTGTCCGCCTTCGCCAAGATTCCCCCGGACCCGGATCGAAATGAGATAATTCTCCTCCTGCTTCAACGGGATCCCGCCGTAACCGGAGTTGGCGACGCCAAACCCTTTTCCGGGTTTGGCGATGTCGAGGCGGAGATAGTGCGGATTTTTCGCGTTGAGCGGAGTGTCGGCTCTCACCTCGACGCCGCCCTCCGCGCCGCGACTCACGGTGCTCCAGGCGTAAAGCGACTCGGCATGCTCGAACGAGCGGTTCTGCACGAGCTCGGCGTAGAGGCCGCCGTCGGCGGCATAGTTGATGTCCTCGAAAAAAATTCCGTGCAGCAGCGGGCTCACCGCGTGGCCGGGCTCGCCGGCCTCGATCGTGATCCGCGTGGTGACTTCGGCGGCGCGTAATGCAGTGAAAGCGAGCAAGGCGGCAAGAAAGCGGGCGGGATTCACGGGGCAAAATTGCCCCGAGAGCGAGGAGGATGCACGCGGAATTCACGGGGAAAGATATGCCAGACAGTCCGCCGCGACCACAGGATCCCGGCGCTACCGCGCGGAGAGACTTTCGGGCGGACCAAGGTAGCTGGGCACGAGTCCGCCGCAATCGATGACGAGCTTGTCGAGCACGACGCCGGCATCCACCATGAAAATCTTCAGCGTGTGCGCACCGGGCGAAGGCACGTGAAGCGTGGCTTTGGCGGTGCGCGTGTTGTTGAGCACGCCTTGCGCCCACTCGGCCGCGCCGTCTTTGAATTCGAGCGCGACGATCTGTGGTGCCGCGTCGTCCAGCGCGAGCGCGAAGCGCAACGCGCTATTCGCAATTGGGTGCGCAGGCACGAGATAAACGGTGACGGGAAATTCGCCCGCGGCGCCGAAGCTCACTTCGTAGTCGAGACGCGGTGCATCCGCCACAAGTTTTTCGGGCGCGATGCTCACCGCGGTCGTCGGAAACACCGCGACCGATCCTTCCCCGGTGCGGCCAAGGCCCGGGATGCGTTCCCACGCGGCGCCGACCCGATCCGTCTTGCGCGTAAAGCGCTCGGCTTCGAGCGAGATCACGCCACCGGTGCCGGGAGTCGGCGGAGTCGGTCGTGAATATTTCGGCGTTTCCCAACGCGCAATGCGCATCGACTTCCAATCGTCGTCGGCCGGTTCGAGCGCCATGATCCCGCGCCACTTTCCGCCGACGATGCCCTCGTTATAGAATTTCGTTATCTCGCGCAGCGCCTCCCCGGCCATGGTGGCGCCCGGGACCTCGCCGCGTTCGCCCAGGAAAAAACGTTCGTTCGCCAGCCGCGCACCGAACACCGGGTAGGCGACGAGTTCATAAAACGCCCCCGCCTGCCATTCCGGAATCCCGCTTCCGACAACGGCCAGACGATAGCGCAGGGCTTCGAACGCGGCGAGCCTCTCCCTCACCTCGTCATCGCTGAGGGTGCCCGCGCGCGGTGGATCTTTCGGCATCCACCATTGGAGATGCTCGGGCTTGCGCTGAAAGTTTAGCTGATAGTAGTCGCGCATGATCGCCGCGATTTCCTTCGCTTGACCTGCACCGAATTCGCGCGCGGCCCACTCGGGCAGGAAATCGTCCAGATTATCGCGGCGCCAGCGCTTGATGTCCCATGCGAGTTGCAGGAAAAATTCCATGTCGATCTCCGCGGGTTTAAGGTCGCCGATGTTGGCGATCCAGATCGTGCGCGCGCCGGCGTCGTAGGCCTTCGTCATTTCCTCCCACACGAGCGCCGGCGGAGTGGTGCTGAGCCAGAGGTCGCTCATCGGGGCACCGAGATACGAGAGGTGATAGTAAACGCCGAAGCCGCCGGCGCGGTTGCGCTCGCTCGCCGCCGGAAAATCGCGGATGTAGCCGAAATTGTCGTCGGGAAACATCACCGTCACGTCGTCCGGCACGCGCAGGCCGCCGCGATAAAGCGGGAGCACTTCCTTGTAGGCGCAGAAAATCTGCGGCACATGCTCGAGGTCGGGGCGAACATGTTTGGCCAGCAGCGCGCGCTGGTCGGCAAAGATTTTTTCCAGGGTAGCGATGCGCTCGGGGTTGGTCTTCGGACCCTGCATCACGGAGTCGTGAATGCCGCGCATGCCGAGCGTGTAGATATTTTCGTAACGGCCGTTGGCGGCGACGCGCTCGTCCCAGTATTTCAACACGCCGTCGCGATTCGTGAGGTAGTTGTAATCCTTGTCGCGATCATGT
This sequence comes from Opitutales bacterium, assembly GCA_038231575.1. Taxonomy (GTDB): domain Bacteria; phylum Verrucomicrobiota; class Verrucomicrobiia; order Opitutales; family Opitutaceae; genus CAITWF01. The sequence goes on along the minus strand of JBBRLB010000010.1, from coordinate 60,912 downwards.
GGCCACTCGCCGACGTTATTGCGGAGCATCGGCTCGGCGTGCGACGACCCCATCACGATCGCATAGGCGTCGGCGAGCGGCGCGTTTTCGGCGAAGGCGTTGAACGGCTTCGAGACCGCGTGCATCGCGGGCCAGAGGGTGTTGGCTTTGAGCCGGAGCAGGAGTTCGAAAACTTTCGCGTAGGTCTTCGGGCCGATGCCACCGTGCTCAGGCTCAAAATTGTTTTTCGCCCACACGTGCAGTCCCCAGTCCTCGTCGTTGATGAAGATGCCGCGATACTTCACCGACGGCGGCCCGAAGCGGCGCGTGCCGGCGGCGACGTGCAGCGCCGGCTGCTTTTCCGGGGCGAGGTCGGCCCACCAATGCCACGGGGATACGCCGATCGCCTGCGACAGCTCGTAGACGCCGAACGCCGTGCCCCTTCGGTCGCTGCCGGCAATCACAAGGGCGGAGGGAATGCCGGGCCACGGATGGGCGACGGTCGCGATGAGAAAACTTTCCCACGCGCCGCGCAGTTCACTGCTGTCGAATTTTCCCGCCCGCGCGAGTTCGTCGATCAAGGGACTTTGCCCCAGCGTGCCAACGACGACGATCGGTCCGCGTCCGCCGCCCATCTGGCTGAACGTGGAAGCAGGCCGCAGCGCCGGCTTTTGACCCGTGACCTGTTCGATGTCGGCCGCGAGATCGTGCGCGGCCAGGGTGACGACCTTAAAGTCGTCCGTCGAAAAAACGATCGGCGCGGCGCCCGCCGCCGTCGCGAGCGGGAAATCGTCCGGTTGCGCGGCGGCGTAAACCCAAGCTGGACCGCGCGCCAGCGGACGCGGGTTGGCCGGAGACGTGGATTGCGCCCGGACCAAACCGAGGCCAAGCCACGCGACGAAGATGAGGCGGGGGAGTTTCATGGGGGAAATCGCATTCCCAAGTCAGAGGCCCACCAAAGCGTCGTCGGGAAAATTGTCGACGCTCCAGTCGCCGCCGCCCCGGCGTCAGGGAGCAGCCGCGGGGCGTCGAAAAAAATCCCGCGGCTGACCAAGCCGCGGGATTTCACCTGAACTCCTCAGAAGCTGTAGGTAACTCGGAAACGCGGATTGATCGGCATGCCCGGCATGACGTTGCCCCGGTTCACCGAGGCGGCGACATATTCGGTGTTCAGCAGATTATCGACGTTGAGCTGCCCGCTCCAGTGGGCGTTGAACTTATAGCCGGCCGAGAGGCTGAGCAGCGTGCGGGGTGCGAGCCAGAAGGTCGGCCCGGGCGCCACAATGTAGGGCGAGCCGCTGGCCGGGATGATCGTGATCGGGCCGCCGGGCGCGTCACCGGGTCGGCGGCCGAGATGATCGGCGCCGAGGGCGAGGCTCAAGCCCGTGAGCGGCGACGTCTTTTCGAACACGTAACTGCCCAGCACGGCCCAAGATTGCTCGGCGGTGGCGCGGAAGGGCTGACCGTTCGGATCGCGGTTCTTGAAGCGGGTGGCGTTGCCGATCAACGAGAAGTTTTTCGTCGCGTTCGCGCGCAGTTCGAATTCCCAGCCTTGGGCGGCACGGTCGGTGATGAGATTGGGCAACAGTGGATTCGGCTGCGGCACGACCAGGTTGCCGGGATTCGGCACGGCGAAGCCGCTCTGCTTGATGTCGAAATGGCTGACGGTGGCGAAGAGTCGCTTCTCCCACCCTTCCCAGCGCACGCCATATTCACGCTGCTTGCCGGCCTGCAGCGTCAGCAGGGCGTTGCCCGCCGCGATCGACGTGGCGCCCGTGCTGCCGGGATTGTTGACCGCGGTATTTTCGGCATAGCCGTAATACACGACGACGCTCGGGAGCGGTTTCACGACCGCACCCCACGACTTGAGCTGGGTATCGATGTTGCCGGTGAAGCGCTGCTGGGGCACGGGGATCGCCGCGGTCGGCGCCACCGTGACATAGTTTTGGATGCTGGTATCGAAATTATTGTAGGAGTAGCTCGCGTTGAGCGCGACCCGATCGCCCCAGACTTTCAGCGTTTCGCTGAGGTAAGCCTGTTCCGACGTGCTAAGCGTGCTGGTGCGACTGGCGATCGCGGTGGCGTTCGTGGCGGCATTGCGCTCGACGAACGGCAGGTTCGCCTGCGGCGCGGCGTAGTTGATCGTGGGCCGGTCGGCGTTGATCGCGAGACCGAGGAGCTTGCTGAAGTTGAACGCCACGCCGCCGAGGGTGCTTGTGCTGAAGAGGTCGTTCTTGAATTCATGCACGTAGTCGTTCTGCGCGTTGAAGAGCGGACCGTAGGTGCGCGGGTTGTTGCCGTTGCGGCCCAGCACCAGCGCGGCGGCGGGCGCCGGCGAGGCGGTGTAGGTCGGACTGCCGCCATAGATCAAGCCGGGCGTGTAGAGGCCGGTCAGCGGGTTGATCGCGCCGCCTGTCTGGGTGCCGAGGCCCGGGCCGGGGATGTTCTGACCGAAAGCCACCGCCGTGTCGGCGTAGCGGGCCGCAAGGCGCATGTTGAGGGAATTGCTCAGCGGCGCGGTCAGCAGCAACCGCACCTCCTTGCGCTGGTCGTCGCGATAGTCGTTGTCGCTGAGATTCAGATCGCGCGGCAGGATGCTCCAGATTTTCGCGCCCTCCCCGGTGCTGCCGATCGATGGATCCAGCGGGATACCGAGGTAATTTTGATTATGGAAATGAAAATATTCGAACTGCGCGGTGAGCTGCGCGCCGGTCTTCGAGCGCCAGGTGATCATCGGCATCACCGTGGTATTCTTCATCGGGACCTCGGGATAGACCTTGGTCTCGTAGTGCGCGCCGACCACGCGGAACGCCCACGCGCTGTTCAGCATCCGGTTGAAGTCGAAGGTCGCGTGGTTGCCGTCGTAGCGCGCCACCTGATAGGAGACCGAGCCGAAGTTGCGAAACTGCGGCTTGCGCGTGACGAGGTTGATCGTGCCGCCGGGCGCGTTGCCATTGTTCGGCGCGAGCACGGCGTTCGGGCCTTTGACGACTTCCATGCGTTCGACGAGCACCGGATCAATGTTGCCCTGCTGGTTGCCGGCGCCGAAGCCGTCGACCGTGGTGCCGTCCTGTTGAAAGCCGCGAATCGTCGTGCGATCCAAGCCGCCGGGCAGAATCGATTCGGTGATGCCGGAAACGTATTTCGCGGCGTCGAGCACGCGCGTGGAGGAGATATCCAGCATGAGATCGAGCGGGATCACCGAGATGCTCTGCGACGCGGTGAACACATCCACGCGCACGCGGCCGCCGGAAGTAGCCTCGGTGGATTGGTAGCGCCCGGTTTGCGCGGCGGTGACTTCAAACGGCGAGAGTGTCACGATATCGTCCTTCGCCGGCGCAGGCGCGGGCGCCGCAGTTTGCGCGTGGATTAACGGGCTCAGAACGGAAAGCGCAGCGAAGGCGCCGATGGGAATGCGAGGGATTTTCATGCTGGGGTTTGGAGGTGTTGGAGGCTCGCCGCCGCGGAGTCGGGCGCGCGATTTTGGAAACGCACGGCGAGGCGGCTGGATCCGTGCGCGAGACCAAACACGAACGGCAAACCCGACCTTGTTCAACGCGGCGGCTTTTTCCGTCGCATGCAAAAGATATTCAAAATCACGCATGCGGGCTTGCCCTGGGTCGCAATTTCCCCCGTGGTGACGCCCGCCCGTTGCGGGCGAAACGCCATGCTGAGATATCTAGGCACGGGCCAGCGACTCTACGGCGACCGGCCGATGCCGTCGCACAAGCGGGTCAATTGGGAGTTCCTCGCGGTCGTCCGCGGAAAAATCGCGCCCTTCACCCCGACGGCGCAGCGGCCCGAGCCCGTGGCCAGCACCTTCTGGCTTTTTCCTCCGGGGCTCGCCCATGGCTGGGCCGGCGAACCCGGCAAGAAATGCGAGCTGATCGTGATTCATTTCAATTCCGTGCCCACCGTCACCGCCGAACTGGTGGCGGGGCGCGGCCCGCTGTCGGTGGCGTTGAATGCGGCCGACCGGCGTTTTCTTCGCGCAGCCGCCGGCAAACTCAAGCGGCACTACTGGCATCCGATCCGTGAGAGCGAAATCCACACGGAGCGGACGCTCATGGACCTTTGCCTCCTCATCCTGCGCGAGTGCGCGGAACGCCGCCAGCCGCTGCACACCGGCCACAGTCTCGCCAAGGTGGTCAGGGCGGAAAAGTGGCTGCGCGATCAACTCGCCGACAATCCGGCGATCGGCGATGCCGCCCGCGAAATCGGACTCTCGTCAAGCCAGCTCAACCGTCTCTTCCGTCAAGTCCGCAAGCGGAGTCCGCAACAAGTGCTCAACCAGCTAAAGATCGAGCGAGCGATGGAACTGCTCGGCAACTCCACTGCCAAGTTACATAGCGTCGCGGCGGAGAGCGGTTTTTCCAGCGCCAGCAATCTTTGCCGGGCCTTCAAGGGGCACAAGGGGCACTCACCCACGATGTGGCGCCAGGAAACCTTCATTCAATATAAGACGCCGAGCAAAAGCGCCAAGACCGACCATACGGCGCACGGTCGACGCTATCGCGCGGTTACGTGACCTCGCCGCGCACCGACGCGGAGCGATGCAACGCAGACGAAGCGTCTCACTTTTTCGCAACAGGCGGAAGCAGGTGGATGGACGTCAGCGCATCGCGATCGCACGTGAGCCAGCCGTCGGCGCCGAGTTTCAATTCGACGACTTGGATCGAGCTGCGCTTTTTGTCGGGCACGCCCGGGTGGACAAAATAAAACAGAAACGCGCGATCACCGCTGAGGACGACTTCGGGATGGTGGCCGCCGTTGTTGTCGTCAGTGCCGGTGCCGGGTTTGTCGAGCAGGCTCGCGGGCTGGCGTTCCCACGTAAGCGCGTCATCGGAGCGATAGGCGCCGAGCCCGATGTTGCCGAGCAGATCGATCAGGAGCCAGGTGTGGCCCTTCCAGACAAACGCCAGCGGCGCCTCACCGCGATCGCGCGGGAGATGTGCGGAGCCTTTGTCCGTCCACGTGAAGAGATCGGGGCTGTCGGCGTAGAAGGTCGTCTTGCCGGTGCGCTCGTTGTTATACCAGAGGCGCCACGTGCCGTCAGGCAACCGGAGCACGCAGGGATCGATGACCTTGTCGTTGACGAGCGGGAGCGTGCCTTCGTATTTCCATTGCTGCAGGTCGGAGCTCGTGAGGTGGACGATGTTGCGCGGGTGATTCCAGTCCTCGAAAACGCCGGGCACGATCGTGACGAACATGTGGTAGACGCCCGCGTGCTCGAGGACGGCAGGCGCCCAATACGTGGGGACCTCCACATCGGTGCCCGGGATGTCGTTCGGAAACTCGACCGTGCCGCGGTATTTCCACTCCGCGCCGTCGACGGATTCGGCCAGGCCGATCGGCGTGCCGTGCACCCACGTGACGGCGGTGAGGCCGGGAGCGTTCGCGCGGCGGTCGGTGTAGAACATCAGCCACTTTTTTTCCGCGCGGTCATAAACGATCGACGGATCGGCCGCGCCGTCGAAGACGGGATCGCGGAAAAGCGGCTTGGGGGCGATTTTCCCGCCGGGGCTGTCGGAGGCAACGCCACCAAGCGCCGCCACCACGAAGACGATTCCGACCACAAGGCGGCGCATCGTGATTTTCTCCGCGCTCAGTTCAGCTCGAGCATCACGACGGACTTCGCGGGCAACGCGACGCTCAGCACGCGGCCGCTCACGACTTTCGCCGTCAGGCCATTCACGGTGCACGCGACCGTGATCGTTTTCACCGGCCCGGGTTTGGCGGCATCGATGATGAGGCTGGCGCCAGCATCGGCGGCGCGGGCGGTGGAGAGAATTGCGGCGAGCGCCGCGACGACCAACAACGAACGGGGGAGTTTCATGGCGAAAGCAACAGGCGACGGGGTGGCGAAACGCGGACACGAACCCTCGCGCGCGAATCGGCCTGATTCAACATCATCCTCAGCCTAACACCCGCGCAATTTCCGCCAGACAGTCCGCCACGCGCGGTCGCACAGTCGTCCATCCACCCGGGGTTTATTTCGCGGCGGGCGCGGTCGCGGCGAGCTGCGCTTCGAGCCGGGCAAAGCGCTCCCGATCAGCGGGGTCGGTCGTCACGCCCAAGCCGAGCCGGACCAGCTCGACCGCTTCGATCAGGAAGCCATGATCCGCGTAAAGCAAAGCGGTGCGATAAATGAGTGAACCGCGCCGCGGAAACAGCCACACGCCGTCCTCGAGCACAGCGAGGTGGGCGCGCGTGGGTTGAAAGGCCGAGCGGCTCCAGACCTGCGCGATCAGTTCGTAGATTTCGGGGATGGGCGGCGCCTGCTCGCGCGCTGCGAAGAGCGGCGTGAAAATGTTCGCGACCTGCCCGGCGCTGAGCCGGCCGGCGGCGCCTTCCGGATGGACGTCCGCCTCGGCGAAGCGGAGTCGCGCGAGTTCGTAGCCAGCGCGCGGCCGCAGCGGGCCGAGCCGCGCGGCGGATTCGAGAAAGCCCCGCGCCGCCGCGTCGTCGCCGGCATCGCATTCGCAGAGTCCCATCGTAGCGAGCAACCGCGGATCACGCACGTCGCGGTCATAGGCATGGCGCAGCGTGCGGCGCGCCTGCTCGAGGTATTTGCCCGCGAGCTCCGGAGTTCGCTTGCGCACGAAGCCGACCTCGAGGCGTTCCCAATCGCCCTTGATGCGCGCGAGCTCGGCGTCGCTGGCGTTGCGCAGCGTTACTTCCGGCGTCTTCAACGGGCGCGCCGGACGAAGCGTGACGGACTTGCGCACGGCGGCCGGGAGATAGGCGGCGAGTTGCGCGTCGGCGGTGGCGAAATCGACGCCAAAGCAGCGTTGAAACTCCTCCGGCGTCACGCGGTGCCCAGCACGGTCCACAAACTCGGCGAACGCGGCCCGCTGCGCCGGCGTCCGGCCGTCGAGCGCCCAGCGCACGATCAGCGCACCCTGCGCGATCCAGATCTTGCGGCGCGCCTCGCCTTCCGGCGTGCCAAGCGGAGGCACCCCGGAAAAAAATTCCGCCAGCGGCAGCGGCGCTGGCGCCTTCTTCGGATCGTCCTTCAGCGCATCGGTCACAGGCTCGGAGATCCACGTAATGGGGCCGAGCGAGAGCGCACTGGTGTTGTATTCAGTGTGCTCGTAGAGCGCGAGCACGCCGCTGACGAACCACCACGGGAGCGCCGGCACGCGGTTCAGCAGCAGGTATTGCACGTAGTCCCGCGTCAGCACCAGCCGGTCAGGATCGTAGCCGCCGTCGCGCACGATGGAAAAAACCGTCATCGCGTCCTTGTCCCACAGCCGGAGATTCGGCAGGAAACTGATCCGCATGCTCGGCGTCGACAGGAGCGTCGCGCGCCGGCCGATCGGACCGAAATCGATCGAATCGGCGGAGGGCGGCGCGCCCTTCGTTGCGGCTTTCATCATCGAGGCGATCACTTCCCGCGAGGCGGCGGACTGCAGGGCCTCGTCGTAGAAGATCAGCGTCCGCGGGACGGCGAATGAGAGCTGCAGCCGTTCGGGGAGCAGCGTTTCGAGCAGGCGGTGCAGCCGGACGTGCATCTGCACGAGCTCACGCGTGGTGCGATCGGAACAGCGTGAGAGAATCTCGAAGCCGGGGATTTCCGCAAAACGCCACGGCGGACCCTTACTCGCCTCCTCGACGATGAAGGGCGGCAAATTGACCGGGCGGTCGCCGTCGTCCTGCGCGCGCAACGCCGCCGAGGCGGCGAACGCAGTGAATAAAATTACGAAGAGGCGACGCATGGCGGGACGACGAGAAGTCACACGCCCAGACGCACGAAACAAGAGAGAGATACGCGCGCCGGAGTTGTTGGACGCCTCGCTGGCCTGCGAGGCGGAGTGGCGGCGGCTTCCCGCCGCCGAATCATCGGCGGGAAGGCGAGGCCACTTTCCGCTGACAGTTACGCCAATTGCGGCACGATGAACGACGCGCGGTAGTCGCGCTTGAGCATCGCGTTCGCGCCCTTGGCGCTGGAGCCAGTGAACTTCTCGGCCGCCGGATCGACCGCGAGCGTGACGCCGAGCGTCGCGGGGGTCCTGCCGAAATCCACGTTATTGGCCGCGAGATGCTCGCGCATCCGGCCGTAGGCCTCGGCGAGCGGCGCATCGCCTTTGATCTTTTCGGCGATCTCGGCGGGCGTAGCGGTCTGCCCAAGTTGGTGCGAGACATTACCGAGATGGCAGAGCGCGCTCGATACGTGGCCGTCTTCGATCGGGCCGTAGAGATCGGCTTTCTTCCGGCTGCGCACGACATCGACGAAGTTCTGCATGTGGCGATCGCTGCCTTTGAACTCTTTCACCACTGCGCCCTTTTTGTCGTAGGCGGTGGCGGAAAAATAGCTGTTGGTGACGAGGAAGCCGCCTTCGCAGTCGATGACGTTGCCCACGCCGACGTTCATTTTCGCCGGCCAGACGCCCGCATATTTGTCCATCCCGCCCGCGGCCGCATCCGCGGCTTCGCTGCCGGTGGCGCTGGTGTCGGATTTCGATGCGCCCGCCTTGGTGGGCAGTCCGCGCACTTCAAAAATCAGTGGCGCCGTCGCGTAGTCGTGAATCACGACCTGCGTGTTGGGCGTGTTGCCATCGTCATCGTAACCGAGCCGGCCGCCGATGCTGAGTGTGTGGCGGGGCAAGCCGGTCTCACCCAGGAACCAGCGCGCGACATCCATCTGGTGGATGCCTTGGTTGCCGACATCGCCGTTGCCGGTGAGATAATCCCAGTGCCAGTCGTAATGCAGGCGTTTGCGATGCAACGGCACCGCCGGCGCCGGGCCGCTCCACAAATCGTAGTTGGCGGTCGCGGGTGTCGGCTGCGGCCCGGAGGTTTTGCCGATGCTGCCGCGGAACTTGTAGCAGAAGCCGCGCGCCGCGGTGATTTTGCCGAGATTCCCGGCTTGGATCCACTGCACGGACTCGCGCAGGCCCTCACCCGAGCGGATCTGGGTGCCGCATTGGACGACGCGGTCGTATTTTTTCGCGGCGGCGACGAGCTGGCGGCCTTCCCAGACGTTATGCGAAACGGGTTTCTCGACGTAAACATCCTTGCCGGCCTGCATCGCCCAGATCCCGGCGAGCGAGTGCCAGTGATTCGGCGTCGCGATCGTGACGGCGTCGAGATCGCCCGCGGCGAACATCTCGCGCATGTCGGTGAAGGTCTTCACGGCGTAAGGGATCTTCTTCTTCACCTTTTCGATCACCGCCGTGTCGGGATCGCAGAGCGCGACGATGCGCACGCCCTTCAGCTTGAGCAGGCTCGGGACGTGGCTGCTGCCGCCGCGGCCGTTGAGACCGATCACCGCGACGCGAAGATCGGTCATGGCGCCGGCGACTTGGCCCCACGAGCGGGCGGAAAGTGCGGTGGCGGCCCCAAGGATGGCGGAGTTGCGGAGGAAAGTGCGACGGGTGAAGTGGCTCATGGAGGGTAAGGGCAAACGGGGAGTTAAGTGGTTTTGAATTCTGCGCGGCGCTCAGAAAGACCTGCGGTCATTTCCCGGCCGCGTATTCGGCATAGCGCGCGTCGAGCTTGGCGGCTTTTTCGTCGCCGGTGTGGAAGTAGAGACGGTAGCGCAGCGTGAGGCTGCCGCCGGCGGGAATCGTGTATTCGCCGGCTTTCGCCGGGATGGTCTTGTCCTTGCCGCCTTCAAAATCGTGCGTGCCGAAGGGATTCGCGCCGAAGAGACCGTAGTCGCGCACGTGCCACCACGTGGGGTGACGCAAATTCTGCGGGTGATCGAAAATCGCGATGCCGTAGGTCTGGCCGTTGTGCTCGGCATGGTAATCGCACCAATCGGCGCGCGTGCCCCAGGCTTTGCCGTCGCGGGCGCCCGCAGCGGTGACGATGTGGCCGACGCCGCCGACATCCTGCCCTTTCACCTTATGCGGCATGCTCATCCACTGCGCGACGCGCGTGGCCATGGTCCCATCCTTATTGTCGCCCATGACGAGCGGCTGATCGGGCAACGCGTGCAGGGTGATCTCGAAATCGATGAAGCGCCCGTCCGGACCCGCGTGGAAACGCAGCGTGCGCTCGTCGTTGCCCACGAGCTTGTCGCCGGGAGCGACCCAGCGGTTCGTCGTCGAGAGGACGCCGGTCGCACCGCTTTTCACGTCCACGAACGTCTGCTGCTCCGAGCGGCCCTTGTTCGCGGGCGACTTGCCGGCGTCGCCGCTGCCCTCGTTCCAGAAATCGACATTATTCATCACACTGTGCGCGAACCAGAGCGCGCGGTGCCACGGATGATCGGTGTCCTCACCCGCGGTCTTCTTCATCGGGAAGTCGCGCGTGAGCGACGTGCCGTCGGACGCGAGGATCGGGTAGCAATACGGCCGCGAGGCACCGTCGCCAAAAACATACTCGGTGAACAGCGCGCCACCGATCTCGACGCGGACGCGGTCGGCGAGCTTCGTTAGTTTGACGTCGTCAGCCGCGCGCAGCGCGGCGCTGAAAAACGCGATCGGGGCTAGGACAGCAAGGGCAAGGGTGCGGGGTCTCACTCCTTGCATGACGAAACACCGGCGCGAAAGATTCAAACGCTATTACGCTGATTACGATAAACGTGGCGTCACGCGCACCCTTGCCTTGCCTGCCAAAGTGTAGTCGCGTTTCCGCACCCCCGTGCGCGGCCGTGCTGCGCCGCCTGCCCCATGAAACCACTCCCCGCCCTCGCCGTGCTGCCCCTTCTCTTGTTGCCGGCTTTGGCGGGCGACGTCGCCGCCTACCGCAAGGTCCCGCTCAGCGACCAGTTTTTCTCCGAGGGCGCCACGTTCGGCGACCTCAACCGCGACGGTCACCCCGATGCCATCGCCGGCCCGTATTGGTATGAGGGCCCGGACTTCCAGGTGCGGCACGAGATCTATCCGGCGTTGCCGTTCGATCCGCTGAAATACTCCGACAATTTTTTTGTGTTCGTGCACGACTTCAATGTCGACGGCTGGGACGATCTCCTCGTGCTCGGTTTTCCGGGCGTCGACGCGTCGTGGTTTGAAAATCCGGGCGCGAAAGGCGGGATGTGGCGACGGCATGTGGCGTTCCTGCCCATCGACAATGAGTCGCCGACTTTCGGCCAGCTCTTCGCCAAGGGCCCGCCGGTCATCATCTGCATGAGCGGCGGCCGGCTCGGTTACGCGACGTGGGACCCGAAGGAGCCGACGCGCGTCTGGACGTTTCACGCGATCTCCGGCCCGATGGGCTGGGAGCGCTATGCGCACGGCCTCGGCTTCGGCGATATCAACGGCGACGGCCGCAACGACATCCTCGAAAAGGACGCGTGGTGGGAGCAGCCCGCCTCGCTCACCGGCGAACCGGTCTGGAAACGGCACGCGTTTCCCTTCAGCGCGAAGGGCGGCGCGCAGATGCACGTATTCGACGTCAACGGCGACGGCCTGCCTGATGTGATCACGAGCAAGCAGGCGCACGGCTACGGGCTTTCGTGGTTCGAGCAGGTGCGCGCCGCCGACGGCGAAATCTCTTTCACGGAGCACGTCATTCTCGGCGAAACTCCCGCGGGGCAACTCCACGGCGTGCAATTCGCGCAACTTCACGCCGTCGCGCTCGCCGACTGCGATGGCGACGGTCTCCCCGACATCATCACCGGCAAACGCTGGTGGGCGCATGGCCCGACCGGCGATGTCGACGCGACGGCCGCACCGCTCCTGTGCATCTTCACCCTGCGCCGCGGCCCAAACCAGACCGCGACCTTCGAACCGCATGTCATCGACGACACGACCGGCGTCGGCACCCAACTCGTCGCCGGCGATGTCAACGGCGACGGCCTCCCCGACTTCATCGTCGGCAACAAGCGCGGCACCGCCGTGCTCCTGTCGCAGCCCGTCAAGAATTCCGCCACAAAAAAATGAGCCGCTGCTTTTCACTCGCCACCTTCACCCGCGCCGCGCTGCTCGCGGGGTGGGCCACCCTAGCGCACGCACAGGGCGATTTTCCCGTCGCCCCCGGCACCGGCCTCGCCCCCGCGGTCGCGGCGAAAGCGATGACGCTGCCGCCGGGCTTCCACGCGACGCTGTTCGCCGGCGAACCGGACCTTCACCAACCGATCGCGTTCACCATCGATGAACGCGGCCGGTTGTGGGTCGTCGAAAATTATTCCTACCCTGACTGGTCGCCCTACGGCCACGACCGCATTTTGATTTTCGAAGACACCAACGGCGACGGACACTTCGACACGCAGAAAGTTTTCTACGACCAGCTCAACTTCGCCACGGGCATCGCCGTCGGTCACGGCGGCGTGTGGGTCGGCAGCGCGCCGTATCTGCTGTTCATCCCCGATAAAAATCGCGACGACGTGCCCGACGGTCCGCCCCAGGTCATCCTCGATGGCTGGGGTCACGACGACCTGCACGAGACGCTCAATAGTTTTGTGTGGGGCCCCGACGGCTGGCTCTACGGCAACCAAGGGGTATTCACGCCCTCGAACGTCGGCCGGCCCGGCGCGCACGACTCCGAGCGCACCCCGCTCAACGCCTGCATCTGGCGCTACCATCCGACGAAAAAAATCTTCGAGGTTTTCGCCGAGGGCATCAGCAACCAGTGGGGCCTCGACTTCAACGATACCGGCGACTCGTTCGTAACGGCCTGCGTCATCCCGCACCTCTGGCACGTGATTCAGGGCGGCAACTACCAGCGTCAGGGCGGCCCGCACTTCAACCCCTACGTCTACGATGACCTCAAGACCATCGCCGATCACGCGCACTACGACCGCGGCGTGAAATGGGCCGACGCGCGCCTGGGCCAGGGCGGCACCGATGCCGCCGGCGGCGGCCACGCCCACGCGGGCACGCTGATTTATCTGGGGGACAATTTTCCCGCCGACTATCGCGGCACGCTGCTCACGAACAACATTCTCGGCAACCGCATCAATCGCGACACGCTTGAGCCCAGCGGCTCCGGCTACGTCGGCCACCACGCGCCCGATTTCATGAAGGCCAACGACGGCTGGTTCCGCGGCCTGCGCCTCGAGACCGGCCCGGACGGCTCGCTCTTCGACAGCGACTGGTATGACGCTCGCGCCTGCCACCAGCAGCAACCCCACGACCGGACGAACGGCCGCCTCTACAAATACACCTACGGCAACCCGGCGCCCGTGCTCGTGAATCTCGCCAAGTATTCCAACCTCGAACTCGTCTCACTTCAACTCCACCCCAACGAATGGCACGTCCGCCGCGCCCGTCTCCTCCTGCAGGAACGCGCCCAGCTCAAGCCCGACCCCGCGGTCCACTCCGCGCTGCTCAAGATCATCCGGGAGAACTCCGACGTCTCGCGCCAGCTCCGCGCGCTCTGGACGCTGCACGTCACGCGCGGTCTCACCGAAGCCGTCGCGCTCGAATTGCTCGCCAGCCCCCAAGCTCCCGTGCGCGGCTGGACGATTCAACTCATGTGCGAAGACAAAAACCCCACCGCCGCGCTGCTCACCGCTTTCGCCGATCTCGCCCGCCACGATCCCTCGCCGGTGGTCCGGCGTTTTCTCGCCTCCGCCGCGCAACGCATCGCAGTCGCGCAACGCTGGGAGATCGTCAGCGCGTTGCTCGCTCATGCCGAAGACGCCAACGATCCCAATCTACCGCTCCTCTACTGGTTCGCCGCCGAACCGCTCGTGCCCGCCGACCCCGCCCGCGCGGATTCCCTCGCCAAAGCCACGCCGCTCGCCGCGTTGCGCCCGTGGTTCACGCGCCGCGCCGCCGCGCTCGCTGACGAGGCGCCGATAACAAAATCGGCCGCCGCGCCGACGAGTGGCCTCGATACCTTCGCGGCGGCGCTTGCCGGGTCGGACGATCCCGCGTTCCAGCGCGAAATGCTCGCGAGCCTCGGCGCCGCCACCGCCGGTAAAACGGACCTGAAGCCGCCCGCCCGCTGGTCGGCCGCCTACGCGAAACTCAACCTGAGCCCCGACGCCGCGATTATCGCGCAGGCCGATACGCTCGCCGCGCGTTTCGGCGACAAAAATGTCTTCGCCGCCAAGCGCCGCATTCTGGCCGACACGTTCGCCCCGCTCGCCGCGCGCCAATCCGCGCTCGCGGTGGTCGCGGAGCGCAACGATTTTCAACTCGCGCCCGTTTATCATTCGCTCCTCGCCGAGCCCGGCCTGCGGCTCGGCGCGATGCGCGCGCTCGCGGCCTACGAGGTCCCCTCAACCCCCGGCGCCGTGCTCGCGGTCTTTTCATCGTTCGATACGGAAGAAAAACGCGTGGCGGTCGCCACGCTCGCCGCGCGCCCCGCCTACGCGCGCGAACTCCTGGCGGCCGTGAAATCCGGCGCGGTCGCCCGCGCGGACCTCGATGCTTCGCTCGTCCGGCAAATCCGGCTGCACCACGACGCGGATCTCGATCACACGCTCGCGGAGGTCTGGGGCCTCACGCGCGAATCCCCCGCCGAGGTGAACGCCGAGATCGAAAAATGGAAGACGGTGCTCACCCCGGGCCGACTCGCGATTGCGAGCCCCGCACGCGGTCGCGCGCAATTCGCGCGGCTGTGCTCGGTTTGCCATGTCCTCTATGGCGAAGGCCGCGCCGTCGGCCCCGAACTCACCGGCGCGAATCGCAGCGATCTCGATTACTTGCTCCGCAACATCGTCGATCCGAACAGCACGATTGGGAAGGACTACCAGCTCACGACCGCCGAGACGGCCGATGGCCGGGTCGTCGCCGGCATTGTGCAACGCGAGACCCCGACCACGCTCACGTTCGCGAACCAAACCGAAACCATCACGCTGGCCCGCGACCGGATCAAAAAACTCGATCACCTCGAAGTTTCACTCATGCCGCCCGGTTTGCTCTCGTCGTTGGCGGAACCGGACGCGGCGGACCTCATCGCTTACCTGCGCACAACATCGCCAGTGCCTTGACCTGGGCCGGCCGCCCCGCGGCCGGATCTTCTCGCCTCGGGTCAGGCCCGGCGTGGAGCGCGCGGCCCCCTCAAAACTTCAGCCAGCCGCCCGTCGCCTGCAGCGACTCAAATTTTCCACGGCGCGTAATCCAGGCGGCGAGCGCACGCGGCGGAGCGTTCGTCACGGCGGGTGCCGGGAGCGCAAACTCCGCGCGGAGTGCGTCGCCATCGGCGGCGAGCGCGTGCGAGGTCAACGCGAGCGCGACGAATTCCTGGCGCAACGTGGCGCCCGAGTTTTCGCCGGCCGTGACTTTTGACACGAGCCCGCCGCCGAGGAGCGCGACGTGGATTTCAAAATCATCTTTCCGGCGCGGGTTAGCCGTTGCGCCCGACGGCGCCGGCGAAAATTCCGCCCTTAGCACGCCGCCTTCGAGGGTGACCGCGAGTTCGCCGGCGTGTGCTCCGCTCGCCCGCAGTTCGCGTTCGCCGGCGGGCCGCCACTCGACGCCATCGCGCACGAAGCACGGCGTGTAGACGTTGCCGCTGCCCCACGCTTCGGCCAGCGCGTATTGCCGCTGCGTGAAATCACGCGTCGAAAAACGATCGGGCCAACCGAGGCGGTTCCAGTAATCGACGTGAAACGCCACCGGCACGAAATCGCGCCACAGCCCCGTATCGTCCTTTCGCGCCGCGATCCAGCGCTCGGCGGGCGGGCACGAGCTGCAGCCTTCGCTCGTGTAGAGTTCGATGAGCGCGACGCGCGTCGGGCCACTCGTGAAACGCTGCGGTTCGGCGGCAAACGCCCCCGCCGTGGAAAGCACGAGCGCGGTGACGGAAAAGAAAAACGGCCTCATGCGAACAAGAGGCCGATGCCGGGCGGATTATTCCCCCGTAATTTTATGCCGGAGCCGGTGGCCCTCAGTGGGCTGAGCGCGTTGCGGGCAACGCGCGCCACCTACGTTCCGTTTACTTCCAGTTCAGCACGAAGCGGGTGAAGTAACCGGTGTCCATCTTCTCCACGCCCTTGCCGGGCTTGCTGTTGTAATCGTTGCTGACGCCGATGCGCAACTTCCACGCCGGCAGGGTGAGCGGCATTTCGTAAAAGCTCTCGTGCGTGAGGCGGTAGTTCGAAAAATCGCTGAACGACGGCACCCACGCGAGGCGGTTGACCAGCGAGGACTCACCGAACTCGTAGGCGTGGTTGAGGCCGAGATCGAGGCCGGCCGCGCTCACATCGGTCGTGCGCGGATTTTTGTAATTCTCGTAGCGATAGGAAAGACCCGCTCGACCCGTGAGCGTATGCTTCGGCTGCTTGATGAAATCGTAGCCCAGGCCAAACGCCGCGACATCATAGAACTGGATATCCTTGATGCGATCGAAGCCGCCTTCATCGCGGACATACCACGAGTTCTTCCCGTGGAAATTGCTTTGGTAATCCACGCCGGCCTTGAACTGATCGGCGGACTTCGTGCCGTCGGTCACCTGGCGATCGTAAGCCGTGTAGAACACCAGCTTGTCGTTCGCGCCGGCGAGCGTGGCGCGGAGGCCGGCGGAGGTGCCGAGTTGGCTCTTGTTGCCCGACTTGCCGACCACATCAACGGACGCCTCGTAAGCCCACCCGCGCTCAAGGGCGGTGATTTCCGGATCCTTGCCCCCGGCCGGCCACGACGCGGCGATCTTGTCGACCGTGGTGCTGATCGTGCCGTCGGCACCCGCCACTTGGAGCGAGCCCCCGGACGAGGAAACCTTGCCGTCGATCCGCGTGCCGCTGGCGAGCCGCACGGCGATCGGCGCATCGGTGGCGATCGCGGTCACTTCGGACTGCTTGATCGCGATTTTGCCCGCGTAGTCGGTTTGGACGACGACGGAGCCGGCGTCGATCGTGAGGACCTTGCCGACGATGCGGGCACCGTTTTTCGTTTCGACGACATCGGCGGACAGCCGGGCGGCGCTAAACGCAAGGGCGAGCAGGCTCGCGGACAAGAGGAGGAGTTTCTTTTGGTTCATGGCGAAGTGGATGAAAGGTTCAGTTGGATAGTCCGGCTATCGACCGAGTCAACGGCTGTAGGTTCACTGCATTTTGCATCAATTACGGCCCAAACCCCCTGCTCGACACGCGGCGTGACGGCGCTTTCCCTCCCTCCGCCGCATGCCAGCGCCCGTCCAACGCCCCGCCCTCATCGTCGCCGACCGCTGGCGCGACTACGCCCTGCTCGATGCCGGCGACGGCCTGAAGCAGGAGCGCTGGGGCGAATTCACCCTCGTCCGGCCCGACCCGCAGATTATCTGGCCCCGCAGTGGTTCGACCGGCCCCACCGCCGGCGGCGGCGAAAAAAACGCGCCGTGGGAAAAGTGGGATGGCTTTTACCACCGCGCCGAGACCGGCGGTGGTAAATGGGAGTTCCGCCGCTCCCTGCCCGACCACTGGAAAATTTCTTACGCGCCGCTCGGGCTCACGTTCAAGATTCACCCGACTAGCTTCAAGCACACCGGGCTCTTCCCCGAACAGGCGGTGAACTGGGATTGGTTCAGCGCGAAGATCGCCGCCGCGCGGGCGACCGGTCGCGAAGTGAACGTCCTGAATCTGTTCGGCTACACTGGCGCCGCGACCGTCGCCGCCGCGAAAGCCGGCGCGAACGTCTGCCATGTCGACGCCGCCGAGGGCATGGTGAAATGGTGCAAGGAAAACCTCGTGCTCAGCGGCCTCGCCGACGCGCCTGTCCGCACCATCGTCGACGACTGCCTGAAATTCGCGCGCCGCGAACTCAAGCGCGGCCGCAAATACGACGCCATCATCATGGACCCGCCAACCTACGGCCGCGGGAGCACCGGTGAAATGTGGAAACTCGAGGATCACCTCTGGGAACTCCTCACGGAGTGCCGCGCGCTGCTCAGCGACGCACCGCTCTTCTTCCTCATCAACGCCTACACCGCCCGCCTCTCGCCAACCGTCGTTGCGAATCTCCTCGCTGAGCTAATGTCCGGCCGCCCCGGCACCATCACTGCCGGCGAAGTCGGCCTCCCGATCCAGCGCGACGGAAAAGTCCTCCCGTGTGGAATCTACGGGCGCTGGGAAAGCTAAGCGTAACCACGAGCGCCAGCGAGTGGAGGCTGGATCCACCGCTTTCGCGGCCGTTTTCACTACCATGAAATTCCCGCGTTGACTGCGGGATTTTCATGGTGCTTAGTCCGACCATGCTCGACCGCGCCACCGACCGCTCGCTCATCCGCACCGCGCTCCGCCGCAGCCGCATAGTGGCGCTGCTCGGCCCCCGCCAGTGCGGCAAGACCACTCTCGCCCGCGAATTCGTCGCCCCCGATTCGCCCAACTATTTCGACCTCGAGGATCCCGCCAGCCTCGCGCGCCTCGCCGAGCCCGCCACCGCGCTCCGCCCGCTCAAGGGCCTCATCGTCATCGACGAAGTGCAGCGCCGCCCCGAACTCTTTCCGCTCCTGCGCGTGCTCGCCGATCGCCAGCCGCTGCCCGCGCGTTTTCTTCTGCTCGGCAGCGCCGCGCCCGAGCTGCTCAAGCAGGCCTCGGAGTCACTCGCCGGCCGCCTCGAAACGATCCCGCTCGAAGGCTTCCGCCTCGCCGATCTCGGCGCGGCGGCGCAGTCGCGCCACTGGCTGCGCGGTGGCTTCCCCCTCGCCTACACCGCGCGCAACGACGCCGACTCGTTCGCGTGGCGCCGCCAATTTCTCCAGACCTTCCTCGAACGCGATCTCCCGCAACTCGGCGTGACCATCCCCGCCGTCACGCTGCGCCGTTTTTGGAATATGCTCGCGCACTACCACGGCCAAATCTGGAACGCCGCCGAACTCGCCCGCGCCTTCGCCGTCAACGAATCCACCGTGCGCCGCTACCTCGATCTGATGACCGGCGTGTTCATGGTGCGCCAGCTCCCGCCGTGGTTTGAAAATCTCAGCAAGCGCCAGGTGAAGGCACCGAAAATCTATCTCCGCGACAGCGGACTTCTCCACGCGCTCCTTGGCCTCGGCACGCACCGCGACCTCGAACACCACCCGAAGATTGGTGCCTCGTGGGAAGGCTACGCCGTCGAGGAAATCCTCAAGGCGTTTCAACCCGACGAAGCCTACTACTGGGCCACGCACAACGGCGCCGAGATCGACCTCGTGCTCTTCAAGGGCGGCAAACGCATCGGCATCGAGTGCAAACGCGCCGACGCCCCCACCCTCACGCCCTCGATGCGCATCGCCCTGGTCGATCTGAAACTCGACCAACTCCTCGTCGCCTACCCCGGCGAACGCCGCTACCGCCTGGATAAACGTGTCGAGGTGGTCCCGCTCGCGGAACTGGTCGACGCAAAGTAATCCCTCGCTCCAACCATCACCGCCGGCGAAGTCGGCCTCCCGATCCAGCGCGATAGCAAGGTTCTCCCCTGCGGCATCTACAGGCGTCGGGAAGCGTCAACAGCGCAGCCGCGCGTCACAGCGTTTTCGCCGAGCGCAAGATCTCCTCGAAGCGCGGGTCGTCCTTCACCCGCGTCCATAGCGGATCGAGCCGCACCTGCTCCGGCCCGAACAGACTCGGCCCGGTCATCATGTCGCGCAGGACGGCGAACGCCTCATCGCGACGATCGAGGACAAGATACACCCGCGCTACGTCCGATTTTTGATACATGGCATCGCACGCGTCGCGTTCCTGCTGAAGTTTGGACCCCTCTTTCGTCAGCCTCACCGCTTCATCCGTCTGTCCGGCCAGCGCATGAGCCAGCGCCTGGCTCACCATCGCCCACGCCTCTCCTCGCCGCGTCCAAGTCTGGCTGCGAAACCATGCGAGCGCTTCGTTCGCCAACCGACGCGCCCGACCTTGATCGCCGAGCAAATACGCGACGAGCGCGTGGTGCAGCGCCACCGGTTCGTTGATCACGGCGGCCGTGCCGACCATGAAATCGATTCGGGTGTCGGCCAGCGCACGGTCGGCTGCGACCAAGTCGCCGCGCAGCATCGCGAGGCGGTAGGGTTTAGTGAGCCCCCGCTGGTCGTCCGGGCTCGCTGGAATCGTCTGCATCATTTGCAAATAAGCCGAACGATCACGGGAGAGTTCGAGCCGCGCCGCCGCCAGAAAGGCGAACTGGTCGGGGTCGCTCGGAAACCTCAAGGAGTAATCGGAACAGGCGACAACGGTTTCCTTATACCGATGCAGCAGGCTCAGCGTCCATAGTTGCGAACCGCGGGGCTGCTGATCCTGAGGATTTAGTCCAATGGAACGCTCATAGGCCGCCTCCGCAGCCGGCAACTGACCCAGCCGCCGCTGCGCGTTGCCGATGAGATTAATCAACTGGGCGTCGTTGGGCAGTCCGGCTTCCGCCGCCCGATATTCGTCCAGCGCCCGCGCCCAATCGTTCTCGCAGTAATAAATATAGGCGCCAGCGGCGAGATGGCTCTCGGGTGCCGTGGGTGCGAGCCGCACCGCCGCATCCCGCGCCACCCGGGCTTTCTCTTTTCGAGCCGGAGTTGGATCTAGATAACCATACCAAAACATCAGGCCGTGCATGCGCACGAGCTGGAGATACGCCTGAACAAAATCCGGATCCTTCGCGACCGCCTGGTCACATAGGGCAATGATGTTCTCCAAGGTTTCGCGCGACTGGTTGTAGCCGGACGTGTAGTCGAGCGTTCGCGCCCGGAGGTAGAACTCATAGGCTTCCTGATTCTGAGTCGGTCGGCGGGCGAGCAGAGATTTCTCCTCGGGAGAAAACGCCGCTTTGAGCGCGGCGGTGATGGCACCGGCAATCTTCGCCTGAATCGCAAAGGCGTCGGCCACCTCTTCGGTGAACGAATCGGCCCACAGATGCGCATCGGATCGCGCGTCAATGAGCTCCACCGTCACTTTCACTTTGTTGCCCGCGCGCTGCACGCTGCCTTCGAGCACATTGGTCACACCGAGCTCGGCGGCGATCTTCTTGAGATTACGTCCCTCGGTTTTGCGGTAAGCCATGACCGACATGCGCGAGATGACGGTGAGATCGTGAATTTTCGTGAGCGCCGTGATCACCTCTTCATGCATGCCGTCGGCGAAAAACGCGTTGTCCGGATCGGGGCTGAAATTCTCAAATGGCAGCACAGCGATGGATTTTGCCTTCGCGGTCGGCACTGCAGTCTCTGTCACGGACGGTGCGGTCGGCGATTGCGACTTCTCGACGGAAGCCGGCTGCTTTCGTCCGACCGAGAGAGCGGTGACGATGCCAACCACGATCACCGTCGCCGCGCCCCAAGTCCATCCTGACGGTCCACGCCGCACCGGGACTGCCTCGCGGCTCAACCCCGCCATCGCCACCGGTCGCGCGGATTCGAGCGCTGAGCCCCCGAGCACTTGCTTCACATGCTCGCAAAATACCGCGCTCGTTTCACCGCCGGCCAGTCGCGTCCACTGCACCGCTCGAAACTCCTCCGGCACGAGCGCGTCGGCATCGCGTGTCGCGTCGATGACGATCGGCAGCAAGAACGGCGTGCCGTCCGCGATCGCGTGCGTGCGTTGCGCGGCGAGTTTCCATTCGATCCGAAAATACCCTTCGCGCCGCGCCTGCGTCGCCGCCGAAATCACCGGCACGAAGAGCGCGCACTCCTTGATCTGTTTCCGGATTTTGGCGTCCCACGCATCGCCACCGACGAGTTCGTTTTGATCGAACCACACCTCGACGCCTGCCGCCCGCAACGCCTCAGCCAGACGCGACACCGGCGCAGCGTCTTGCGATGCGTAGCTGAGAAAGACGGCTCCGGGCGGCGGACTCATGGACAGTTTGCGTGGATAGGGAGTCACCGAGAGGTTTGGAACGCTAAACTACGCCCGGTCCACGAGCCGTTTCAGCCGGCGCGCCGGCCCCACGAAAAAACTCGCGCGTCGCCTCGGCCGAGGAGTTGTGCTCTGTTCCCCGCCGCCGTGAAAATTTTCCTGTTCCTCCTCGTCGCCCTGACCGGCACCGCTGCGGAAACCCTTTCTCTCGGCACGCTCCCGGCCACCAACCTGCGCCTCGGCTCGGTCTCGCTCTATTCGGAGAACGACAAATATTTCGCCGGCACCGATCAACACTACACGAACGGTTTCAAGCTCTCCGCGCTTTCGGCCGATCTGACAAATTTCACCTCCGATCCTGTCCCGCGCGTCGTGCAAAAGGTCGCACGGGCACTCAACCGGCTCGTGCCCCCCGGCCGCGACTGCAAACTCGGTCTGTCGCTCGGGCAGAATCTCTATACGCCGGTCGACATCGCCACGACCGCGCCGCAACCGCAAGACCGTCCTTACGCGGCGTGGCTTTACACGAGCGCGGCGTTTCAAGTTTACCAACCGCCGCGCGCGTTTGCGTCCGGCCTGCGCGCCATCGGACAACTCGACACCCTCGAAGTCACGATCGGTCTGGTCGGCCCCGGCGCGCTCGGCCGGCAGGTGCAGAATAACGTCCACTCCCTCCTTGGTCTCGCCCACGCGCACGGCTGGCCGAACCAGATTCACAACGAACCCGGCCTCGATCTCGCGCTCGAACGCAAGTGGCGCGTGGCGACCACGCGCGCGCGCGACGGGCTGGGCGCTGACTTCATTCCTCACGTCGGCGCCACCGTCGGAAATATTTTCACGTATGCGGATATCGGCGCCGAGGCGCGCATCGGTTGGAAACTGCCCGCCGACTTCGGCACGAACCTCATCCGCCCCAGCAGCGACTCCAACAGCCACCGCCGCGCCGATTGGAGCGCGTTTTTCTTTGCCGCCACCGAGGGTCGCGCGATCGCCCGCGACATCACGCTCGACGGAAACACGTTTCACTCCAGCCCGCAGATCGCCAAGGAGACGTTCGTCGGCGATCTGCTCGGTGGCCTCGCGCTGGGCACCCGCCACTGGCAGCTCAACTACGCGCAAGCCCTGCGCACGAAGGAATTCAAAGGTCAGACCAAGACCTCCGTCTTCGGCTCAATCAGCGCGACGCTCTATTATTGATCGCGCTCAGCGATACTCCGCCAGCTCGATGATCACGCCGTCGGGATCGAGGAGGTAGACGAGGGTCTTGGTGGCGCCCGCTTCGAATTCCACCACACCCGCCGGCACCAGCACCGGGTCGCTGAAAACTTTTACGTCCGCCGCGCGCAGCTGCGCGACCATCGCCGCGACGTTGCTCACCCGCAGCGCGAAATGCCGCAGTCCAATTGTGTTGGCGCGGGAATTTTCCGGAAGCGTCACGCCCGCCGGCGCCGCGTAGTGCAACAGCTCAATCCGCGGCCCCCCACCGGGCAGCTCGATGAAAACCGCGTGCGCCCGCACGCCCTTCAGCCCCACGATACGCTCGATCCAGCCGCCGGCGAGCCGCGCCTCCTTGGTTTTCGTGAAGCCGAGCACCTCCGTATAAAACGTCAGCGCGCGCTCCATGTCGGCCACGACGATGTTGAGATGGTCGATTCCCTGAATCATCCGCGCCACGCTAGGTGCGTCACCCGGCGCCGCAACGCCCGTTTCCGGCATTGCGGCTCGCGCCTCCCGCCGCCTACCTCTTGCGTCCCACCTCGCCCATGCCCTCGCTCGCCGAATCCTATTCCGCCAAGGCCAACGAACTCCTCGCCCGCGCGTGGACGGTCAATACGCCTCTCATCGCGCAACTCGCGCCGATTCTGGGTGCGTCGGTCGCCCGCGGCGAAGTCATCCACACCTTCGGCTCCGGACACTCCGAAATCATCGCGCGCGAAATCGTCGGTCGCGCCGGCGGCCTCGTGTGCATCACCAGCATCAACGATCCGACCGCCGGCTTCATCGAAAATCTCGTCGGCTACGGCACGAAACTCGTCGAGCGCTACGATCGCCAATATGAGCTGCGCGCCGGCGAAGTCGTAATCGTGATTTCCAACTCCGGAAAAAATTCCTCCCCGATCGAGGTCGCGTTGCACGCGAAGAAAAAAGGCTGCGTCGTCATCGCACTCTGCTCGCTCTCAATGTCGACCACCGCGAAGACCGTGCATCCCGCCGGCCAAAATCTCCACGCGATCGCCGACTACACGCTCGATAACGGCGGCGTGCCCGGCGACACGATCCTGCAGCTCACGCCCGAAATCGCCACGGGTCCGACGAGCACGTTTGTCGGCGCGTCGCTGCTGAATTGGCTCATGCTGGCGACGATGGAGTGGTTGAAACAAAACGGCCACGAACTACCCGTCCTCCGCAGCCAGAATGTCCCCGGCGCCATCGACCACAACCGCACGGTCGGCGCGAAATACCAGCACCGCCTCAGCAAGCAACTCGCTTAGGAAAAACCCCGACAAATGTGGAACTCAGGAAATCAGGAAAAATCCCTTTCTTCCGTTTCCTGATTTCCTGAGTTTCACATTCTCCGATGGCTTCATCCTATCAAATCGGCGTCGACGGCGGCGGCACCAAGACCGAGTGCATCCTCGTCGATGCGCGCGGCGAGATCGTCGCGCGCCACCTTGCACCCGGTTGTAATCCAAGCGTTGTCGGCCCCGAACAAGCGCGGCTGATCGTCACCGACTCGCTCTGCACGCTCCGCGATCACGCGAAGGCGCAGGACGCCAAGGCCGCCATCGCCGGCACGCGGCTCTTCATGGCGGGCGCCGCGGGTTTCTGGCAGGAATTCGCCGCCTCGCTGGCCGATTTCGGCCGCCTGCGCGCCGACGCCGATTCGCTCCCCGTCCTCGAACTCGCGACCGACGGCGCGCCCGGCCTCGTGATTCACGCCGGCACCGGATCGTTTGTCGCCGCGCGCGGGCCCGACGGCGCCGTGCACTACGCCGGCGGCATCGGCTGGCGTTTCGGCGATCCGGGCAGCGGCTATGAACTCGGCCGCCGCGCCGTCGCGCGCGCGTTGCTCGAGTTACAGGGCTGGCAGCCGCGCACGCGGCTTGCGACCCTCGTCCGCGATCACACGCAGCTCGGCGACGACGCGGACGCCGCGATGGTCACGCGTTTCTTTTATCAACACGGCGAACCGAACCGCGTGGTCGCCGCGCTCGCGCCCGCCGTGCTGCGGCTCGCCACCGAGGGCGATTCCACCGCGCTGGCCCTCGTCACGGACTCCGCCGCCGAACTGCTCGCGCTCGCCGTGCGCGTCGCCAAAAAACTTTTTCCCGACACGCCGCTCGATCCGCTGCGCGTGGGGCTGAGCGGCGCGTTGCTGACGCATCCGCTCGTCGCCGATTCCCTCGCGCCCAAGGCGCCGTTCGCCCTCACGACGATTACCGACTCCCCCATCGAAGGCGTCCGCCGTCTGCTCGTGCGCGAAAAAACCTAACGCGTCATGCTTGTGCGTTTCACCAAAAACGCCCCCACCGCGAAAGCCGACACGCTCGCCTGCGTGCGCCCCGACGGCAGCTCGACGCGCGGCGAGATGCCGCGTCAGGGCATTCTCCCGCACGCCGCCTTTCACTTCGTGATCGAGACGGCGCTCGACTGGCGCGACGCCTTCTTCGGCCAGATTTCCGCGGGGGCCTCGTTCGATCAGGTCGTCGTCAAACTCCACGGCGAAAAAATCGCCGGGTTGAAAAATATCCAAGCGCGGCAAAGCGAATCACTCGTCGAGTGTCTGCAAGCCGAGCAATGGGGCGGCGCGGCTGACCCTGTGACCTTTGCCGAGACCCTCCTCATCACCTGCCGCCATCGCGGGGTGCCCGCGCCCGACCTCAACGACGCGGAACTCGCCGGCCTGCGCGTGGCGCTCCGCGAGTTCGGCGCCGCGTGGCGACCGTTGCAGCCCGGCCAGTCGCTCGAGCGCACCTTCTGATTATGCCCGCGCTCGCGCCCAGGCCGACAATTCTCGCCGAGCCCGAGTGGCGCGCGCGCCAGCACGCGCACGACGCCCGCATTCGCGCGTGGACCGACGCGCACCAGGCACGCGCGGCGCGCGGCGAAAAACATCCGGTCCACGATTTCCTGTTTTCGTATTATTCGTTTCGCGTCGCGTGGCTGCGACGCTGGCACCCCGGTCCGGACGTCGCGCTCGCGGGCGATGGCGCGCGCGAATTTCTCCGCTGGCCCGTCTACCGCGAAACCGCCGATGGGATCGCGCTCGATTGTGCGACGCTGCCCGCGCATCGCCGCGAATTCGTCACGTGGCTGCGCGATCAGCTCGTCGCGATGCAGTCGCGCCCGCCGTTCTTCGGCTGTTATGGCTTGCACGAGTGGGCGATGGTCTACCGTCAAACCCCCGACGAAATCCGCCACAACGCCCATCCGCTCCGCTTCGCGCCGGCCGAACTCGCGCGCATCGTCGAGTCCCAGCCGGTGTGTTGCTCCCATTTCGATGCGTTTCGTTTCTTCACCGCGCCCGCTCGCGCGCTGAATAAACTGCAACCCGCGCGCGCCGACACCTCGCAGCTCGAACAGCGCGCCTGCCTCCACGCCAACATGGATCTCTACAAGTGGGCGTTTAAACTCGCGCCGTTCACGCCGAGCGAACTCATCGCCGACTGCTTCGCGCTCGCGCGCGACATCCGCGAAATCGACATGCGCGCGAGCCCCTACGATCTCGCCGCCCTCGGCTTTTCACCGATCCCGATTGAAACGCCGGCCGGCCGCGCTGAATACGAGTCGCACCAACGCACTTTCGCCGCCCGCGGCGAACCGCTGCGGGCGCAGCTCGTTGCGTTGTGTGATCGACTGTTGGTCAAATAGCGGCGCCTTTGCGCCGCGGCTTCAGCAGGATCCGTCAGGCGCGGTTCCACGGCATCCGGGCGAGGAGCAGCCCCATCCGGCAGAAATCCGTGATGCCGGCAAACATCAAGCCGGCACCCACGATGGCCGCGATCGCGAAAAATCCGGAATGCACCGTCCAGCCCAACCCGCATCCCGCCGCCACGAGTAACCCGGCGACGATTCGGACCTGCCGCTCGATTGAAATCACGTTGCGCGCCCCCGGCGCCCGTTCGATCGGATAGCCCGCCTCCGCCCATGCCGCCGTCCCTCCGTCGACCGACGTAACGTCCCAACCCGTGGCGGCCAGCTTCTCGCACCCCAGGCGCGAGCGGCCGCCCGACTGGCAAATCACGAAAACGGGCGTGTCCGCTTCGCAATTTTTCCGCACGTAGGCTTCAAGTTCCGGCGTGCCGACCGGTGCATTTTGCGCTCCCGGCACGTGCGCGGCGGCGAATTCCGCCGGCGTCCGCACATCAATCAGGGCGGTTTTTTCGGCCTCGGCGAAACGCCGGTGCAATTCAAAAACAGAGATACTGCGAACGACTTGTTTCACGGCCATACCCTCGCCGAAAGCCGTGCGAGGGCAATCGGTGGGATGAAGATAGGAGCGCCGCTGTTCCTGGGACAGAAAAGGTGCAGCCCCCGCGATGTGTCCCGGCCCCACCCGGCGTTGGTCGAAGCCGACCGCGCCCGATTTGACGCGCGCCTCGTCAGCGCGCGGCGAAAACCTGCGTCGCGAAAATCGACTCGCGGTTGCCGAAGAAATTCACGCGGTGCGCCGCGCAACCGATGTCCGTGAACGCGCGATTGAGCAAATTCGCGCGATGGCCGGGCGCGTCCATCCACTGCGCGATCAGGTCGGCGGCGACCGCGGCGCACGTCGGCGGCGGATTGCGCGGCGGCGGGAAGCCGGTGCTGAGCGCGTTTTCCGCGATGAGCGCCGCATGGTGCAGGCCGCGATTTTTGACGCGGGACGTCAGATCCTCCTGGCCGGGAATGATGCTCGTGTGGGCGACGCGCATCGTTAGCGCCATGAACGCCGCCTGATCATCCGCCGCGGCCGCGGCCGCGAGCGCGGGCAGCAGGCGCAACGGCCGGCAGCCATGCTCCACGCGCACCCGGTTCGTCTCCGCGAGCAGCGCGGCATTCAATTCCGCGAGCGTAAAATTTTCCGGCGGCGGCGAGGAGGTGTCCGACCCGAATTGAATTCGGATTAACGGGTCCTGGGCCGGGGGCGCCGGCTCGGCGGCGCGAACGGCACCCGCCGTCACGAGCAACCATCCCAGGACCGCCACGCGCTTTTTCACGCCGGCGAGACAAACTCCGTGCGGCCCGCCTGACAACGCGGAACTCGCGCGCTTCCCACCCGGACGCGAGCGGCCCGCCGCCACGCGGGGTTGCCAACACCCAGGCCGCGCCTCAGGTTCGCGCGCATGGACGCGAATGCGCAGCCCGCCCAGGACTTTCCGCGCACGGCGAAAAAACCGAGCTTTCCGATTCGTGCCGACTTGGGCGCCTACTTGCGCCGTTACCGCCGCGAGCGCGATCTGCCGGTCAGCTACGAGCGCATGCTCGGTTTTCAGGAGGGGATTCCGCTCAACGACGAGACTGGCAAGCCCACGCTGTGGGACACGGTCATCTACGATCCGAACGAGATGCGCTCGCTCAACGAGGACCTCAAGCGCATCTACGCGCTCCTCCGCACCGATGGCGACACGTCCGTCTTCAGCCATCTCTACGTCGACCGGATCGACTTTTGCACGTTCGGCAACTCGACGCCGTTTCGCGTCCGCATCGTCAACGCCTACAACGACAATCAGGACTATTTCTACATCAAGAAGGCCGACGCCTCGCGCGTCTACGGTCTCGAACTCGAGCATCTGTTGTCCCCGAACCGGCTCAATTTCATCACGCACGGCTCGACGCTCGTCGAGGAACACATCGTCGGCCTGCCCGGCGACATCTTCATCGGCCGCTGGCTGGCGCACAAGGAACTGCGCCCGATCCGCATCGCGAAGGAAGTCGTGAAATTCAACGAGCGCTGCTTCGTCCGCCTGCTCGGCGACATGCGCAGCTACAACTTCGTCGTCCTCCTCACGCCCGACTTCGACGACT
Organism: Opitutales bacterium; assembly: GCA_038231575.1. Classification (GTDB taxonomy): domain Bacteria; phylum Verrucomicrobiota; class Verrucomicrobiia; order Opitutales; family Opitutaceae; genus CAITWF01. The sequence goes on along the minus strand of JBBRLB010000010.1, from coordinate 32,357 downwards.
GGCAGGTGCGGCTCCGCGCGATGGACTTCGACCAGCAAAGCTACAACGGCCGCAAAAACTTTTACCTGCCGCAGTTCTTTAAGGAAAACACGCCGCTGGTGAATTTCTGCATCCGCCACCTGCGCCACGAAACCGCGAACCAATACAAACGCGAGGAGCAGGCGATCATCCTGCAGCGCGCGCACCTCGCCTCCGAGCGGCTCGGCCTCCTCCTGCACGACATGAGCCGCGATCCGATCGCGCCGATCGAGAAAATCGTGCAGCTCCGGGAGGAACTCGCCGCGCACTACGGGCGGAAGGACTACCTTCGGTGCGAATCGATGGGGGCACTGGTCCGCGAAAACCTCGAGTCGATCCGCCGCGAAAACGGCCGCCCGATCGTGCCGGAGCTGGTGCCGGAATAAATCGGCGGGAAAATATTCGCCGTCCCGCGCGCGATTGCGGTCTGGATATTTCACGCAGAATCGCTTGCCTCGCTTCGCCGCGTTTTTTTTCGCGGGCCGGTTTCAACCCCCAACCCCTCCCTCCCCCGTGTCTCCGTTTCTCGCCGAGCTGATCGGCACCATGATCCTTGTTACGCTCGGCGACGGCGTCGTCGCCAATGTTGTCCTCCAAAAGACGAAAGGCCAGAACGCCGGCTGGATCGTCATTACCACCGGTTGGGCGCTGGCCGTGACCGTCGCCGTCTATTCGGTCAGCGCGGTCAGCGGCGCCCATTTGAATCCCGCCGTCACGATCGGGCTCGCCGCCATCGGCAAGTTTGCGTGGGCGCAGGTGCCAGCCTATCTCGCCGCCCAGATGATCGGCGCGATGCTCGGCAGCGTGCTCGTGTGGCTCGCCTACCTGCCGCATTGGGCCGTGACGCCCAATCCGGGCGACAAGCTCGCGGTCTTCTGCACCGGCCCGGCCATCCGCCAGCCCCTCGCCAATCTGGTCACGGAAATCATCGCCAGCGCGGTGCTCGTCGGCGGTGTGCTCGCAATCCTTCGACCGGAAAACATGGTGCCAAACAGCGGCTTTGAAAAAGGCTTCGCGCCGGCGCTCGTCGGCGTGCTCGTCGGGTCGATCGGGCTCTCGCTCGGCGGCCCGACCGGCTATGCCATCAATCCCGCGCGCGATCTCGGGCCGCGGCTCGCCCACGCGTTGCTGCCGATTCCCGGCAAGGGCGGCAGCGACTGGAGTTACGCGTGGGTGCCCGTCGTCGGACCGATCCTCGGCGGCGTAATCGGCGCGATGGTTTTCAAATTCTGCTGGTAACCCCGAAAAACCCCGGCTTCCCGATGAAACACATTCTCGCCCTCGATCAGGGCACCACCAGGTCCCGCGCCATCGTCTTCGATCAATCCGGCGCGATCATCGCGGTCGCCCAGCGGGAATTTCGGCAAATTTTTCCGCAGCCCGGCTGGGTGGAGCACGACGCCAATGAAATCTGGGCCACACAATCGAGCGTCGCCGTCGAGGCGCTGCAGAAAGCGAATCTCACCGCGACCGACATCGCCGCGATCGGGATCACGAACCAGCGCGAAACCACCGTCGTGTGGGACCGCCAGACCGGCCAGCCGATCGGCCACGCGATCGTCTGGCAGGATCGCCGCACCGCGGGCGCGTGCGATCGGCTGAAGCAAGCCGGCCAGGCCGCGATGATCCGCCGCAAGACGGGGCTCGTGGTCGACGCGTATTTTTCCGGCACGAAACTCCAGTGGATTCTGAACCACGTCCCCGGTGCGAAGGCGCGGGCCCGCGCGGGCGAACTTGCCTTCGGCACGATCGATTCGTGGCTGGTGTGGAATCTCACCAGCGGCCGCGTGCACGTGACCGACGCGAGCAATGCCTCGCGGACGATGCTGTTTAACATTCACACCGGCGACTGGGACGAGGAGTTGCTCAAGCTCTTCGGCATCCCGCGCGCGATCCTGCCCGAGGTGCGCGCGTCGAGCGAAGTGTATGGGGAGTGCTCGCTCTGGGGCGGCGGGATTCCGATTGGCGGCATCGCGGGCGATCAGCAGGCCGCGTTGTTCGGCCAGGCCTGCACACAGCCCGGCATGGTCAAGAACACCTACGGCACCGGCTGCTTCATGCTGATGAACACGGGCACCAAGCCGGTTGCGTCGAAGAACAACCTTCTCATGACGGTCGCATGGCGGATCGGCGGCCGGACGGAATACGCGCTCGAGGGCAGCATCTTCATCGCCGGCGCCGTCGTGCAATGGCTGCGCGATGGACTCGGCTTGATCAAAACCGCCGGTGAAATCGAATCGCTCGCCGCCCAAGTCCCCGACACCGCGGGCGTGTATCTCGTGCCCGCGTTCGCCGGCCTCGGTGCGCCGCACTGGGATCAATATGCGCGCGGCCTGATGGCGGGCATCACGCGTGGCACGACCTCGGCGCACCTCGCGCGCGCCGCGCTCGAGGGCATCGCTTATCAAGTCCACGATGTGCTGCACGCGATGCAGTCCGACTCGAAGATCAAACTGAAGGAACTGCGCGTCGATGGCGGCGCGTGCGCGAACAATCTGCTCATGCAATTCCAAGCCGATCTCCTCGGCGTGCCGGTCGTGCGACCACGTGTGACCGAGACGACCGCACTCGGTGCCGCGTATCTCGCGGGCCTCGCGGTCGGCTACTGGAAAGACACGAAGGAAATCGCCGCCCAATGGCAGGCCGATCGCCGCTTCACGCCATCCATGAAATCGGCGTCGCGCAAAAAACTTCTCGCAGGTTGGGACAAAGCGCTCACGCGCGCGAAGCGCTGGGAAGACACGGAGTGATTGGGCTCAGGGCTGGGGCCGCGCGAGCCGGCGCTGCAACTGGGCCGCGTGAAGATCGCGTGGCGTAAGGTCGCTGGCGGGCGCGGTTTCCCACCACGTGCCGGCGGCCTCGACGGTTGCGGGCGCGGTGGTCTTCAACCCGACGAAATTCATCGTGCTCGGGCCCCAGCCTTTCGGCGGTGGCGCGATGGGTTGGGCGGCGGTAATATTCCAAAACGTTTCCCAACCTGCGCTCTGCCGGCCGAGACTCGCGCCACCACCGCAACGCCAGACGCGGTTGCCGCGGCCGCAGTCGATGTCGGTGTAGAGATTCTCGTAGGGCGAATCCTTGTGGTGATCGAAGCAGAGGTCGTCGCCGCGGCCGTGGGCGAACACATTGCCCGACGCATGCTCGACGGACAGGTCGTGCACGTAGCTCGTGCGAAAATCGAAGTTCGTCACGAAATTATCCTCGGCGCTCTTGCACTGGATGCCGTGATGGCCCGTGCAGTCGATGCCAGCTTCCCGCGTTCCCCGACTGGCCTCGGCCGTAATCGTCACGCCATCGATCGTGTTGCCGCAGGCCACGACGTTGATGCTGATATCGCCGTTGCGGATCGCGACGTGGCGCACCCAGCAGTCGTGCACCTGCCGGAGCTCGATCGCGTTGGCGCCGTTTTCCTTGAAGTGGCCGCCGTATTTGGTCGCGGGAAACTCAAACCCCAGCTCCTCGATCCCAGACTCGGTCACGGTCGGGGCGAAGCGGCGGATTTCCGGCTGCCACTCGGCCCGGGTGTCGAAACGCAGCGCCCGGTCGAATTGCACGCGGTCGCCGCTGACGGCGGTGATGCGCAGGAGCATTTTCGTGTCGAGTTGCTTGCCCTGGCGGATGTCGCCGGGATCGCCGCTGTAGAGAAACGTTTTCAGGCTGTGCTCGCGCGTTTCACGGAGCGCCACCAGCACCGCTTGGCCGACCGCCAGACCCGCCGCGTGATCCACCTGCACTTCGCGTTCCCCGCGGCGTGCGGTCGCGACGATCTTCGCGAGGGTCGTGGCCTGATAGTCTCCCTGCACGGTGACAAAGGCCCCATCGAACGAATAGCCGCTCGCCGCTGAACCGGTGCTGGTGCGGCCCGCGCGCGGGTGCACCTCGTCCAGTCCGCGGGGAAACCACAGCACGCTTTCCGTCGGACCCGCGCCGCGCAGCACCACGCCGCTCTTCTCAATGCGAAGGTAGTCGGAAATTTTGTAGCGACCGGGCGGGACGAACACCGCGCCCCGCTTCGTAGCATCGATCGCGGCTTGGATCGCTTTAGTGTCGTCGGCCACGCCATCGCCAATCGCGCCGAAATCCTTCACACCGGCCACTTGCGGGACGTCCGGGATCGGCGTTTCCCCACGATGGTAGCCGGCGTAGGAGAAATCCGGGAGCCGGCCGGCGGCATCCCATTTTTCGCCGTGCTCACCCCACAGCAATGACGTCGCGGGAACGCGGGTGGGTGGTGCGGAGCGAGCGGCCGCAAAGGCGAGAAACATCCCCCATTCGTGCGGACCGAGCGGATCGGTGCCGCGGCGGGACTGCTCCGAGACCAATCGGCCCAGCGCATCGAGCGCGCCGGTGGTGAGCGAATCACCGAGAAACGCGGCGTCGGCGGCGAACACCCGGCTCACGACAATGAGCGCTTCGACCGCCTTGTCTTTGTTGGATGCGCCGGGTCCGAGAATTTCCTGATTGCGCGCGCGCAGCCCGAGTCTGAGTGCGGCGACGATCTCCGGCCGAGCCGGATGCTCCTCCGGCAGCACGCCCGCGAGTTCGGCGAGCGCCGTCATCATGATGTAGTGGTAGGCGGGGCGCGCGTTGTGCGCGTCGAGCCAACGGCCGGCATGCGGACCATCAGTGAGCTGGCCGGGGAGGACACCGACCAGGGCCTTGCGCGTGGCGGCCTCGAGGTAGTGGCGCTCACCGGTCACCGCAAAGGCTTTGGCGAGGAGGTGCACGCTGAAGCTGTTGTAGTTCCAGTTGCGAACGAGCGCGTGTTTTTCCGCCCAGTCGGCGGCACGGCGGGCCGAGGTCAGATATTTTTCGTCGTGGGTGACCTCATAGAGTTCGAACATCGCCACGCCCGCCTCACCGTTGTCGAACTGCAGGCCGCCGTCGGCACCATCGTCAAAGACCCAGCCGTGGCGCACGAACTCCGCGATTTTTCCTTCGCGCTCAGCGCGGGCCAGAAAACGTTCGGCCGCGACAAACGCCGCACCCTTGCCGCCGCGCACCGCGGGAAACGGAAACACGCCGGTGCCCGCCTGCGCCTGCGCCCACAGGAGAAAGTCACCGGCTTCGCGTGCGAGCATGAGGCTGCGCTCGGCGCCCTCGAGTTTGGCGCGAAAGGCTTCCACGCCACCCGCGACGACGGCGGCGGGTTCGCGCAGCGCATGCTCGGTCCTCGTCGGATCCAGACCAATTTTCCACCAGCGAAGTTGTTCGAGCTTGGCGTGCGCGCGCACGAAGGCCGGACGAACTTCCTCCCACGTAAGCCAGCGCGCCTCCTTCGGAATCGGAACGAAACGATCAGCGACTTCGGGAACACCCGCCTTGTCACCCAGCTTCTCCCGGGCGGCAGCCACCTGCCGGCGCATGGCGTCAAGTTCCTTGTCGGCGAGATCGGCGGCGCGCGCCACCGCGCTGGCGCCCCAGAGTGCTAAAAACAAAATTCGTCGAACGGTTTTCACGGGGCGCAAGCATGGGAAAGAATCGCCGTGCGAGGCGAGCTTGCGCGACCGCCCCTGCGCGGGCCACCCCGACGGTCCACGCGAAATGCAGTTTGCCGGGCGGCACCCGCTCCCACAGCGTCGCCTCCATGCGCGCACCCCTCCGCTATGTTCCCTTGGTTTTGATTTTCGCCGTGTCCGCCTGGGCCGCGGACGAGAATTTCCCCGTCACCATCCGCGTGGATGCGGCGAAGTCTCACGGTCAACTGAAGCCCATTTATCGCTTCTTCGGCGCGGACGAGCCGAACTACGCTTACATGAAGGACGGCAAAAAACTGCTCCACGACATCGGGCAGCTCGGCGAACCCCAGGAATATTTTCGCGCGCACAGCCTGCTGGTGACCGGCGATGGCACGCCCGCGCTCAAATGGGGCAGCACCAATGCCTACACGGAAGACGCGCAGGGCAACCCGATCTACGACTGGACGATCGTCGATCGGATTTTTGACGCGTATCTCGCCAACGGCGTGAAGCCCTACGCGCAGATCGGGTTCATGCCGGAGGCGATGTCGAGGAAACCACAGCCCTATCAGCACGAGTGGCGGCCGGGGTTTCCTTACAACGAAATCTACACCGGCTGGGCCTACCCACCGAAGGATTATGCGAAATGGGGCGAGCTCGTTTACCAGTGGGCCAAGCACTGCGTCGCCCGCTACGGCGCCGCCGAGGTCGAGCAATGGTATTGGGAGGTCTGGAACGAGGCCAACATCGCCTACTGGAAAGGCACCCCCGAGGAATTCTACAAACTTCACGACTACGCGATCGACGCCGTGCGGCGTGCGCTGCCCAGCGCGCGGGTGGGCGGCCCCGACACCGCGGGCGACGGCGGAAAATTCATGCAGGATTTTCTGGAGCACGTCGTGCGGGGGAAAAATCTCGCGACCGGCGCCACCGGCACGCCGACGGACTTCCTGTCGTTTCACGCCAAAGGCACGACGCCGGTCTTTATCGACGGTCACGTGCGGATGGGTGTCGGCGGCGCGCTCAAAACGATCGATACGGCGTTCGCGCGGTTCGCGTCGTTTCCTGAGCTGAAAGGCAAACCGATCGTCATCGGCGAATCCGATCCGGATGGCTGCGCGGCATGCCAGGGCGCGAATCTCGGCTACCGCAACACCACCGTCTACTCGAGCTACACCGCGGCGGCGTTTGCGCGGAAGCATCTGCTCGCAGAAAAGCACGGCGTGAATCTCGAGGGCGCGGTCACGTGGGCCTTCGAGTTCGAGGATCAGCCGTATTTCGCGGGTTTCCGCGTGATGGCGAGCAACGGCCTCACGCTGCCGGTGTTCAACGTCCATCGCATGATGGCGAAAATGTCCGGCACGCGCATCGACGCGACGAGCTCCGCCGACCTCGGAGTAGAAACGATCATCAAATCGGGAGTGCGCGGCGCGCCCGACGTCGGGGCGCTCGCGAGTTTCGATGCGGCGAAGCGCCAAGTCGCGGTCCTCGTGTGGCACTATCATGACGACGACGTGCCCGGTCCGACCGCGGAGGTCGCGTTGACGATCGCGGGGCTGCCCGTCGATGCCGCGCAACCGCGCCTCGCGCACTACCGCGTCGATGCCACGCACAGCAACGCCTACACGCTCTGGCAGTCGCTCGGTTCGCCGACCGCGCCGTCGCGCGCGCAATACTCCCAGCTCGCCGCCGCCGCCCAACTCGGCGTGCTCGAAAACGCGCCCCCGACCGCCCGGGTTTCGCAGGGAGCGGCGACGCTCAGTTTTGCGTTGCCGCGTCAGGCCGTGTCGCTGCTTGTCTTTCAGTGGTAACCTCTAATTGACTGGTCCCGCCCCGCTTCCGGCGCGGCATTTGCTTCCTTCCACTTCCCTCATGAAAACTCGCATCGGACTCGTCTCCAACCAAGGCCGCCTCGGCCGCAGCGCCACCAAGTTTGTCGAAGTCGCCGACACCAAGGAACTCGCCGCCGAACTCACCTCCGCCGGCGCCAAGCAGGCCGTGCTCTACTGGCGCGATCGCATCGGCGACGGCCACACCGAAGGCGCGCCGTTTGCCGTGGCCGACCTGAATGACACGCATTTCAAGTGGGCCGCCGAGCACCCGAAGGACGGGATGCGCGGGTTTTTCTTCGACACGAAGTAACCCGCAACGTGGTCGGGTGGATGATCCTTAATCCGCCGGTTCACCGCGGATGAAAATCCTGAGCGGCGTGTGGCGCGTTCTTGCCGTCCTGCTCGCGACCGGCGCGCTCGCCGCCGCCGCGCCGGTGAAGATCCGCGTGCTGATCCTTGATGGCCAGAACAACCACGACTGGCCGCCGGCGACGGCGTGGCTGAAAACTTTTCTCACCGCCAGTGGCCGTTGCACCGTCGAGGTCTTGACCTACGCGTGGTCGGAGAGCGTCAAGGAGCGCGAGCCCGATGGACTGGGTGCAAGCTTACGGAAAGGGCCGCGTTTACGTGACGATGCTCGGCCATACGTGGAAAAACGAAGAGCCCGACAATCCGAACCTGCACTGCACCGGTTTTCAGACGCTCTTCCTCCGGGGGCTCGAATGGGCGGCGACGGGGAAGGTCACAGTGCCGATGCCGGCTGATTTCCCGACGGCGGAAAAGATTTCGGTGCGACGGGACGAAGTTCGCGGCGGCAGTGACCCCGCGATTTCTCGTTTCGTTTTCCCCGAGGCTTGTCTAACGTGCGTTTCATGAATGCCCGGATTTCCCTCCTAATCCTCACCGCGTGCGCGCTGACCGGTGCGTGGAACGGGTGCGGTTCGCCGTCGGCCGAGACCGGCCGGAACAAGTCGCCGACCATCGTCCTGGAACTCGATCCCAACGTCACGCGGGCCGTCGCGACGGTGCACCTCGGCGACGAGCTGAAGTTTGTGCTGCCCTCCGGCCGTGGTCCGGGCTTTGTCTGGCAAATTGTGTCCAACGATCCGCGCAGCCTGCGCCAGTCGAGCCGCCTGGTCTTTACGTCCGGCGCGACCCCGGCCGCGGGCACGTCGAGCGCGGCCTTCATCGCGCAGCGGCCGGGCCGCAGTATCGTTCGCTTCGCCTACGTGCCCGCGACCGGCGAAAAGGAAACCGAGTTGGTCGACGCCTACGAAATCCTCGTGACCGTGGCCCGGTGAGCGTTCGCGCGCGGCGTTACTTCGCGGGCGCGGGCGCGGGCACGCTCGGTTTCGGCACGGCCGCCTTGAGCGTCTGGAACCTCTCGCGCGTGGCGGCATCCGGCGCGATGCGCAAACCGAGATCGGCGAGACTGCCCGCCTCGGTCACGAGTCCCGCCTTCAATTTCAACGCGGCATCCTGGTAAACGAGCGCGGCGTTGCGCGGAAACAAGCGCACGCCTTCGTCCAGCACTGCGAGATGCGCCGCCGCCGGCGTCACGGCCGAGTGCGCCCACGTCTCGCCGATCACTTCGTAAACTTCCGCCAGCGGTGGCGGCTGGCTGCGGGCAGTGAACAGCGGTGTGAGGACATTCGCGACCTGGTTGCCGCTGAACATTTCGCCGGCCGCGGGATGGTCCACCGCATCGGCAAACCGCATCCGGGCGAGCTCGAGATAAGCCCGCGGCCGGACGGCCTTGGCTTGGGCGGCCGCTTCCAGAAATTTGCGCGCCCGCGCGTTGTCGCCGGCCGCCTTTTCCTGGAGACCGAGCGCCGCGAGCAACTGCGGATCGCGCTCGCCGCGGATGTAGGGCGCGATCATCGCGGCATGCGCGGCCGCGTCGTGACCGGCGAGGCGGAACACATCGCCTTTAATCCGGCCGACCTCCGCTTCGGTCGCGTCGCGCAATTCGAACGGCGGCGGCTGCGGGAGTTTCTGGCCCTTCACCGCCTGGATGCCCGCGATCTTGTGCGACGTGAACTCCACGTAGCCGCGGATCGTGAGCTCCATGTCTTTGTAGCTTTTCTTGAAACACTCCTTGAAGAGCACCTCGGAGACCGGCTCCTTTTCGATCCGTTGGATGAACGTGATGAACGCCTGCTGGTGCTTGCCGTTATCGCCGTAGAGTCCCCAGTGGACGAACGCATAGCACTGCTTCGCCCACGTGCTGCCGAGCGTGTTGCGGGCGGTTTCGGAGTCGTTCGCGACCGCGAACAATTCCTTCATCGACAGGAGGCCGCGGTGCGCGAGCGCGGCGTTGAAGTCGCGATCCTCCTGCGGCGCGGTGCCGCCAACTCCGGAATCATTCAGCGCCCCTTGCGCCGCCGAGATGGTGTTGGGATCCTCGACCAGGCCGACCGTGACGGAGGTGGTCGTGACTTCCATCGCCATGAAAATCTGGGCGAGGCCCTCCTGGAACCAGGCCGCGGGCCGCGGTGACATGCCCTCCATGAGGAAACGGATGTATTCGCGATAGAGCTGCCGGTAAGCGTCGACCGCGAAACCCGGATCGCCGCCACCCCCGACGCTGTTGCCATCGGCGTCCGCGGTCGGCGCCGCCGCGAGCGCGGCCGTGCCCTCCGGCGTGACGAGATTGATCACCTTGGCCTCGTAATCGATCACGATGGCGGAAATCTCCGGCCCGCGCAGCGTGAGGCTCGCCATCGCGCGATCGGCGCGCGCGTCCTCTTTCGGCCGGAACGCATCGAACTTTCCGCCGCGCCCGCAGATGATGAGCGCCGCCGGCACGGCCGTCGGCCGCTGCACGCCCGGCCAGACCAAGCTGAGCGCGAGCGAATAGCGCTGAAAATCGTCGACAAGCCGCTTCGTCGCTTTGGGGGAGGCGTTGGCGAGCACTTCAAAACCGACGATGCGGCCGTAACTCCACTTCTCCGGGGGCGGCAATTCGCGGGTGTCGGTGACCGTGTAGGTTGGCAGCTCGATGGCCGGCTGCTTGGCCACATCCTGCGCCAGGGCGGCGAGCGGGCTGAGCAGGATAAAAACGAAACAACGCGAGAGAGGGGCATTCATGCGCACCTGGACAGACGGGGCCGGGCCGGGTGCGGTTTCAAGATTCAAGTGCACGGGCAGCGGTCGCTGTTGTGATTGCCCGGCCGGAAAGAAACCATTGCCTCAGCTCCATGCCCGGCCTTCCCCAACGCCACTCGCTTGTCGGCCAGACCGTCGCGTTTCTGGATGCGCAGATCGCCGCGGGCCAGTGGCGCGAGTGGCTGCCGCCGGAGCGCACCTTGTGCGACACGTTGCAGGTGAGCCGGAGCACGCTCCGCCGCGCCCTCGAGCAGATGCGTCGCGATGGCCGCGTGCGCTCCGAGCACGGTGCCGGCAACCGCATCCTCCGCGGCGCCAGAACGCGGCGCGGCCGGCTCCGTTCGCACGACGTCGCGCTGCTCGTGCCCGAGCCGCTCGAGCTGCTGCGCCCCACGCAGATTTTGTGGATCGACGAGCTGCGGGCGATGTTGAGCGAGCGCGACTGCCGCCTGCACATGCGGCATGGCCTGCAATATTTCCGCGCCAACCCCGGGCCGGCGCTCGAGAAACTGGTGCGGCAGCATCCGCACGGCTGCTGGATTCTCGCGCTCGCAAGCCCGGAGGCCCAGCAGTGGTTCGCCAAGCGCGGCCTCCCCTGCGTGATCGCCGGCTCGTGTCACGCCGGCATCGATCTGCCCTTCCGCGATCTCGATCACCGCGCGGCCTGTCGGCATGCGGCCGGCACCCTGCTGGCTCTCGGCCACCGTCGACTTGCCTTCGTCACCCAAAAAACCCGGCTGGCCGGCGATATCGAAAGCGAGGCGGGCTTTCTGGAAGGCGTGCGGAGTTCGCGGCACCCGGATGCCACCGCGATCATCTGCCATCATGATGCCACCGTCACCGGCATCGTGCAGTCGTTGCGGCGGCTCGTCGCCCAGAAACCGAAACCCACCGCCCTGCTTGTGGCCAACGCCTACCACTGCCTCGCGGTCGTGAGCGGCCTGGCGGCGATGGGCGTCCGCGTGCCAGCCGACATCTCGGTGATTTCGCGTGACGAGGGATCGTTTCTCACGTTTTTGCTGCCCACGCTCGCGCGCTACGTCGCCGACCCGCGGGCCTTTGCCCGCAGCCTGCAACAACCCGTGCTCGAGCTCCTCGAGGGCGGGGTGGTCACGCAACGCGCGCTGCGCCTGATGCCGGAGTTCGTGCGCGGCGAATCGATCGGGCGGGCACCGGCCTGACGAAACAACGCCGCTCCCGCAGCGGCTTTGCGCTGCCCCTGGCCGCGTCGCTCCCGGAGGCCGCGGCCTGAGGTCGCAAAATAATACCACCCCATTGCGGTTGTTTGTCGGCGGCGCGGAGCGCGCAATACGGGACCAAGCTCGGACCGCGTCGTCGCCCCAACCCCGTCTCATCATGACCACCCTGTTTCTGCGCCGCGTCTCCGCGGCTCTGGCTGTTTTCACCGCACAGCTTTTTCCCGCGACCTTGTCCGCGCAATCCGCCCGCCCGGACTCTGGCGAACGGGCGACCGGCGCCATCGAGGGCCGCGTCTTCAACGCCGCGACCAACCGCGCCCTCGTGGATGCGCACGTGACGATCGCCGGCGGCAAACTCGAAGCCGTGACCGATCGGTTCGGCGCCTACCATCTCGCCGGCGTGCCGGCGGGCGAGACCAGCATCAGCGTAAGCTACGTCGGCTTGGAAACGCAGCACGCCACGGTCGCCGTGACGTCCGGCGCCGCGAGCACGCGTGACTTCGATCTCGCACTCGCGGGCCCGGGCCGCAAACCCGCCACCGATGAGGTCGTGAAACTCAGTGCCTTTACGGTCATCGCCGACAGCGAGATCAGCGCGCAGGCGCTGGCACAGAATGAGCGCAAGAACGCCGCCAACATCCGCCAGGTCGTCGCGTTCGACGAGTTCGGCGATCGCAACGCCGAGGACATCGGCGAATTGATGCGCTTCCTCCCCGGCGTCGGCGTGGTCGACGGTGGCCAGACCGCCAGCTCGATCGCGTTGCGCGGATTTCCGGATAACAACACCGCCCTGCAGCTCGACGGCGCCGAGATGGCGAGCGCCCGCGGCAACAGCCGCACGCAGTCGCTGCTCGACGTGCCGATGGCCAACATCTCCCGCATCGAGGTCAACAAAGTCCCCGTGCCCGATCAGCCCGCGAGCGGCATCGGCGGCTCGATCAACATCATCAGCAAAAGCGGCTTCGAGGCGAAGAAGCCGGTGTTCAATTACAAGGTCTACCTGATTACGGATGGCTACTCGGGGCTCACCTTCGACGGCGGACCGCGCGGACCGACGAAGGAGCTGAGCCCGAAATACCAGCAACCGTCGTTCGACTTCACCTATCTTTTCCCGGTGAACAAAAAATTTGCGCTCAGCTTCGGCGGCTCGCGCTCGTGGCGGCTGAAGCCGATGGAGCGCGACAACGCCCTCGACACCCAGGCGGACTGGAACTTCCTCGGTGGTTTTCAGCGGGTCAGCACCTGGCTCAGTCTCGCGAACATCGTTCAGTCGTGGTCCGCGCAAGTCGGCGCCGATTGGAAACTCTCCGACCGCGACATCCTGAGCGCGAGTTTTCAACACCGCTACGTTTCGAATAACATCATGCGCCTGACCTTCGCCCCGACGTATGGCGCGGGGGCGACCGGCGACGCGACCTTCACGCAGGGGGCGGCGACCGCCGTCGGCTCCATCGCCCAAGCCGCCGGGGCCAACCAGGAAACCGGCGCGGACACCAGTCACCTCACGATCAAATATTCGCACCGCGGCGATGGCTGGAAGCTGGAAGGCTTGGGCGCCTTGTCGCGCTCGCAGTCGTTTCTCGACGACCTCGACAACGGTCACTTCAACGCCGGCACCTCGACGCTCACCGGCCTGATCATCCGTGGCGAAGGCACCGGGGAGGACGATGCTCACATTCCGGTCCGCTACTCCGCGACGACGGCGGCCAAGGCGCCGGTGGATATTTACAACGGCGGCAACTACGTCCTCGGCAATCCCACCTCCGCCCAGAACAAGGTCATCACCCAGAAACGCACCGGGAAACTTGACCTTACGCGCACCTTCACCGCCCCGATTCCGTTCACCCTGAAGACCGGCCTTTACGTCGACCAGCAGGTGCGCGATCAGAAGAGCTTCGCACAGACGTGGACGTTTACTCCGAACGGCCTGACCACCACCGCGGCGAAGCTCGCGTCGAATTTCGACGTCTTCGACACGGAGTTCAACGCGACGGCGCCGACGGTTTTCGGCAACAAGGTGAACTGGATCAGCCTCGCGAAATACTACGACCTCTACAAAGCGCATCCGGCTTGGTTTGTGCGCAACGACGCCGGCTACGTCCAGACCTACACCGCCGGTTCGCGCAAACTCGCCGAAACGGTTTCCGCTGCCTATCTGCGCGGCGACGTCCGCCTCCTCAACAACCGCCTGCTCGTCGTGGGCGGCGTGCGCTTCGAACAGACCAAGGATGACGGTTCGGGCCAGCTCGACGATCCGACGGCGCAATATCAAAAGGATGCCCGCGGAAATCTCATCGATGGCAATGCGACCACGGCGGGAGTTCAGCCCGTCCTCATCACCACCGATGCACTCGCGCGCGCCCAGTTGCGCTACAAGGAACGGGGCTCGCGGGCGATTCGCATCTACAGCGATTTCTACCCCAGCCTCAACCTCACCTACACCCTCGCCGAGAATCTCCTGTTGCGTGCCGCCTATTCGCAGACGATCGCGCGGCCCAATCTCAACAACATCATCCCCGGCAGCGCCATCGCCGATCCCACGGCAGCCAATCTCGCCATCACCGTCAACAACACCGGACTCAAGCCGTGGCTCGCCCGCGGCTACGATCTCTCGCTCGAGTCCTACCAGCTCAAGGGCGGCTATGGCTCGATCGGCGTATTCCAGCGCAACATCAAGGATTTCTTCAGCGCCACCACGACGCACGCCACGCCCGAGCTCCTCGATCGCTATGGCCTCCCCGACGACTCGCTTTATCTCAATTACGACATCACCACGCTGACCAACGGCACGAGCGCGAAGATCACCGGCTTCGAATTCTCCTACAACCAGTCGCTCCTCTTCCTTCCGCACTGGGCGCGCGGCTTCCAGGTGTTTGTCAACGCGACGCAGCTCCACCTCGCCGGTGGCAACCAAGCCGACTTCTCGGCCTTCGCGCCGAGCAATTACGCCGGCGGCATCAATTTCGTTCGCGCGCGCTTCTACCTGAAACTGAGCGCCACGTTCCAGGGCGAGACCCGCCAGACCGCCCTCGCCCCGAATGCCGCGAACGGCATTCCCGCGGGCGTGTTCAACTATCAGGGCAAGCGTCTGCGCGTCGGCCTCAACGCGCAATACAGTCTGACCAAGCGCCTCGCGCTCTTCGGCTCGATGACCGACATCAATGGCCCCGGCTTCAACATCGTGAACACCCAATACGGCCCGGGCATGGCGGATTACCTGCATAAACGCCGCCGCCAGGAACTCGGCTCGATCATCACGATCGGCATCAAGGGCGAACTTTAATTCGCCGCCGCGGCCTTCGCCGCCACCCCACCTCCCCACCCGCCCGGCGATCGACGCCCGGACGGTTTGGATCTCCCTGCGTCGATTTCCGGGACCAACCGGTCTCCACCCCCCAGAGAAAATGAACCCAAGACCCCTGCTCCGTCTGCTCAGCGTATCCCATGTCGCCCGCGCCTGCCTCGGCACGGCCGGTGCGGTGACCCTGGCCCTCGCCACGCTCGCCACTCCCGCGCTCCGCGCCACTCCGATTCATACGACTTACAACCGGCTCTTCGACGGCGGGCCCGTGAACGCGCATTCCTACCGCATCCCGTCTCTGATCCGCGCGAAGATCAACCCGACCACCAATATTGGCACGCTCGTCGCGTTCGCCGAGTGCCGCCAGACGGGCAACGAAGACTACGAGACGCACGGCAAGATCGTTTGCCGCCGTTCGTTCGACAACGGCGCGACCTGGCAGGCCGAGCAAACCATCGCTGTGCGCAATCTCGGCAGCTACGCCAATCCCACCGCCGTGTTCGATCCCTCGACCGGGCGCATCTGGCTTTTCTTTCTCCACGTCGTCTCGTGGGTGACCAATCCGCCCTACACCTGGCAGCACGGGGACAAGCTCGTGAACGTGTGTTACAGCGACACCGACGGCGCGACCTGGACCGCCCCCGACGAGAGTCTGAACGCCACGCTCAGTCCCGCCTCGATTACGCAGGATTACATCGGGCCGGGCGTGGGCCTTCAGACCACGCAGTCTAACAGCGGTCGCCTGATCATCCCGGCCTACCTCAGAAATTTCTACAGCGACGATCAGGGCGGCTCGTGGCACACCGCGTGGGTTTTACCTTCGACGAACAGCACCTATGGTTGGGGCACCGAGACCGCGATCGTGGAGTGTCTCGACGGGGGACTCTACCGCAACGATCGCGCCGCGAATGCGCCGTTCGCTGCCTCGAAGTCACGCGTCGCGACCTATGGCGTGCTCGATCCGAACGGCGTGAGCACTTTCCAGAATTACGCCTCCCAGCCCAACCTGCCCGACCCACAATCCGAGGGCTCGCTCCTCCGCTACAACATAACCTCGCCCGATCGCATCATTTTCCTGAACTCCGCCTCCGGCACCTCGCGTCAATACATGATGGCGCGCATTTCCTACAACCAGGGCATCTCGTGGAAATATTCGCGCTACCTGACGCTCGACCACACCGGCGGCTTCGGCGGTTACAGCTCCCTGACCAAGACCAGCGACTTCTGCATCGGCGCCCTGGTGGAATTCAATGAAGATACCGCGAACAGCTCGACCAGCCACCGCTCGCTCGACTTTCACAAGTTCAACCTCGAGTGGATCTGGAGTGCGACCGACACCTCCGAACATCCCGGGCCCTGATGCGGTTTCCGCCACCGCCGGCCGGATTTTCCGGCCCGGCGGCGACGTTTCGATCAAGCGCGCGAGGGGCTTTTATTTAACCGGCATGAACTGATACCCCAGCGGGGTCAGGAACGCTTCGATCCGGCGAAGCGCATCGGCGTAGGCCACGGCTTCGTTCATCGCGAAACCGTGTCCGCCATTCGGACCGATCACGAATTCACATTCGTTCTTCGCCGCCAGCATCGCTGTGTGAAACGCGCGCGCCCCGGCAAACGGCACCGTGGTATCCGCCGTCCCGTGAAACAGCAGCGTCGGCGGCAAACCCGCCCGCACCTGATGCCGCGGCGAAAGCTCGCGCCACCGCTCGCCGATCTTCGCGTTCCCGTAACCTTCCGCGGACGTATCAATCACCGGCCAGAGCAAAATCATCGCGTCCGGTCGGCAGGAGATCGCGCGGTCGTCGGCCTCATCGTTGACGTCATCGAACAACGCCGTCCCAGCCGCCAGATGTCCGCCGGCCGACGATCCCATCACCACCACGCGGTGCGGATCGAGCCCGAGCTGAGCCGCGTGCGCGCGCAGGTAGCGCACGGCGGAGCGCGCGTCTTTCACGCTCTCGAAGACGGTGTTTTCGGTTTTCGGTTTGTAGCGGCGATATTGCGCACTGATGGCGACGAAGCCTCGTTCCGCCGCCCACGCGACGAAGGGATACATCGAGCGCGGTTCGCCGCCTGACCAACCTCCGCCGTGAAACGCGATCACACTCTGGCGGTGATCGTCGGCCTTGAAATCCGGCGGTAGAAAAATATCGAGCCGCAGCTCCTGCGTTCCGACGCGCTTGTAGATCAGCGTGCGCGTCGGCTGCAGCGCGGCCGCGAGGGTGATCGCGTAGCCCGGTTCCGCTGGCTTTGCGGGCGCACTGAGCGGCTGAGCCGCCAGCGTCGCGGCCCTAAAAGCCACCGCCGTGACACCCAAAACGAATCGCGCGAATTTCATGTGCCGCACCAATCTTTTAATAATGGAACGGCGGCCGCGGGGGAAGGACTCAAATCCACTGGCATTACCGACGAACCACTTCGCTCCTATCCCATGTGGCCGTTGTCCAGTGGTGACATGCCAATACCACTCAATTGAAGTTTTCCCTTCTCCCGGTGATCCTCTTAATCCGATGCACCCCCACCACCCCATGATTCTTCGTCGCCTCGCTTTCGTCGCCGCCGTTTGCCTCGCTTCGTTCGTCGTCCGCGCCACGGCCGCGGTCGAGCAGACCGACGTCTACGTTTCCGGTCAGGACGGCTACCACACCTATCGCATCCCCGCCGTTATCCACGCCCAGAACGGCGATTTGCTCGCGTTCGCCGAGGGCCGCAAGAACGGCGGCGGCGACGCCGGCGACATCGATCTGCTCGTGAAACGCTCCACCGACGGCGGGCGCACGTGGGGCCCGCAACAATTGATCTGGGACGACGTCGACAACACCTGCGGCAACCCCTGCCCCGTTCTCGACGAATCCACCGGCACGCTGTTTCTCTTCTCCACCCACAACCTCGGCCAGGATCGCGAAAAGGATATCGCCGCCGGCACCGTGCGTGGCTCGCGCACCGTCTGGGTTATCACCTCCACCGATCACGGCGCCACGTGGGCGAAACCGCGCGAAGTGACCTCGACGACCAAGGACCCGTTGTGGACGTGGTATGCGACCGGCCCCGGCATCGGCATCCAGATCAAGCACGGCGTGCACGCCGGCCGCCTGGTGATCCCGTGCGATTACAATTACGCCAATCCCGACCCCACGAAAAAAGCCCTCCAGGGATCGCACGCGATCTTTTCCGACGATCACGGAAAAACCTGGCAACTCGGCGGCACCATCAAACCCGCGATGAACGAATGCCAGGTCGCCGAACTCTTCGACGATCGCGGCACGCTCCTGATGGACATGCGTTCGTATCTCGGGCGTTCCGTGCGTGCCCAATCCACCAGCACGGATGGCGGCCAGACGTGGACGCCGGCCGCCGATGCGACCGCGCTCGTTGAGCCGGTGTGCCAGGCCAGCCTGCTGCGCGACGATGCGGCGAAACTCCTCCTCTTTTCAAATCCCGCGAATCCCAAAGCCCGCGAGAATCTTACCGTCCGCGCCAGCGCCGACAACGCGAAGACCTGGCGCGAAGTCGCCGTGCTCCACGCCGGACCCGCCGCTTACTCGAGTCTCGTCGCGCTGACGGCGACCGAAGCCGCCTGCCTCTACGAACGCGGCGACAAGAAGCCCTACGAAAAAATCACGTTCGCGCGCTTCGCCGTTGGCCCGGAGAAAAACTAAGCTCGCGCCCGCGGCTGGTCATTCTGGGCGCCGCGCAGAATCCCTCTACCCGTCCGGCTTTGCGGCCGCGGATTCTCCTCTGCGTTAGAATGACAAACAGGTTTAGCGGCGTTTCGTCAGCCGGCGCCAAAGTTTGCGCAGCTCTCGCCGGCAAACGATCGCCTGCGTCCAGCTCGGCTCCATCACACTCAGGTTGTAACCGTGGACTCCGACCGGCCCGATTTCCGGACACACCCAGAGTTCGCCGCCCGGCTGCGGCCCGGCGAGCCACAGTTTGATCAGCGCTTCGGCGAAACTTAGCCACGTGCGAAATTCCGGCGTCAGCCGCCCCCGCGCATCGATCACCGGCACCTGAGCATGCTGGCCGTTGAACGGTCGCAGATGAAAAATCCGGGCGGCTTGAATCAGATCGCGACGCTGCAGCAGCACCGGATTGAACAGCGCCGGCTTCAAATGCTTCACGACCGCCAAATGCGAATGGTCCCACGTGAGCGGCAGGATCTCGCCCGTCGCGCGGCGATACGCATCGGCGATCGCGTAGGTTTTCTCCGGCGTCTCGGTCGCGGTATCACGATGCACCTCGATCGCCGCGTAGAGTTTTTGCCGGCGGGCTTCGCGTTGGAGGGTGCGAACCAGCCGCGTGCCCTCCGCGATCGCCGTAAAGTCGTCGCCGAGCTGGGCGTTGACGAGTTCCGCGCCCGCGGCGCGTTGGGCGGCCAGTTGCGGACGAATTTCCCGTGCATCGTTCGACGAGAAAAATCCCATGTAGCGTAATCCGTGCGCGCGGAGCAGCGCGGTGAGTTCCGCACTCGGCGGTGCGGTGACCGCATCGAAGCCGGCTTCCGCAACCGTGCGCACTTTTCGCGCGAGCGACCACTCCCGGCGGGCCGGCGGATGCCCTGCGAGGGTCCACAAATTGGCGACGAAAACGATTCGGGGTCTCATGCGCTCAGCGCCGGACACCGAGGACTCCGCGCCCCGACGCCACGACTTGGGCCGCGATGCGATTGCCCGCGCGCATTGCGTTCGGAAAAGATGCGCCGCGCACCAACGCTGCGAGCAGGGCGCCATTAAACGTATCGCCGGCCCCCACGGTGTTGACGACGCGCACCGCGCGACTCCGAAACTCGCGCGCCTGTTTCGGATCGCGCGCCCCCGCCGGCAGCCACAGCGCGCCGTCACCCCCACGCTTTACCACCACATCGCCCGCATGAAACTCGCGGAGCCGCCGCAGCCCCGTCGCCAGATCCGGCGCGCGAGTCAGCACCGATAGTTCGTGCGCGTTGAGCACCAGCAGATCGAGTTGCTTGAGCAATAGCCGATAGGCGGCGAGTGCCGGCGGGGCGTCCAGCAGCGGGCCGGGATCAAAAGCCGTGCGCACGCCTCGCGCCCGCAGCGCCTCAAATTCCCGTGCCATCGCGCGCAACGGCGGATGCGGCCAGCCGCACACCAGCACGGCCCGCACCCCGCGCGCGGCGGCGAGCCGGGGCAGCGCGACCGGCGCTCCCGGAAAAAACAGCGTGGCCCGCCGATGCCGTGCGTCCGCCGCCGTCACGTTGATCGCCGTCGCCTTTGTCGCGAGGCGACTCGCGACTCGCAGTCGGCAGCCCGCCGATTCCAGCCAGCCGCGCGCGAGACCGCCCAGCGCGTCCGCGCCCAGTGCCGTGTGCAGCGTCACATTAGCGCCGCACTTGGCGGCGACATACGCGGCGTTGGCGCCATTGCCGCCGAGCGTCACGAGCGGCGCGTGTGTGGGCCGCACGAGATTCGTCGCCGTAAATTCCGTGTGCTCGGGCCACGTCGGCAAACGTTTCAGTCCACGAAAAATCACATCCACCACCGTGCCCCCCACGACAATCAGGTTCATGACCGGCGTCGTTCTAGTAACCGCCGGCCGTCATCGGGGCATCGGACGGCGTCGGCTGGCCCAGTTGCGGGTCGAGGTGCTGAAGATGTTTCGCGTAAAACGCCGGCCACCAGTCGCGCCCCGGCAGCTTGAGATCGTCGTCCTTCATCTGGTCGTAGGCGGGACGGATGCGCTCGTAAACGCCGAGCATCTCCGCTCGCGTTTTAAAATGCGGCTCGAGCCAGCGCCGGCCGATCGCCGCGTGCAGCACTTCGTCGGCCCAGTCGAAATCCTGAAACACCGTGGCGCGTTCGTCGCCGCCCGCCCGCGCGAGTGCGACCTCGGCCTGCTTGCCCGTTTTCGTCATGAGCCCCTGCTCGATGCCCCAGAGAAACGCATAACGCTCGGGCGGCGGCAGCTCGCGATTCGGATATTCGGCGAAGCCGATGTGCGTGGGAATTTTCGTGTGATCGATTCCTTGGGAGACGAACGCGACTTCGCCCAACAGGCAGTGGCGCGTCTCGTCCCACAGATGCCGCGCGAGATCGCGGTAGAATTCCCACGGCTGGCCTTTCCAGTCGGCGATGACCGTGGCGATGAGTTCGGCCACGTGCATTTCGTTCAGGCGCACGTTCATCATCCACCAGAGGCGTTCGTGCACCGGCCGCGTGGGCGCGGGCACCACGCCCCGCGAGCGCCACACGTGCGGAAAGCGCGCGTCGCGCTGCGGCACGATCGACGTCGGCGCCGGTCGGGCCGCGCGCGGGAGCGGCAGTGGCACGGCGGGCAAACGCGCGGACTCGCCATGAATCCCCCCGGCGGCGGCGAGATAGTCGGTGAGATGTTTTTTCCACGCCACGAGCTCGGGCGCGCTCGCCGCATCGGACGCGACCGCGGCCAGCGCCGCCTCTCCCCAGGCGAGCTGCGCTTCTTCTTCCGCGAGGGCGAACTGCAGCAGGCGGCGCGTCGGCTGATCGGCGATCGGGTGGGCCTGCGCGAGGTGCTCGCGAAACGCGGCCGCGAGCGCCGGTTTCAACACGCCATACACGCCGACGAGAAATTCGCGCGAGTTCTCCGCACGTTTGAGCTCTTCGAAAAACGCGGCGAGCGCCGGGTCGGGCACGTGGTCGAGGTGATGCGGCGGCGTCCGCATCTCGGTGATGCGGGCGCGAAACCACGTGCTGTGCTCGGCCTCCTGCCAGAGGTGGAGCGAGATGGCGCCCTTGGTTTCCCACTCGGGCAGCCGATTGAAGTGCGCGGCGAACAGAAAGAGCGACTGGCTCTGCAGGTAAACATAGCGCCGCAGGCGATCGACGGTGGCGTCGACCGACCGGCCGGCGCGCGCGCCGTCGGCGTGGCTGCAAAGTCCCGCGAGGGGCGGAGGAAACGACGAGGGTTTCATGGCAGGATCAATTCGGGGTTGAAAATTCGGGCGGGCGGGAGGCTCGCCTGTTCACTGACGGAAAATCTCGGGCCATGCGACCCTCTCCGTCGCGCCCGTCCGGGCGATCGTTTCGGGGGACGCGCGCACGCGATGTCAGCGTCGCCTTCATCCGTCACTTGATCTCCGCCGCCCACACCGCCGTGGAACGCACCCCGGGGCGTTGTTCCCCACCGGGAATCACGATTTTTCCGCGCCACTCGGCGAGGGTCGTCGTCACGAGCGAAAACGGAACCTCGCCCGCGCGCGTCCAGGCATCCGCCTGCGAATCGTAAGCGAGCACGTCGCGCGGGAAACCTTGGTGCTCCGTCGGCGCCACCGTCGTCTGCGCGCCATCGTCGCCGCCGATCACGAGCAGTTTTCCGCCCACGCTCGGCGCCGGGGTCGGCGCGGCGACCGCCACGCGCGGCAAATCTGCGAGGCGCTTCCAGCCGGCGCCCGGCGTGTAGCGATACGCGTCGCGCAACCATTCGCGGGCGGTCTTGCCCTGCGCATCCGTCACGAGTCGCGCGCCGCTGAAGAGAAAAAAACTTCCGTCCTGCGCGCCCGCGGTGGCGAGCATCCGCGCCGGGCCCGGCCAGGGCGCGAGTTCACGCCAACCGGCCTTCAGGTCGTCGAGCATGAGCGCGAACAAAACGTTCTGCGCCCGCGTCGCGTCCGGCCGATCGAGCCCGCCCGCGACAAAAATCGTCCGGCCCACGCGCGCGCCGGCGGCCATCGCGAGAGGCTTCGGCAGACTCGGCCACGCGGTGAATTTCACCTCGCGCCCGTCCCACTGAGTGAGCCACACCTCGGAAAAATTTCGTTTCGCGTCCCCTCCGCCGATCAACAGCAGGCCCTCGTCGAGTGTCACCGAGACGCCGTAGCCGCCCACCGCCGGCAGTCGTTCCACCTCCAGCCACGCCGCCGCGCCAGTTTTCAGCACGAATACGCGATCATACCAAACCTTCGTGCCGCCCTCCCACGGACGTTTGTCCGGAAAATTCGCGCCTCCCGCGACGAGCAGCGCCCCGCCGCTCGCACCGGCATAGCTGCCAGCGTAGCCTTCCCGATCCGGGATCGCCGGGAGCGATTTCCAGTCGAGGGCGGCGTGGGCGGTCGCGAGCAACAGGCTGGCCACACCCGCGAATTTGACGCCCGAAGTCATCGGCGGGATCACGCCGCGAGTTTCGACGAATATTCGAAGAAGCCCACGGCCTCGAGCGCGGCGCGCAATCCCGCCTCGTCAGCCGGCGTCAGCGCGCGCATCGGCAGCCGCACCGGTCCGCAGTCGACCCCGATGAGTTTCATGATCGCTTTGCCCGCCGGCTGGCCGCCGAAGCGGTTCATTACGTCGATGAACGCCCGCGCCTTCGCCTGCTCGCGCTCCGCCGTGGCGAGATCGCCAGCCGCGTGCGCGCGGATGATGCGGTGATAAAGCGGCGCCGCGTAGTTGTAGGTGCTGCCGACCGCGCCCGTCGCGCCCAGCCCAAGTCCCGTGAGCAAAATCTCGTCGCGACCGAAGAGGATATCGTAGTCGTCGCCGCCCAACGCGCGCGCCGCGCTATAGTCCTTGATGTCCTCGTAGGTAAATTTGATCCCCGCGAGCGTCGGAATTTTCGCCTTCGCCTCGGCGAGAAACGCCGCGGCCGGAATCACGAAATTCGTCATCGACGGAATGTGGTAATAATAGAAAGGCAGCTGCGGCGCCGCGGCCGCCACCTGCGCGCACCACGCCACCAGTTCGCCGACGCCCGGGGGTTTGAAAAAACTCGGCGCCACCGCGGCGATCGCATCGGCGCCCGCCGCCTGCGCGTGCTGCGCGAGCGCCCGGGCCTCGCCCACACTCAGATGCCCGACGTGCGCGATGATGTTCAACCCTGCGGGCCGCGCTGCCACCCACGCTTCCGTGACGCGGCGGCGTTCCTCGCTCGTCATCGACGAGCCTTCGCCCGTCGTGCCGCACACGAAGGCGCCGATGACGCCGTTGCTCGCGAGGGTGCGCGCCTGCCGTGGCACGACCGCGAGCGCAAGTTCGCCCTGGGGCGTGAAGGGCGTGAAGGGGGCGGCAACCAGTCCGGTCAGCTTGAATTTCATGCGAAGGTGGGAGCGTGGACTGGTGATCTTCTCCAGCGGCGCGGCGCGCTCAAGAACCCTTGAGTGGTGCCAGCGTCATACCTTTCGGCGCACGCGCCCTACGCCGGCGCCCACGCGCCGGAGTGCGCGACTTCCTCCGCCTCGACCTCCTCCGACGGCAATTCTTCGAGGGGCGCGAACCGCTCCGACGAAAAACCGAGTTCCTGGTTGCCTTGATGAAACGGGTCCGGCGGGTTCTTCAATTCCTCAAGGAGCAGGCCGACCGTCGCCGTCTCGCCGCCGCGCACAATTTTTTCGCGCCCGAGGAAGACCTCGCGAATCGTGTAGACGTCGTGCTTCACCGGCAGTTGCTGGTAGAGCGCCCGGATGGTGGGAGTGAACGTGTCGTTCACGCAGACGACTTTCTGGCCTTTGATCATGGAGGAGGAGGAATGTGGAACCCGGGAAGTCGGGAAGCAAACCCGGCCCCTACTTACCGAACGTCCTTTCCCGATTTCCTGAGTTCCACATAAAATCGTTCACTCAATCCGGCCTTCGTCGAACTCCATCAGATCGGGCACGCTCTTGATTTCGTCGACGCGATCCGCGCAGCCCATCGCGGTGAGCGCCTGCTTCATGAACTCGCGGCCGGCCTCGGTCATGCCCATTTGGACGTAGCGGCGGTTCCACTGCGCCGCGCGCACCTCGGCCGGCAACAGCGTTTTCAACTTCGCCTCCACTTCCGCGTCCGTCGCCGACTCAAACACAATCTGCTCCACGTCCCCCGGATCGATTCCGAGGTGCTGGCTCAAAAATCGATCGCAGCCGCGCTTGTAGTTTTTCGCGTAACTCGGCGGGAGCGCGCCGTGCGCCTTCACGTAGCGGCACTTCGCGAGAAAGCGCGGCAAGTGCAGCAAGCCCGTCGCCGCATGTGGCGTGTAGGCCGACGGCAAATCCGTCAGCACGTCGCCGCTGGAGCCGGGAATGGGTTGGGAGGACATGCGCGGAAAACCTCAGCCGAATTGGCGCGGGCGACAATCCTCATCACGCCCACGGGCGGGGCGGCGAAAGCGCCGGCTCGCCAGGGGGCCCGGGAGATTATTTCTTCCCGAGGCTGAAAACTTTGGTCGCGAGCGCGTCCTTGAATTGCGCGGGGTTGGCGCGCAGCGCCGTCTCCTGCTTGCCGATGGCGCCAAAGGTCGCGTCGAGCACTTGCGTCAGGAGATGATTTTCCAAATCGGTCGCACTGGGCACGCCCATCATCGACGCCATCGGACCGGCCTTCGCTAGCAAATCTTTCGCCTTGGCCGCAGTGCCGTTGGCCGCGAGCGCCTCGCTGACGAGGGGCATGAGCTTCGTGCGGAGGGCGGACTCCGAGGACTTGCGCAACACCTGCGTCCCGCTGGTCGGCGCACCGTTCAACAACCCCATCGCGTCGGACGATGACAACGGCCCGATTGCCCCTTTCAGGATCGCGGTGCTTTGCGGCGCGACTTTCATCGCCGCCTGGTTAAGCGACGCCTTGAACGAGTCGAACGCGCCCGATTGATTCATTTTCTTCAGCATCGACTCGAGTTTGTTCATCGAGCTGGGCGTCTGCACCTGCAGCGCGCCCGGCTTGGCGAGATCGGCGGATCCGAGATCGACGAGGGTGCCTAAACCGCTCTTCAAGCCGGCGAGCAGCTGCGCCGAGGTGAGACCGGAAGCCTTCAGCGCCTCCGCCGAAGCGTCAGGCTCGGCCGCGAACAGCGCGCGCGGCGCGAACGCTAGAATGACGGCAACAAAACGGACGAAGCGTGGAATTTTCATCGCCGGACGAAGACAGCCGTTGGGAGGCGCCGCAAGGCGCGAGGCTCGAAACGGACTGCGTAGTTACGCTGACGCCGCACTCACTTCGCGGCGCGGGCTCACTCCCGCGCGTCCCACGTTTTGGTCGGGCCGCCGTCAGGTCACGATGCCCAGCGGCACGGTCGTTTCCCACGCGCCACGCGTGAAATCCGGCACCTCCATCGGCGCGCCGCCGGCGGCCACCGATTTTTCGCTGAGCTCGGAAATACTACTCCATGTGGCCGCATCGTAGACATCCTGATCGAGCGGCAGGCCCTCGCGCAGGCACTGCACGATCCGCCAGCGCATCACGAAATCCATGCCACCATGTCCCGTCGTGCCGTCCTTCGGCAAGGCGGCCGCGACCGCCGCGACTTTTTTCCAGAGCGGGTGCTCAAATTCTTCGAACCACTTCGCGAGGTCCGTCTCCCACGCCTCGGTTTTGTTGCGGCCCTCGACGTAAATGCGGCTCGGATAACCGGAGAACAAGCCACGCGTGCCCTGGATCAGATTGCTGCGCGAGTAAGGCCGCGGGTTCATCGTGTCGTGCTGCACAACGATCGTGCGGCCACGCGCGGTCTTCACGATGGAGGTGTTCATGTCGCCGCAGACATACTTCGCGGTGCGCCGCGGACTGCCGGCCGGGAAATTTTTCTCCACATAGTCTGGCAGCCCGAGCCCCGCGCTGCTGAACGACACCAGCCGCGCGAAGCGATCACCGCGGTTGACGCTCATGTATTGGGCCACGGGACCGAGCCCGTGCGTCGGATAAATGTTGCCGTTGCGCAGTTCGTGCTCGCGGATGCGCCAGCTCCCCGTGCCGTGTTCGATCTCCTTGGTCTGCGCGCGCAGATCGTGAAGGTAGGACGCCTCGCCGTGCAACAGATCGCCGAACACGCCCTCGCGGCACATGCGCAAGAGCATCAGCTCCTCGCGACCGTAGCAGCAGTTCTCCATCATCATGCAGTGGCGCTGCGTCTCCTCCGCCGTGTTCACGAGCTGCCAGCATTCGTCGAGCGTCACCGCCGCGGGCACTTCGATGAACGCGTGCTTGCCCGCGCGCATCGCCGCGACCGCCATCGGCACGTGCCAGCGCCACGGCGTGCAGATGAACACCGCGTCGAGGTCGTCGCGCTCGATCATTTTCTGGTAAGCCTCGTCGCTCTCGCCAAACAGCGCCGGATCGGGCCGGTGGTTTTTTTTGACCGCGGCGACGGCTTTCGCGAGCGTCGGCGCGTGGTTGTCGCACAGCGCGCGAATCTCGCAGTGCTCGAGCAGCATCGTCTCGCGCAGCGTGCTGCTGCCGCGTGCGCCGAGTCCGATGAAGCCCCAGCGCACGACCTCGATCTTCGGTGCGCGCAGGCCCACGACGCTCTTGCCCTTCCCGCGCGGCGGCGCGGTTTCCGCCGCGCGCGCAACGGCGCTCAACGTGAGCGCCGCAGCACTGGCGGTGGTGACGGTTTTTAGGAAATCGCGGCGGGTGGATGGGGTCATGGCGGGACGGGGTTGGGGATAGAACAAGAAAGCTATTTTTTCTTCTGGGGCGGCGGCGGGACGCTGAGCCTGGTTTTGAAAATCGGCACGGGCCGCGGCGCGGTCGGCTTCACCTCTTCGCCTTCAAACCGGCTCCAGCCCGCATTGCCGACCAGAAAGAGATCGCCGCCCGTCGCGAGGCAACCCAGCGCGGGCGCCGGCATGTTGAGATGAGCCGACTCCAACACCGCCACCTTCGCCACGGCCTCGCCGCTTTCGTCGAGCGTCAGCCGCAGCACGCGCGCCGGCTTCAATCCATTCTGCACCGCGATCAAATCGCCGTTCGGCGCGCGCACGAGGCCATCGAGCCCGATGAGCGTGGTGTCCGGCGGGGACTCGAGGCGCCGCACCGCGCGCGACGCGAGATCGATCCGGAGGAGTCCGTTGGCATGATCGGCGATGAAAAGCGCGTTCAGCTCCGGCACGACGACGATGCCCTGCAGCGACATGAACTCCGGGCTTTCAGCAAACACCTCCAGTGCCACCGCGCGCGACGGCAGCCACCACAACACCGGTGCGCCGCTGTCGGGCAGAAAAATCGCGCCATCCGGCGCCAGCGCGAGATCGCCGATCACGTGGGTTTGATGATCGTGGGTTTTCGGCACGAGGATCATCCGCCGCAGTGAACCATCCTCGAGATCGAACTCCGCGAGGCCCGCCGCGCCGTCGAGTTCGTTGACGTAACCGCGCATGGCAGGCACCGCTGCTGTCGCACCCCACAGCGCCCCGCGCTCCTCGTCGACCGCCAAGCCAAACACCCCAAAGAGATTCTCATCGTCGGCGCTGAAGCGCCGGATTTTTTTATCCTTCGTGCGCTGCCACACGACGCGGTTGTGCACATCGCCGAAGAAAAAATCGCCCGTCTTCTCGCGCCATGCGATGCCTTCGATCACGCCGGTCATGTCGGGAACGGTGAATGCCATGTCGGCCTCGCCGATGCCTTCCATGTTCTTAGCGAGCTTCGCCACGACGTCCTTGAATTCCTTCTGCCCGCGGAGCGCCGCAAACTCCTCGGATTTGTCGACCGGCGAGTGCACCCCAAGCGCCGCGAGCCGCCGCAGTGTCGCGAGCGCGTCATCGGCGTGATCGTTGGCGAGTTGGGCCGCCGCCAGATTGGTGAGAATGCGCGGAAAATCCGGCCGCAGCGCCGCGGCCGCTTCCATCTTCGCGAGGTAGGTCGGAAAATCCTTCGCCTCCGCCGCATCCGTCGCCTCTCGCGCGAGCTTCATCGCCTCGGCCGCAGAAGGGGTTTGCGCCCGGGTCATGGCGGCCGACCACATCGCGGCGAACAAAAGAATCAAGGGCTTCGACGACATGCTGCGGAACAGAATCGCAGCCAGGCCGAAGCCGCAAGCGCTCAGCGCCGGAGCGCCAACCAGCCAAAGGCCACCGCGTAGGCAACACACTCGACCTGCAGCAGGACAAACCCGACGCGCCACCCCGCACCCACCAGATGCGGCCACACGCGCAGCCACTGCAACACCACGAGCCGGCCGCCCCACCACAATGCGATGCCGGCGCACACGATGCGCGATGCGGGGGGACCCGCGACAAGTTCCGGAGCAAAGCACAAGCTGGCCGCGCCGCAGAAGGCGATCGTCGCGCCGATGAAAAAGTTCTGCGCGACCGCGAAGCGCCGGTGAATCTCCGGCAGGCCCGAAAGATTCTTGTCCCAATCCGGTGGAATCGGCGTGAAGCACGCCAGCCCGAGCGTCACAAAATGAAAAAATCCGGCGAGGCGGACTCCGATGATCCAAGTCGTGTCGCTCATGATCGTGCGACCGGCGGCGGTTACTTCGCGGCGGACGGCAGCGCCGGCCCAATCATGCCAACCACGGCATCGGCGAGGACGTCGTAGCCTTGCGGCGTGAAGTGCACGTTGTGGGGCAACTGAATCTTGGCCTGTTGTGCGGTGGCCACGGCGTGCAGATCATCGACGGCAACGCCGAGTTCCTTCATCACGCGCACGGCGGCCTCGTTGTAACGCCGCTCGTCGTGTTCGACGCGCCCCGATGAAGCCGACGGCACGGGCGTGGTCGTCGCGAAAATGAGTTTGGCGCCGGTCTGCTTCAGCCGCGCGACGATCAGGCGGAGATTTTTTTCGTAGTCGGCGACAGAGGCGACCTGCTCGCCCTTGTCCGGCGTCACGTATTTTCCGGCGGCATCGAGATACTTCACATCGTGCAACCCAAAGTTGAAATGGATCACGTCCCACTTGCCGTCGCTGAGCCATGCGTCGAGTCGTTTCACGCCCTTGGCCGACTCGCTGCAATTTTCCGCCGGCCGCTGAACGTTGGCCTTGCCGTGCAGGCGCGCCCGCACCGGCAGCGTGTAACCCATCGAGATCGAATCGCCGAG
This sequence comes from Opitutales bacterium, assembly GCA_038231575.1. GTDB lineage: Bacteria > Verrucomicrobiota > Verrucomicrobiia > Opitutales > Opitutaceae > CAITWF01. Next base: position 2,721 of record JBBRLB010000010.1, on the reverse strand, counting down.
GAGCAGCACGCGCGGCAGTCCGGCTATATCCGCCACCGGCGCGAAGGACGCTTCCGGCGCTTTCGCCGCCTTGGCTTCGGGCGTTTGGGCGGAGGCTAGCGAACGGAGGAGGAGAAAAAGCAAAACAGGCCGGAGATATCTCATGGGGGGCGGAGGGTGCCGGGAAGGTGAAACGCCGTCGCAAGGTTGGCAACAGGCGTGATGAATTCCGTGCAAAGGTTGCGTTAGCTTGCGCCGGTCCGCGAAACCGGAAACGACGGTGCTGCGTCCGTGCGACGCGTCCGCCTCACCCCATGCGCCTCCTCCGTGCCCTGCCCAGCCTCCTCGCCGTCACGTTTTCGATCTCCCGCGCCCAACCGACGCCGGTCGAGGACCTCGTCGATCCGTTCATCGGCAGCGCCGGCCGGGGCTCGACGATGCCCGGGCCCTGTCTGCCTCACGCCTCGATCTATCCCAGCCCGGAAACGCTGGGCGCGACGCCCGGCGGCTACGCGGGCGGCCAGCCGATCATCGGCTTCGGGCAACTCCACACGCAGGGCACCGGCGGCAATCCTTCGTATGGCAACTTCCTGATCACTCCGCGGCTCGGATTGGAAATCAACGAGACCGCCCACGCGTCACCCAAGACCGATGAGGTCGCGAAAGCCTATGTCTACAGCGTGCGGCTGACCCGCGATGAGATCCGTTCCGAGATCGTCCCGGCGCGGCACAGCGCGCTTTATCGCTTTACGTTTCCCGCGAGCGACGCCGCGCATATCAACCTCGATGTCGCGCGCAAAATCCGTGGTGAGCTCGCGCTCGACGAAGGCTCGGTCAAATCCGATCCAGCGACGGGTCTCATCACCGGCGGCGGACACTATTCGAAGAACTGGAATCCCGCCCCCTACGAGCTGTTCTTCGCGGCCCGAATCGACACGACACCCGACGCCGTCGGCACGTGGGTCGGCGCGACCGTGCAGCCCGGCGTCGCCTCCGCGTCCGCGCACTCCATCGAGACGACATCGCCCAACGGCCGTAAGCAAATGAGCGGTCAATCGCTCGGCATCTACGCGCGCTTCACGACCAAGGCCGGCCAGCAAGTCATGCTGAAGATCGCAGTGTCGTTTACCTCGGTCGAACAGGCGCAGCGCTACCTCGACGCGGAAATTCCCGCGTGGGATTTCGACGGCCTGCGCACCACCGCCGCGGCGACGTGGCACCGCGCGCTCAGCGTCGCGACGATCGAAGGCGCCAGCGACGAGGAGGCGCGTAAGTTCACGACCGCCGTCTGGCACGCGATGGTCCAGCCGCGCGATCGCACCGGCGACCTGCCCGGCTTCGATCCGAAAGCGCCGCTCTGGGACGACCACTATACACTGTGGGACACGTGGAAATCGCTCTTCCCGCTGATGTCGATTCTCGAACCCGAGGCGATGCGCGACAACATCCGCTCGTTCATCGAGCGGCATCGTGTCGCCCCCGATGGTTACGTCGCCGAAGCCTTTATCCAGGGCCACGAATTCAAGGCCGGCCAAGGCGGGAACGAAGCCGACAATGTGATCGCGGATGCCTATGCGAAAAAAATTCCCGGCATCGACTGGGAGCAGGCCTACGCGGTGCTCATGCATCATGCCGAAACGGCCCGCACAAAAAATTACCGCGAGCATGGTTGGATGGCGAGCGACGAGAAGACCGACTACAGCCGCCGCATCCGCTCGGGCTCGGCCACCGTCGATTTCGCCTACAACGATTTCGGCGTCGCGCAGGTCGCCAAAGGCCTCGGCAAAACCGCCGACTATGAACGCTACCTGGCCCGCTCGAAAAACTGGCTCAACGTGTGGGACGATTCACTCGTGAGCGACGGCTACCACGGCTTCGTGCGTGGCCGCACCCGCGACGGGAAATTTTCCGCGACCCCGGCAAACCTCGGTTTCAACACCGATTTCTACGAGGCGATCTGCTGGGAGTTTTCTTTCAACGTCCCGCACGATCTGCCGAAGCTTGTCGAGAAAATGGGTGGACGCGCCACGTTCACGCGCCGCCTCGCCCACGCGTTCCGCGAAGGCTACATCAATTTTGGCAACGAACCGGCGTTCATGTCGCCGTGGCTGTTCGCGCGCGTGGGCCGGCCCTACCTCGCTTCCTATTGGGCGAATGAACTGCGCAGCGAATACGCGGGCCACAATTTGCCGGGCGATGACGACGACGGTGCCATGAGTTCGCTCTACGTTTTTCTCACGGCCGGATTTTTCCCGGTGGCCGGACAGGATCTCTATTTGCTCCACGGGGCACGCGTGCCGCAAATCGAGTTTCACCAAAGCAACGGAAAGACGTTTACCATCATTGCAGAAAATGCCGGCGGCGAAAATCTTTACGTCCAGCGGGCCACGCTCAACGGCCGCGCGCTCGATGAACCGAGCCTTCACCACGCCGACATCGTCGCGGGCGGCGAATTGAAATTCGTGATGGGTTCGCAACCAAGCGACTGGGGCACCGGGGGAGAGTTCGATCCCGCCGCTGCCACCATCGAAGTCGCCGGCGCACCCCGCCCAGCCTATCGCGGCCATCCGAATCCCTGAGTGCAGCGGCGCTGGTTACGAGCTAGGGCGTGTTTGCAAAATCTGAAGGAACCGAAAGCGCACGGAGCGATCCCAGCGTGCGCATGAAACTGAACTTGCGGTGGGAGGTGCCTGAGCCCGTGTGGCGACGGCTAAAAAAATTAACCGTGCGCGCGGTAAAACT
>JBBRLB010000009.1:0-74287 GCA_038231575.1 Opitutales bacterium | reverse complement strand
GACTTACCGCTGCGGGTCAACTCCGTGAGTTGCTCGCGTTCCTTCTGCGTCAGCGTGACTTTGTATCGGTTGGCCATGCCCCAGTAAATTCTCGGGCGCGCCAGGATTCAATACGAAATACATCGTGTTACATGATACTAGTTTTTTTGGTCGAATACAACGCGCATTTTCCGCTCGACGCTGCGATCACTTTTCCGAGCGACCGGCAAGAGCGCGGGGAAGGCGACCGGGGCTACGGAGCTGCCCTCAAGGCGTTGACGATGGTCGCCCAAAAACACGGTTATCCCACGCTCCGCGATCTCGTCCGCGGCATGGCCCCGCACGGAGGGAAACAATTGCTGAGAGGGATCATCACGCGCGGATGACGCGGCAACGGATTGCGGAACGCGAAACTAGCCCGCGTTTTTTTTCCGGACGTGTTGGGCAAACTTCTCCATCGAAGCAGCTGCGCGACGCCCCCCTGGCAATCGTGGCAGCACATGCCATTTAAAACCCGACCACAGGATGCGCAGCAGCGCGTATCCCGGCGTAGAACTGACCGCGACCGCGCGCCGGAAGGCGTGCAGCGCCTTGCGGGTCTTGCCGTGCCCCAGCCAGAGCAGCCCGTTTGACGTGTGCAGATTGCTATAGACGAGCCCTCTCATCGCGACGATTTCGGGAGGCAGTCCGGGCGTGGCGAAGAGCTTGTCGAAGACCAGGCCGCGTCGTTCCATCTGTTCGTCGCGACTCGCCGAAATCCCGCCGGTGATGCTGCCGCCGTGCAATCGCACCCGAGCCAACACGCGGTCGGTAAACTCAAACGGATAGTGTCGCGCCACGCGCAGCCACAGGTCGAGGTCCTCACTGGTCGCGAGCGACTCGTCGTAGTTGCCGACTTTTTCGAAACACTCGCGGCGGCAGACGACGGTGATGTTGCAGGTGCAATCGTTGTAAACCATCGAGCGAAACGTTTCACCCGGAAAACGCAGCGGGTAGCCCCAGGTCATCTCGAGGCGTTTCCAATCCGAGTCCGTGCATTCGGCGCGGGAATAAACCAGACCGACCTGCGGTTGCGCCTCGAGCACGGCGACCTGCGTCGCCAGCATTTCGGGCAGCCACATATCGTCGCTGTCGAGACGAGCGAGGTAGCGGCCTTTGGCGGCAGCCAGTCCCGCGTTCATCGTCGCGCTGATGCCACGGTGCTCGCGGTGCAGGCAGCGAAGCCGCGAATCACGGAAAGACGCGACGACTTCACGCGAACCGTCGGTCGAGCCATCATCGACGACGATGAGTTCAAAATCGGCGAAGGTCTGAGCGAGGACGCTGCGAATCGCGTCAGCGACGAAGCGCTCGCGATTCCAACACGGCATGATAACGCTCACCGCCGGGTTGGTGGGCATCTTTGTCGCGCGGGTGGCGGCGTCGCTCTTTGTTGTCGGGTCGCCCGGCATGGTTCGGCGTCCAAGTGGTGTGCGGAAACAATCTGCTACGTCGTTCGACTGCGCGCCAACGCCAATTCCGCTTGAGCGGCGAACGCGGCGGAAAATTTTTCGATGCTGAATTCGGCCTCGGCCCGCGCGCGGCCGGCGGCGCCCAGTGCTGCGGCATGCGACGGCGCGCGCGACCATTCGGCGAGCACCTCAGCAAAATCGTTCGCGCGCGGCGCGCGCAGCGCCCCGGTGATTCCGTCAACCACCGATTCTCTCGGCCCGGCGTGATTGACCGCCAGCACCGGCACGCGGCGCGCCATCGCCTCGATCACGACGATGCCGAAGTGCTCCGCCGGCGCGCAGTGAACCAACGCGAAGGTTCCCCGCCAAATTTTTTCCAGCGCCTCGGGTGACGGGTCGAACCGCAGCTCAACTTGGTCGGCCAGGCCTCGGGCCGTGGCTTGCGCGCGCAACTGCTCCGCCAACGCGCGCACTTCAGGCAACCCTCGGTCGTAGCCGCCGGCCAGCACCAGCCGCCACCGGGCAAATTCGGACGCGTCAATCCGTGTCCGAAATTCCGCAAACGCGTCGATCGCCAACGGCAGCCCCTTGAGCGGGTCGAAGCGGGCGAGCGACAGCAGCGTGCGTTTCGGTGCCGCCGCTTCGCGGGAAGATTCACCTCCGACTGGCGCAAGCGGCAGCCGCACTCCGGGCCGCACAATCGCGAGCCGCTCCGCCGGCAAGAATGGAAACGTCTGGCGCACCGCGTTGGCAGTGTAGCTCGAGTTCGCTACGACGTGATGCGCGGCCATCATGCCACGGTCTTCCTGTCGGCCGATCGCGGCCCGGTAGATCGCGTAGGGACCGCGCGCCGCGACCGCCAAGCGATCGGGGTAGTGGCAATAAATCAAAATCGCTGACTCTGGAAACCAACGCCGGATCGTCGTCGCAACGTGCGGCAGGATATCGCAGACGAACAAATCCGGCGCCACGCCGCGGCGACGGAGTCGACGCAGCAGGAGCCATTGGCTGGTGATGGCGGACAACGCGCGCAAGCGGCCACCGGCGCACCACGGCGGGACGCCGCCGAAGGCGGTCACGCCGACATGTCCGCTCGAGACTTCGGGCTGCGTCCACTTCGGGTTGAAAAAATTAACGGCGAATTCCGCGCGCCAGCCGTGATCTTGCAACGCCATCGCCGCATCGACCGCCCAACGATCGGCTCCGCTCACGTCGAGGCGCGGCCGCACAAAGATGGCGTGCCGCTTCGGATTCACGCTTGGTTCCTTGCCCCTTCGAGTGCCGCCGCCCACGGGCCAAGCTTTCGATCCCACTCCGCTTCCCACGTGTCGGTCGCATCGGCGGTTGCGGCTCGGTCCGCCGCCGTCATCAGGGCCAGCTTTCTCAAGCCGGCGGCGAGTTCGTCGTCGTTCAGAAAAGTCCAGCCGTCAACTCCCGGCCGAAACACTTCGTGCAGCACGGGTCCGTAGTCCAGCACCAGCGCTTTTCGGCTGGCGCCTCGAAAATCAGCGAGCTTCATCGGCAAATCCACCCGCGAAGATGAGCGATGCAGGCAGAGGCCGGCATCAACTTTGGATAATAGTGCGGGGTATTCGGCGGGGGGCACCCATGCCGTGTGGATCGTGACCGGGCCGGCACACAACTTCTCCGCGGCGCGGGCGAATTCCGCCTGCATTGCTCCGCGACCGGTCGCGATGATCGCGACGCGCGGCGCATCGCCCCAGCCGGCGGAATTTTTTCGCCACGCCTCGGCGACCCGCAGCATCGCGTCGCAATCTTCGTCGGGTCCCCAGCTCGAGGGTGCCGCCACCCAACAGGGTGCCGACGGCGGAGCTTTGTCGGGCAGCACTCGACGCCACCACGCCAGGCGATCTGCTGTCGGCCCTCCGTTCGCCAGGAGAGAAGAATAGTCGTGAACCGAAACCGCGGCCGCCCGAAAAATCTGTGAGGGCCGGTCATGCACGACGACCGCCCGAAGATCGGTGAGTTTTTGCGCGAGCGCAGCGGAGACGGCCCAGTGCTCATCGGCGATCCGCGCGAACCGGCGCTCAAACCAACCATAGAGTCCGGCGGCGTGACGTCGACGCGTGCGACGCAGCGCCAGCAACGAACTCCCGGTGTTGTGCCAGTCCAGAATTCGTCGCGCGCCCCGCGGTCCCGCCAGCCAAAGAATAAACAGTGCGGGGAATCCAGGTGGATTCTGCACGAGGATCGCCGTCCACTGTTCGCGTCGCAACTCGACGACGAGCCGCCAGAGCACGCGCCAGTATTGCCCGCCGTCCGCGTCGAGTTCCACCACGCGCACGCCCGGATCCGTCACGAGGTCGGGCGGAAGCGGATTCTCTCCATAGCCGGCGATCGTCACGGACCAGCCACGGGCCCGCAGTGCTCGGGCGTGATTCGCCATGCGCGGGCTCCGGCCCAAGTCGCCTAGGGTGATGACAAGAGCGTGAGGGTATCCGATCGTGTGCGAAGCTCGGGACAAAAAGAAATTGTGGTTCGGTCGCGCACTTATTTCAGTCGAGCTCGATTGGGCGCAACTTATATTATTACCGGCGGCTACACCGCGGGTCATCTGACACCGGGCCTCGCTGTGGCCGAAGAACTGCGCCAACGCCATCCGAACTTGGACGTGCTTTTTGCCGGCCGGGCTGATCCCGTGGAGGCGGAGTTTGTCGGCCAACACGGTCTGTCCTTTCTCGCGCTTCCTGCTTCACCCTGGGCCAGCCAGAGTCTCAGAGTGCGCGGCCGTGTGCTCGCCGTGATGCTGCCGGCGGTGTGGATTGCGCGGCGGCGGTTTCAGGCCGTAGGCGCGGTGGGAGTGCTTAGCCTCGGCAGCTTTGCGGCCTTCGCTCCGGCGCTCGCCGCTCGCTCGCTCGGATTGCCGCTCACCGTGTTCGAACCCAACGCCCATTTCGGCCTCGCCAACCGCCTGCTTCGTCCGCTCTCCCATCAAGTGCTCGTGAGCAAGTTGTTCGAAGTCGGGACGCGGCCCAGCTTCGAGCACTGCGAAATTGTGGGCGTGCCGTTGCGCTCGGCGTTGCAGGCATTAGCCGAACGCCGTCCAGATCCGTCGCCCGCCGGAACACGTCTGCTCGTCCTGGGCGGGTCGTTGGGGAGTCCGTTTCTCAACGCGCGGGTCCCGGAATTGGCGAGTCAGCTTGCCGCGCTCGGGATCGATTTGACCGTCACCCACCAATGCGGGCACGACGTTGACGCCACAGCGGTGCTCGCAGCCTACGCGCAAGCGGGAGTCCGCGCGGAGGTCAGGCCGTTTCTGGATCCGATCGCGCCGGTGTTGGCTGCCGCGGATTTTGTCGTGACTGCCGCCGGAGCGATTACGCTGCATGAAGTCGCCGCTGCGGGTGTGCCGCTGCTTGTTTTGCCGCTGCGTGCCGGGGCCGCCGCCCACCAGTATGCCAACGCTGAAGCCTTCGGCCGTGCCACCGGCTGTCTTGTCCGCACGGAGGAGACTTGGGCAGCGACTCCGATAGCGACCGCGATCGCCGCCGTGCTCAGAGATCCGGCCCAGTGGAAAAACCAAAGCCGCGCCCTGCAAAATTTCGTAGCGGGAAATGCCCGAGCGAAGATCGTGGATCGAATCATCGCTTCGCTCAACAAGCCTCTTGTCCGCGCATGAATCCGACCGATTCTATCGCACCGATTCGCCCGTCGCCACGATGGGCTTGGGTGACTCTGGCGGGACTGATGGTGCTCATGGTCGGGCTGCGCATCTTTCCGGGTTGGTTTCATCTCGTGAGATCCGACGAAGAGTTCCGCCTGCCCGATCCCGACGCCTATTATCATTTCCGGCAAGCAGCTTACTCGCTGGAGCACTTTCCGCAGCTTTTGCGCTGGGACGATTTCAGTTTTTATCCCGCCGTGCTTCGCAATGATGCGGCCGGACTCTACGATCTGGCTCTCGCCGGTCTGGCCAAGATCGTGGCGCTGTCCGGAATGGCCCCGAGGCGGGCGCTGTGGTGGGTGTGCCTGTTGTTTCCACCGCTCTGCGCGACCGCGATCATGCCGTTCGTGTATGTGCTGGTGCGCCGTCACGGAACGGTCGTGACCGGATTATTCATGGCGCTTTGGTATGTGTTGCTGCCGGGTCTGACCCTCGCACACGTGACCCTCGGTATTTGCGATCACCACGTGGTTGAAATGCTGTTCGGCGTCCTGTGCATTTTCCTCCTCCAACGGCTCGTGGCGCGAGAGCGCGAACGAGCCACGGCTTGGTGGCGGCCTGCGTGGGGCGCAGCGCTGCCGCTGGCCGTTTTGCAATTCACCTGGCTCGGTGGCCCGTTGTTTTTGATTATCTTCGGGCTAGCCGGTTTGGGACAGCTCGCAGCGGACGTAGTGGCTGGAGCCGGCGCTCGCGCCTTGGTGCGGGCCGGCACTCGTTACTGGCTCGCATTTTTTATTCTGACCGGCGGGATCGGGGTGTTCTGTCCCGATCTCATTTTTTTGCCCTACCTGTGGAAAGCGACCTTGGTCGGTGCGGCCGGGGTCTTGGTGGCGCTGGCGGCAACAGGATGGTTTTTCGAAACACCACGACTTAGAATTGGTCCTCCCATTCGTCTGCTCATCGGCGCCGCCGCAATTACGACGCTGGCCGGCATCATGTTCTCGTTTTCTCCGATCCTTCAGGAATATTTGCACGAGGGGCTGGGGCGCAAATCGCTCGTCGTGGCTGAAAATCAAATCGTGACGGCGCGATTTTATTTCGGCGTCACCGGTCTCGCAGGAATTCTCGGGCTCCTGACGCCTCTTGCCGGAATCGTGTTCGGAGTCTGGCGGCGGCCCGCTTGGTGGATGGGAGTGCTTCCGAGTCTTTTCTTTATCGCGCTATGGTGTCGCACCTACGACTACGGGTATCAGGGGGCGCTGCACGCTATTCTCCTCACTGGATATTTTTTCGGGGCGATCACTGATTTTTTGCCCCACAAGGCTGGGAAACCACGCTGGCGGCTCGTCACGCCGGCACTGGCCGCTTGCACAATCGCCGTCGTGCTCTGTCGGTGGCCTGCGCAGTTGACGGCGCCTTGGCTGCTGGAAGGCGATTGGTATGAGACCGAGTCGGGCATGCCGAGCGACGGTTGGCTCGAAGCCATGCGGTGGTTGCGCACGGCAACGCCCAACCCGCCCTCGCAGCCGGCAGATTTCACCCCGGGAATTCCGCCGCGCGGGCGCGTCGGCGTGCTCACGGATTGGTGCCAAGGCCAATTTGTGAACACGCTTGCGGAGCGGCCGACCACCAGTTCGCGCTACCCAGTCGCGGAAGGCCTGGTGCCCTTTTTTCTTCAATCGGAGGACGCGGTGCGTGCGGCGACGTTGCGCGGTTCAACCGTTGCCGCGGCGGTGCGGTATGTCGCGATCGAACCACGGACGATCGGCGACTCCTTCTACGCTCATCGCGAAACCATTGGGCTGAACGCCAAAGATTATTATGGGCGCACTTCGTTCGTGAATAGCCAGGGGCACACCATTGGAGTGCCAACCCTGGGCCGCGCGTATGACGCCGCGTTCGCCACGCGACTTCTACTCGAAGACGGGAACGGCTTTTCCCATTTCCGGCTGATCTTTGAAAGCCGGCAGCAGAGTTTCTTACGTTTCGTTTTTGATTCGCGGGTCAAAGCGATCGTGCCGCTGGTCAGCGTGATTCACAATGAGGCTGATCAGGCTGTCGCCCTCGGCCGCGTGCAGCTCGGCCTCTGGCAGGAAAACGGCGCGAGCGCCTACCTCGGGCATCTCCTCGCTGCGGTGAAAATATTCGAACAGGTCGAGGGCGCCAGGGTGGAAGGTCGGGCCCCCCCCGGCTCCTCGGTGGTGCTGCAAATTCCGCTGCGTCTGCGCACCAGCGGGCGCGTTTGGGAGTATCGGCAGTCTTGCCGAGCCGACGTGGACGGGGAGTTTCGTTTGATTGTTCCCTACGCAACCGAGCCCTCTCCCATCACCGACGTGGAGCCGGCCGGTGCGGCCATGCTGGTGCTCGAGGGGTTGCCGGTTGGGCTCGGCGGGCAGCCGACCGCGCGGCAAGAAGTCGTGACCATCCCCGAGTCTGCGGTGCAACGGGGGGAACGGGTGATGTGGCGGGGCTGGCTGGGCCAGCCGCCGCCAGCGAACGAACCTTAAGTCCCGAACCCATGCTCGCTACGCTTCGCAAATGTCTGCGCCTGTTGCCGCCGTCGAGCCGACGGAATTATTTGCTGCTGTTGCCGCTCTCCGTGGTGACCGGACTGGCCGAGATGGGGGCGGCGGTCGGGATCTTCGCCGTCGTTACTGTTCTGACCAATCCCGCTGGCGGTCTCGCCGTGGGCTGGGTCGCGGCGATCGCCCGCCATCTGCCGTGGCAAAGCCAGAACGCCCTCATCCTGCAGCTGACCGGATTGCTGGCGGCGTTCTACGTCGCCCGCAGCATCCTCCTCTTGGGCGCCCAGTATTTCCGCATTCGCGTGGCGCACGCTGCCAATACCGAACTGTCGTGCGAAATGCTGCGGCGCTATCTTTCCGCCTCGTATCCGTTTCACTTCGGGCGCAACTCCACCGATCTCATTCGCATCTGCTCCACCACCGTCGGGCAGTCGCTGGGTGTGATCTCAAGTGTGATGGGGCTCTTGGCCGATTCGTTGATGTCGCTGGGGATGATGAGCGTCGTCATCGTCACCAGCCCGGGGTTGGCGCTCGCCACCAGCGTCACGATCGTCGTGATTGTTCTGGTGGTTTTGCGGCTGACCCGGCAAGCGGCGGCGCGGATTGGGCGAGGCAGTCACGAGCTGGGGGCGTCCAGTGCCCGCAGTCTGCAGCACGCGCTTGGCGGCGTAAAAGAACTCAAGGTCCTCGGACGCGAGCGTTTCTTTTCCGATGAATACGCCGCGCACCAGCGGGAGGCGCTGCGAATGGGATACCTGAGCATCACGCTCGACAGCGTGCCGGCGGTGATTCTCCAAACCGTCTTGGTGTGCGGCGCCCTGGGACTCGTGGCCACCCTGACCATCGCCGGGCAAGGGGGTGCCCATGCTCTGCCCATCACCGCGATCTTTGGCTACGCGGGGCTGCGAATCCTGCCCATGGCCAATGGCATTATCGGCACCATGAACCACATTCGAAAGAGTGGGCCGGCCGTGGATGAGCTCTACAACGACTTCATGGCACTCGCTGCCGAAGATGAACGCACCGATGGGGCGCACGTTGAGTTCAAGGCGTTAATCGCGCTGGACGCCGTGTCCTACACCTACCCGTCCGCCACGGAACCGGCGATTGCCAGCGTCTCGCTCGCCATCCGCCGGGGCGAATCGATTGGCATCATCGGGCCGACAGGTGCAGGCAAGAGCACGCTGGTCGACGTCATCCTCGGGCTCCTGTCCCCGACGAGCGGACGGATTACGGTCGATGGCCTCGACCTATCGAGCACGTCGACCCCCTGGAAACGACGGGTGGGTTACGTGCCGCAGAACATCTACCTCATCGACGACTCGCTCCGGCGGAACATCGCACTCGGAATCAAGGACCACGACGTCGACGACCGGAGGCTCCACGCGGCGCTGTCGGCGGCGCAGTTGCAGGCGTTTGTCAGCCGGCTGCCGGAGGGGCTTGAGACGCACGTGGGCGAACGCGGCGTGCGGATTTCCGGCGGCGAGCGCCAGCGGATCGCGATCGCGCGCGCGCTCTATCATGATCCCGACGTGCTCATCTTCGACGAGGCGACCGCATCGTTGGATGTGCAAACTGAAGCCGAGATCAACCGCACGATCAACGCGCTGCGCAGCATCAAAACGATCATCGTCATTGCGCATCGGCTGAGCAGCGTGAAATCCTGCGACCGATTGGTCTGGCTCGCCCGGGGACGCGTTGTGGATGTCGGCTCGTTTGAGGAACTCCATGAGCGCAGCGCCGACTTCCGGGCGTTGGTGACGCTGGCGGCGGTTTAGCCGTGCGTCGGCGCATTTGAAAATGAAACGATTCGTCTATCTCTTTCAAGTTCCCCAGGACCTCCCCGCGTCATTGGAGGCGGCTGCATCGGTGGATAGCGACATCGTGTTCCTGTCGTGGCGGGAGAAATCCAACGATCCCCGCAGCATCTATTATCCGTCGAGCTCGTGGACGCAGGGGCGCAACCGGCTGCTCAAGGAAGTGATGGGCCGGCCTTATCACTACTTCATCTTTAGCGACGGCGACGTGCGCCTCGAGTTCACGCCGCGGGCACGCGCGGCGCACCGGCTTGAACGGAGCCCGTGGCGGGCATTCGAAGCGTTCCTCCTTGAACGCGAGCCGGCCATCGGCTGTCCGAGTTACGACTGGCATTTAGTCGGCGGCGCCCGCGACGAATCCGCAGAATGCCAGACCCTGCGGTTCTTCGACGCCGTGCTGAGCGCCTTCCATCACGAGGCGCTACCCGTGCTCTTGCCTTATTACGATCTGCTCGATGATGACTCGGAGTGCTATTCGCAAAACCTGCTCTGCAGTCTCGCCGCTGAACTCTATCCCGGACACGTGATGCAGACCAACGAAGTGAGGGTGATCAACACGCAAGCTCTCCGCGGTGACTCCGAATTCCTGCTGTCTAAACCCGAGAACCTCTATCTGAATTCGCTCCGCAGCCCGGTTCGAATCGGCAGGTTCATGAGACAATCTTACGGGATTAAGGCCCGCCACCCCTCCATGGGGCCTCCCCTCGCGAAGAGCGCCTCCTATGGGCGCGAGGACGACGAGTTGTCGCGCGTTTTTCGATTAGATCACCCCCTCTGGGCGCGAAAGCGTGAGTTGGCGGCCTTGCCGGCGAATGCCGAGTTCTTCTCAGACGTCCCCAACACTGCACGCGCGCAGCGGTGGCGGCGCAAGAAAAGTCCCGTGCCCGTGCCCGTGGCGCCGGTCCCGGCAATAACACGGCTGCGTTGGGCCACACAGCCCCTTCGGCAGACATTCGGTCTCGGGAGGTCCGGGATACTATTTCGTGCTGCGGTTGCGCCAGTCCGGTGGTGGCGATCGTGGTCCCCACGGCAGACGATGCGGGCACGGTGGCGACAGTGGCTCCGGCATACCGATCTGCACTTCGAGATCCCGGAGCACAAACAAGTCGAGGTGCTCAAGCTGCTGGCTGCTGCCCTCAACGAACTGCGCGTCGACAGCGTCGTGTATATCGACGTCGGGGCCGCACTGGGCGAAGTCCGTGACCTCTTCCAGTGCAAATCGGACCTGCAAAAGAGTGTGTTTTCGATTGGGATCGATCCGGTCGATGTCAGGGACCATTGGCGCTACAACGGCTACGTGATCGGCGCGGTTTCGAGTGGCCCCGAAGGCTTCGCCGAGTTCTTTCGCTACTCCTCGTCGGATTGCAGTTCGCTCAAACGAATGGAGCCATCGAGCGTCAGCCATGACCCCGCGGAGATCGCACAGGGGAAATATTTCACCCCGGTGATCGTCGAGCGCCTCGAAGAAACGCTGCGCGTGCCGACATTCCGACTTGATACGCTGCTGCGGCAATACGGGCTCGCCAACGAGGTGCTGCACTTCGTGAAAATCGATGCGCAGGGCTCGGATCTCGACGTCTTCCAGAGCTTGGGCGAACTGACGCGGAACTGCCTGTTCCTGCGAATCGAGACCGTCATCCCGCGCGCCGGGGTGCCGGCGCGGCTGCTCTACGAGGGCCAGACGACGTTCGTGGAGGACCGCGTCGCGATCGAGGCCGCCGGCTTCCGACTGCTCAACGTCAGCCACTTCGGCGTCACGCCCGAGGCCGACGTGACCTTTGTCAACATGAGGCTGTTTCGCGAGCTGCTGCCAGATGTGGCGACGGGCTAAGCGGACAAATGTGGACGCAAGGCTGCCCGGGCGATGTTCTCGGTTTCTTTGCGCTCGCGGTGAGCCCGGGTCTTCGCGACGGCACTGCGTCGCTTTGAACCCTCATCGTCTGGTCCAGCGTCGGGCGAACCGGTAAACCGGTGCGGCGAATGAGACCAGCCGAAGTGCGATCACTCTCAGTAAGGGATGCTTTCTGACGAGGAATCGTATTTCCGATTCAACTCGGCCAATCGTCGAACCCAGCCACATCCGCACAGCCTCGTCCGTGAATGCAGCGTCATACTGCCGGGGCGTTGCCCCGGCTTGTTTCTTCTTGGTCATCATTGAGTCCTTTCTTTGGGCTCAACGCGTGTCCGTCAAATCGGGGCAACCTCAGTCCCATCACCTTCGAGTCCAAACTAGAATCATAAATCATCCCCGCTCCACGTGTCCGAGAAATCGGGGCAAGCCCAGGTTGAGGCGACGTAGTCCCGGAGCGCCTTGGGCTCGTTGCAACGCGGCGTCTAGGAGAGATCCGCCAAGGCCGTTTTTCCGCGAAGACGGAACAACACACATGTCCCACAGTAGTGCTTTGTGATGCAATTTTTCCCCCTGTTCGCGCGCAAAGCCAATCGTGCCGACGAGGGCCGCGTTAGAGAACGCGCCGATCACCCAACTGTCTTGGCTTCCGGCGATGCGTTGCGTGACGCGGTGCAGGCTGTGTTCACGTTCGTGTTCTTAGGTGGCGCGAAATGCGTCGGGAATTTCTTGGAGCGCCATGAGCCGCATCGCGTGAAAGCTCGCCGCATCGGAAGCATCGAGAACCCGGAGCGCGATCGAGGGATCACTGGGTCAGGATTTCTCGTTCATCGGGCAGGCCGGGAGTTTAGCCGGCGATCCATTTTTTCGGGTCGAGCACTTTCGAAGACCACTCCTTGGGCGCGCTGTTCGCGATAGCTGGAAGGGTTTTGCCCGACGTATTGACTGAAGTTGCGGCTGAAAAGGGAGAGCGAGCTGAATCCCGCGGCGCGGGCGATTTCGGTTAGCGTGCGGTTGGAATCAAGCAGGAGCGTCTTGGCGTTTTCGAGCCGAACGGTGCGGAGATAGTCGAAGACGGTTTGTCCCGTCACCTTGCGGAAGACACGCGCGAGATGCTCTTCGCTTATTTTCACATGCCAGGCGATCTGGCTCAGAGTGAGCGCCCGGGCGAAATCGCGGCGTAAAAATTCCTTGGCTTGATTCACGACGTAGCCGTGGCCGCGGCCCAGCGGCTCGGCGACGGCCGGACGTTCGTGCAGCCGGCGTGCGACGTGGACCAAAAGGTTGGTGCAGAGGGCGCGCACGCGATGACGAATCCCCGGGCGGTGGTCCTCCGCCTCGCGCCGGATGGCGCGCATGATTTCCTGCATGGGCGCGTCCTGAGCGGCGGGAAGATGGCGGACCGCCGTAAAATGATGCCGGGCAAACGCCGTGAGATCTTCCTCGGGATCGCCCCTCGCTTTTGTTTTGCCAGCGGGTTGTCCCGGCTCGGGCAACGGCGTCAGGCGAAGGGTAATTTTCAGGACGTGCAGACGTGCGGAGTCACTCGCCTTGATTTGCCGGTAGCGCTGCCGGCAATGGCACGGCACCACGCAGATATCGCCGGCTTTGATCGGAAAGACGCCCACGCCGTCGATGGTTTGCAGGCAATTCGCCTGAAGAAAAAACAGCAGCTTAACTTCGGCGTTGCGCACGAGCATCTCCCCGTCGCGCGGGATGACCAAGCCGAGCTCGGACACGCTGAGAAACGGCGCCCCGAGCCGTTCGATGGAGTGAAACATCATGGCGGAAATGAAATCAATTTAAGGAAAGTAAAATCAAATTGGCCTAAAGACCAACCGCGTCGCTACAGCTATAGTTACGGGTAATCTCTTTCTGGCGTGGCTTAAGTCTTCGTCAAAATCAAGCAACCCCTTCATCGCGTTTCTCCTTGGCGACCTGCGATGACCGCCCGCCCAACCTCTGCCGTTTGCCCCAACTACCCCATGGAAATCGTCGCCTCGCATGTCCCTGCCCGTCTCTGTTGTTTAGCCGCCGGTCTGATCGCGCTGCGCCTGTCAGCGCAGACCACGGCGGGAAATCCGAAGACTTCTCCTGCAACTGAAGATGCGGTCGTTCTTTCGCCGTTCACGGTTCAGACCACGACCGATGTGGGATATGAGGCGAGCAGCTCGCTTGCCGGCACGGGCCTCAACACGAAACTCACCGACCTGGGTGCGTCAGTGTCGGTGATCACGGCGAAGTTTTTAGAGGACACGGGTGCGAAAAACCTGAGCGACGTCCTCGTCTATCAAACGAACATGGAAGTGCGGGGCTTCGGTGGAAATCTTTCCGGCGCCTCCCCGGCCGGCGGTGGCGTGAGTGGCGAGCCTTCGCTGGGCAACGGGCCCACGAGCACGCGGGTGCGTGGCCTGGCGGATGCGACGCAGGCGCGGAATTTCTATCGCTCGATCATTCCGATGGACGGTTACAACACGGACCGGGTGGAAATCAACCGGGGGGCCAATGCGCTGCTCTTTGGTGTCGGCAGTCCGGCGGGCATCATCAACACCTCTACTACGGCGGCCGATCTGCAGCGCCAGCGCGGCAAGGTCGAGCTTACGGGGGCGAGTTACGGGAGTTGGCGTGCGACGCTCGATTACAACGCCGCGCCGAGTCGGGGAAATTTCGCGGTGCGGGTCGCTGGCGTGGAGGACAAGGAGAAATATCAGCAGGATTTTGCGTTCACCGATACGGAACGGAAATATGCGGCGGCGGGCTGGGACGTGAAACCGCTCCGTCATCGCGGGCTGCTCGACTCCACGGTGTTGCGGGCCTCTTACGAACGCGGCCGGATCGTTTCGAATAATCCGCGGGTGCTGCCGCCGTCCGACCGTCTTTCCTCTTGGTTTGATGCGACGCTGCCCGCCAATCTCAAGGCTCTCGGCGCCCGCGGCAAGGTGACCTACGATCCCGGTGTCGCGAGTGGTGTCTTCACCGCGGCCGCGCGCACCGCCACGATTGGAACCGTGGACAACGTGAATCGTTCGCCGACGTTCATTTTCCAAAGTGCCACGGCCACTGCTCCGCGCGACAACACGCCGCTGTCGCCGACGGGCCAAACGGTGCTCGGCCGCGCCATGGTGGCGAACAACGTCTATTTTCCCTGGTCCGGGCTGACCAACACGGCCCAGCACGCCTATTCGCGGGAGATGAGCCGCGTCCGTCAGGACTACGCATTCCCCGATCAGTCGTTCTACACCGCGGAGAACTTCACCGATCCGTCGACCTTTGATTTCTTCAACAATCTCCTCGTTGGGCCCAACTCGATCCAGAAATCGCACTTGGAAACGATGGACGTTTCGCTCCAGCAACTCTTCGTGCGCCACACCGCGGGGTTTGAGCTGGCGTTCAACCGGCAGCGGTGGAACGAGAGCCTGCAGAATCTGCTGACGGAATCTTCACCGTGGATCTCGATTGATGTAAACACGCGGATGTGGACCGGTGAAACGAACCCAAACTTTGGCCGGCCTTTCATCTCGACGGCGGGAAGCGCGAGTTACAACGAACAGAAAATCGAAACCTCGCGGGCGAAGCTTTTCTACGAACTGAATCTGCAAGAAATGATTCCGAACCGGCTGGGCGGCGTGCTCGGCAAACATGTTTTCTCGGCGCTGGCGCAGCGCGAGGAATTGAATACGCGGACGCACTCCGGCGGGAGGCTCTTCTACACGCCGGACTTTTGGGTCAACGGCAACAATCAGAGCCGCCTCGCACCGCAGAGCAAGCAGCCGGTCGTCTGGGTTTATCTTGGTCCCTCGCTCGCCAACGCCAATTCGCCCGCCGGTGCCCACATCTCGGGGCTACAGCAAGATCTCATGAATTTTCAGCGTGAGGTGAACGGCAAAGGCGTGGTGTTGACGCGCACGCCCGCCCCGACCGCGGCCGTCGCGCAGCAGGCGGCTTACAATCCGTTCTATACGCCCATCGATCTGCGGCGCGAGGATGACCGGGTGAGCAACACCGCCAGTTCCGCTTCGCTCAACAAGCGGAAGCTGGATTCGCAAGCCTTCGCGCTCCAGAGCAACTGGCTTTGGGATCATTTCGTTTCCACCGTGGGCTGGAGAAAGGAAAAGTCCTCCATTCGCGGCATCACCGCGCCCATCGTCGCGAATGGCGAAGGCTACGCCTTGGTCGGCGATCCCACCTTCACGATCGAAAATCCGACGATTGTCCCGCAAAACTTCAACGAAACGCTCTTCGCGTGGAGCGCCGTAGCCAAGACGCCGCAAACGTGGCTGCGGCGCGTGCCCGTGGTGTCCGCGTTCAACGTTTATTACGGCGAGTCGGAAAATTTCAGCCCGCCCGCGGGTCGCACCGTCAATACGTTCGGCGTGGCGATTGCCCCGCCGGCCGGTGTCACCAAGGAGAAGGGCATCTATCTGGAAGTGTTCGACGGCAAACTCAGCGTGCGGTTGAACTTCTTCGAAACCACGCAGACGGGCAGCTTCAACGGCACCGTCGGGGGCCTCGCGGCCCAAGTGGTGTCGCTCCACTCGCAGGCATATAGCGCGGTGGTCAATGGCTGGGTGCCCGCCGGCGCCGGGGGCTTCCCCGTGGGTTACGTCGCACCGCCGCAGGCTTTGCTCGATCTATTCAACTGGCGGTTGCAGAACGGCACCCCCTCCTCCGTCAATCCCGGCGTGCAGGACACGAGTGATTTCGTGAGCAAAGGAAAAGAGTTTGAGGTGATGTTCCGGCCGACCCGCGGGCTGTCGTTTGTCATGAACGTCTCGGAACAGAAATCGGTCCGGAGCAACACCGGTTCCGCCACGCGCAAGCTGCTGTTCGACACGCCGAGCGCTTCCGGTCAATCGCTCGCGACCGAATGGCTCAAAGATTGGGCGTATCAAATTCCACTCTCCCAAGCCGCCATCCCGCTGATTGGCAGCCGCACGGAGCCCAATATGTTTGCCGCCACCTTCCAGCGCACGGTTTTGAATGTCTTGAATACCGCGTTGTCCGCCGACGGTGCGCCGGTTCACGAGTTGCGTCGCTGGCGCGCCAACTTCGTCGGTAACTACGATTTCCAAGGGGAAAAATTAAAAGGTTGGGGCACTGGCGCCGGCGTTCGCTGGCTCGACAAGTCCGCTCTCGGCTATCCCATCGCCAACTTCCGCGCCGATCTCACCCCAGTGCCAACGGGGGCGGCGGCGTTGCCGAGCGATGTGCGCATCTCCGATGTGCGGCATCCTTACTTTGGCCCCGCCGAGACGCGCTACGATGCGTGGCTGTCCTACCAGACGAAAATTCTGAAGGGCAAGATGGGCCTGAAAGTCCAACTCAACGTGAAAAATATTTTCACCCACAACGAACTCGTTCCGGCCGTCATCAATCCCGATGGCACGATCCCCGTCTGGTCGATCGCCGAGGGCAGAAAGCTTTCACTCACCACCAGGCTGTCGTTTTGAAACGCGCATGAAACTCGCTCTTTTTGCCGTCGGATTGGGGCTCGCGTGCGGCGGGCCGCTGGCGGCGCAGTCAAAGTTCGAGCCCGACTGGAGCAAATTTCCCGCGCAGCCCGCCGCGGTCGCGGGCGTTCGCATCGTGCGGCTTACTTCCGGGCGAACGCTGCACCGGTTCTTCGACACTTCGCCGATCAGTCCTTCGGGACGCTACGTTGCGCTCTTTCGCTTTCCGCAAGAGCAACGTTCGCCAGAACCGGGCGAAGCGGGCGAGGTCTTGCTCGTCGATTTACAGACGGGCCGGGAGCGGGTCGTTGCGCAAACGCGCGGATACGAAATGCAGCTTGGCGCCAACGTGCAGTGGGGCGCCAGTGATGAGGATTTGTTTTTTAACGACGTCGATCCCGCTACCTGGCGTGCCTTCGCCGTAAAACTAAACCCGCTCACCGGCGCGTCCCGCCGCCTCGAGGGAACGGTGTTCATGGTCTCGCCAGATGGAAAGCAACTCGCCTCCTACAATCTCATCACCTCGCGTCTCGCGCAGGTCGGCTACGGCGTCGTGGTGCCGGGCTCCGCGATGCCCGACACCGCCGGCGGCCCCAGCGCCACGGAGGGTGTGGAACTCACCGAAGTCGCCACCGGAAACATGCGCCGCATCGTGTCCCTGCGGGAAATCTACGATCGATCGATTCCCCGGATCGATTTTCCCCATCCAGAGAATTTTCAGTTTTACTGTTTTCAGGTGAAGTGGAATCCGCAAGGCACACGCCTGCTCACGACGGTGCAATGGACTTCGCTGAAGGGCGGTCCGCGCCGGCGGTCCGTTATCACCATGCGCCCCGATGGTTCCGATCTGCACACCGCGGTGACGCCCGACCAATGGGCCAAAGGGGGCCATCACGTGAACTGGATGCCCGACGGCGAGCATCTCTCGATGAATCTCGACGTCGACGGCGATCCCGGCCTTGAGCTCATCAAGGTGCGCGCCGACGGCACCGATCTCAAGGTGATCTACAAACCCGGCTCCGGCCATCCGAGTCAAAATCCCACCGGCTCACCCTGGTTCATCACTGACGCGTATCCCGATGAACCGGTCGCCGCGAAAGACGGCACGTCGCCGCTCCGCTTGATTGACCTGCGCCAGGGCCGCGAGCAGACGCTGATCCAGATGTTTGTTTCCATGACGGCGGGCGAGTTCCGCGTCGATCCGCACCCCGCGTGGGATCGCACGGGCCGCTTCGTTGTGTTCAATGGTTTCGTGGGTGGCACGCGGAATGTTTTTCTCGCTGACCTTCGCGCCGTGTTGTCGCCGTAACCGATCACCCTACTTTCTCGCCTGTTGCCGGTAATTTTTGTCCGCCATGTCCTCCGCTCCCGCCCCACTGAAACTGATCGATGCCGATGTGCACAATGCGCTCGCCTCGCCCAACGACCTCTTGCCCTTCCTGCCGAAATACTGGCGCGAAACCGTGAAAGCGCATGGTTTGGATATTCCGTGGGCCGGTTACTCGTCACCGGTCGGCGTGCTGCGCGAGGACGCCCGGCCCGATGAGGGCGGTGGCGGTCCCGGGAGCAGTCCCGCCTTCTTGATGAAGGATCACATGGATCGCTATCACATCGACGATGCGATCCTCACCGGCTCGGGGATGCTTTCGCTCTCGTTGCACGACGATCCGGACTATGCGAGCACGCTGGCCTCGGCCCTCAACGAGTGGCTCGTCGCGACGTGGCTCGCGTTTTCCCCGCGCTTCCGCGGCTCGATCATCGTTAACCATTCCGATCCTGCGGCAGCCGCGCGCGAGATTCGGAAGTGGGGTGGGCACCCGCAGATTTCGCAGGTGCTCATGGCGAGCGGTTCCAGCCGCCTCTTCGGTCAGCGCTTTTTCCACCCCATCTACGAGGCGGCTGCGGAGCAGGGCTTGCCCGTCGCTGTTCATCCCGGCAGCGAAGGCGCCGGCACGGCGCCCAACGTCACGCCGGCCGGCCGGCCCACGCGCTATTTCGAGTGGCACAATATTCTTCCGATTAATTACATGGCGCACGTGAACTCCCTCGTGTGCGAGGGCGTGTTCGAAAAATTTCCGACACTTAAGTTCGTCGCCATCGAGGGCGGGATCGCGTGGCTGCCGCACCTGATGTGGCGCATGGACAAAAATTACAAAGCCCTCCGCGCGCAGACGCCCTGGCTGAAGAAACTTCCCAGTGAATATATCCGCCAGCACCTGCACGTCACCACGCAGCCCACCGAGGAGACCGAGAAACCCGATCACCTGCTGCAAATTTTCGAGATGATCAACGCGCCGGGCATGATTATGTTCTCCAGCGATTATCCGCACTGGGATTTCGATAACCCTAAGATGGCGCTGCCGCCGCTCCCGAAGGAAATGAAAGAGCGGATTTATTGGAAAAACGCCGCCGAGCTTTATCGTCTCACCGCCCCCGCCTCGACGGCCGCGCTCGCTTCCTGACCGCCATGACCCCGCATCCCGTTGCGAAGGTCGACGAAATCCCGCCAGGCGGGCGCAAGCTCGTCACCGTCGGAAAAATCCAGCTCGGCATTTTCAATGTCGGCGGCGAATTCTTCGCCTACCGCAACATCTGTCCGCACGCCGGCGCGCCGGTGTGCGTGGGAAAAATCTCTGGCACGACGCTACCTACGCCCGTTTACGAATACGCCTACGGCCGTGAGGGCTGCATCCTCCGCTGTCCTTGGCACGGTTGGGAATTTGATCTCCGCACCGGCGAACACCTCGTCGATCCCGAGACGAAGTTGAAACGCGTCGATGTGAAACTCGAAGGTGAGGCGCTCGAGCGATTTCCCGTCGAAAAATCGGGCGATACGCTGCACGTGATTCTTCCGAGCCAGGCGCCCAGCGACGGACCCTGACGCGCGGTCGTCGCCGTCGCCCCAATCGTGATTCCCCCGGCACAGCATAAAATTCCCGCCCGCGCTTGGGCGATTGTGGTGCTGGTCGCGTTGGCGCTGTTGCTCTTCATCCTCGATCGGCAGGTGCTCGCCGTGCTCAAGACTACGCTCAAATCCAAGATGGGCTGGAGCGACGTCGATTACTCGTGGCTTGTCACGGGGTTTAGCGTCGCATTCACCGTCGGCTCGCTGGTGCTCGGCCGCTTCATTGATCGCTTTGGCACGCGTCTGGCGGCCACGCTCTCGATCGGAGTAATGTCGATCGCGGCGATCCTTTGCGGGACCGCGAGTAATTTTTCACAAATGCTGGTCGCACGCATCGTGCTCGGCTTCGCTGACGCCGGCGTGAACCTTGCCGCCGTCGTCGCGGTTGCGCGCTGGTTTCCCGCCGAGCGCCGAGCGACCGCGATTTCGATCAAGACGCCGATCGGCGTGATGGGCTTCGTGATCGCGGCGCCGCTCGTCGCGGCCATCACGCTGCGCTACGACTGGCACTACGCGTTCTTCATTCCCGGCGCGTTTGGCTTGCTCGTGCCGGCGCTCTGGTGGTGGCTCGATCACCATCCGCCCGATTACGGAGTGCCGGCGACCGCAAGCCAGTCGGTGAGTTGGCGGGAACTGCTCAGCTATCGTGCACTGTGGGGTCTCCTGATCGCGCGCGTGATCGCCGAGCCGGTTTATATTTTCTACACCAATTGGCAGCCCGGCTATTTGCAGGAGGGGATCGGCTTAACGCTGGCTGAGGTCGGCCGCTACGCGTGGATTCCCCCGGCGGCGAGCGCGGTGACGGCCGTGCTCGGCGGCCTCGCCTCGGATCGACTCGTGAAGCGCGGACGCGCGCCCGCGCAAAGTCGCACCACGCTCATGCAATCGCTCGCGCTCTTCGGCGCGACGCTCTGGCTGCTGCCGTTTTCCCGCCACGCCGCGCTCGCGATTGGCGTGTTCGCGATCGCGCACATGGTCTACACGCAGTGGAACAACCTGGGCGGCGCATTGATCGCCGACACGCTGCCGCGGCGGCTCACCGGCAGCGCGTTCGGCGTGCTCAATTTCCTCATCGGTGCAGTTGGCGCGGTAGTGAACATCGGCATCGGCCGTCTGATTCAATCCTTCGGCTACGGTGCAATCTTCGCCGTGCTCGGACTGCTCTATCCGCTGGCGGCGGCGGTGCTCTGGTGGTTTTACGCGCGTTCACCGGGGGAACCGTTGGCTGCAACCCGTTCTGTTTAGGAATTTTTTAGAATGAAAATCATCGCCTCTCTCTTCTTCGGATGGCTCGCCGTCCTCGCCGCCGCGCAGGAAATCACTCCCACCACCGGCATCGCCTTGCCCGTGCTCGGTCGCGTCGCGCCGCGCGCCGCAAAGGACATAGCGTCGTCGCCGTGGTCGATTGGCGGCGAGACGCTCGATCGCGAATTTGCCGTTTACGATCACTACAAAAAATATCTCGGGCCGCTCGGCGCGAAGGGCATTCGGTTGCAAACCGGCTGGGCGAAGTGCGAAAAGGTGAAAGGCGTTTACGACTTCGTCTGGCTCGACGCGGTCATCAACGACGCCGTGGCCCAGGGCGTAAAGCCGTGGCTCGAACTTTCCTACGGTAACACGATCTATCCGGGCGGCGGTGAGACCGGCCTCGGCGGTGGGTTTCCGTCTTCACCCGAAGCGCTCGCGGCCTGGGATAAATGGACGCGGGCGCTCGTCGAGCGCTACAAAAACCGCGTCAGCGAGTGGGAAATCTGGAACGAGCCCGACCTAAACAGTAAGGGCACCGCCACCGCCGAGGCCTACGTCGATCTCTACGTCCGCACCGCAACGATGATCCGTGAAGTGCAACCCAGCGGCCGGATCTGGGCGCTGGCGCTCGCGCACACGCCCGAATACGCCGACACGGTTCTTGCCGGCATGAAAGCCCGCGGAAAACTCGACCTGATCGACGCGATCACGTTTCACGGCTATCCGCGCAATCCCGACGACACGACGCTGGTCGATCGTTTGCGCGCGATCAGCGCGAAGCACGGCCGCGTGATCGAACTGCGGCAGGGCGAGACCGGTGCGCCGTCGAAATTTCAGGAGAACTTCGCGCTCTCGAAAATAGCGTTCACCGAAACGACCCACGCGAAGTGGGACCTGCGGCGCCTGCTCGCGCATCGCGCGAAAGACGTGCCGATGAATCTCTTCACGCTCTCGGATCTCCATTACACCACCGCGAGCGCGCAGGGTGGGGCCGACGGCATGCTGCGCATGAACTACAAGGGCCTGCTCGCGACCAACCCCGATCAGACGGTGGCCTACGTCAAACCCGCTTATAGCGCCGCGCAAACCGTCTTCACGATCTTCGACGACACGCTGAAGCGCCTCCCGGACTACGCGTTCACCACCACCGCCCTGCGCGGGGTGTCGCTTTCCGGTTACCGCCGCGAGAGCGACGGCGCGCAGGTGGTGGCGTTGTGGTTTAGCGACGCCCCGCCCGCCGACGCCAATGGTGTCTCGCTGGCCGAAGTCACGCTCAAGGCCGGCAAGTTCACCGAGCCCGTGCTCGTGGACGTGCGCACGAGCACCGTTTACGCGCTCCCGCGTGAGCGCTGGACGCAGAGCGAAGCCGGCGCGGTGTTCCGCGCCCTGCCGATCTACGACTCGCCGATCCTGATCGCCGAGAAATCGGCGCTGCGCATCACCGCCACTTCCCGCTGAAAGCTCACCACGTTAATTTTATCTGACCCAAAACATCCAAATGAATCCCGCGTTCCTCACTCCTACCAAGCTGCGGCGTCTCCTACGACGCACCGCCCTCGTTTCGCTCGCCGCGTGCCTTCCCGTGCTCCTCTGCGCGCAAGTCGCGATCAACTCTGCCTCCGCCCCAAACAAACCTGACGACGAGACCACCCTCGTCCTCAATCCCTTCGTTGTCTCGACCGAGCGCGACACCGGCTACGCCGCCTCGACCACGCTCGCCGGCACCCGGCTCAACACGCCCGTGAAAGACATCGGCGCCTCCGTCTCGATCTACACGAAGGATTTCCTCACCGACATCGGCGCGACCAACGTCAGCGACCTCCTCATCTACGCCACCGGCATGGAAGCGGCCGGCCCGGGTGGTAATTTCTCCAACGGCACCGGCGGCAACATCAACAACGACCAAATCGTCGGCGACGGCTCGCGCAACTCGCCGCAGACGCAGAATCGCACCCGCGGCCTCGCCGGTCCGAATTCCACCCGCGGTTACTTCACCTCCGATTTCGGTTTCGACGGCTACAACACCGACGGCGTGACCGTCATCCGCGGGGCCAACGCCATTCTCTTCGGCGTCGGCAGTCCCGCCGGCGTGGTGGACTCGACGCCCTCGAAGGCCGATCTGATCCGGGACAAAAACCGGATCGAGTTCCGCTACGGCAACAACGACGCGCTGCGCGCCTCCGTCGATTTCAACCGCGTGCTCATCCCCAAGAAACTCGCCTTCCGCCTCATCGCGCTTGAAGACCAGGAGCGCTACAACCAGCGCCCCGCCTTCGAAAACAAGCAGCGCCTCTATGGCACGGTGAGCTTCGAGCCCTACCGCACCACCGCGCTCCGCGTGAATTTCGAGACTGGCACCACGCGCGCCAATCGGCCTTTCGCCGTGCTGCCTTTCAACAGTATTTCCGACCAGTGGTATGCCGCCGGCCGGCCGACGTGGGACTGGAATTTCTACGACGACCCTGCGCGGAATCCCGCCGCCGCGACGCAGGAGGCCGGCGTGTTCTTCACCGCGAGCCCGACCAGCCGCCTCGTCGGCCAGGCGCAGATTTTCGGCTCCATCGTCACGCCCTTCGCGTCCGGCACCGCCGCTGCGCCCGATCAGAGTTTCCGCAGCACGCTGACGACGGGTGCCGGATTGAACGCCGTGCGCAACGGAATCTTCCAAGCCCAGGTGAACCGCGACGCCACGTTCGACAACGTCGCCTTCTACGAGACCTTCAACGTCGGGGAAATCCCCGCCGGCTACTATCCCGACAATCGCCGCCCCGCCGGGATCAAGTTCCAGGGCTTCACCAATTTCGCACCCTTCGACTGGAAAAATAACCAGATCGACGAGACCGGTCGCCAGCGTGACAGCTTCCACACCGCGACGTTTTCCTTCGAGCAGCGCGCATGGGAGGATCGGCTCGGCGTCGAGGCGGCCTACTACGTGCAGCGTTACGACAACCGGAACCGCAACTCCTTCTTCGGCACGCAGGGCAACGCCAATCACGTCCGCATCGACGTGAACGCCTACCTGCCCGACGGCCGCGTCAATCCGAACGTCGGCCGCCCCTACGCCGTCATGAGCCAGCAGCAATACGGCAACAGCTTCACCGATCGCCACACGTTCCGCCTCACGTCGTTTGCGCGCTACGATTTCAAAGACGTGTCGTCCGCGCTCGGCAAGTGGCTCGGCCGTCACACGCTCACCGGCCTCTACGAACGCGCCTCCGTCGATGGTCTCTCCTACACCACCAAGCTCACCACGACGGGCGTGGCGGCGGATCAGATCAGCACCAACATCGCCAGCTTCAACCGCCTCCCCAATCTGCTCGTTTACCTCGGGCCATCGGTCGTCGGCGGCGCGCCGCTCAAGCTCAACGCGATCAAGACCACCGCGATTCAAAATGGTCTCACATCGCCGACTTCATTCTGGAGCGCGCCCGCGTCCGTGCCGGCGACCCAGCAGGCGGACTTCGCCCTCGTCGAGACGAAGATGAAGGAAATTTTTAATGGTGGCTCGCGCTTCCGCGAGACGATCACCTCCGGTGCTGCCATCCTCCAGAGCTACTGGTTCGACAATCTCCTCGTCACCACCGGCGGCCTTCGGCGCGACGAATCCGATCGCTTCTCGCCCCGCACGAATTTCGCCTACGATCCGCTCCAGCCCGATTCCAACGTCAAGGGCTTGGACGACTATAACGTTTACTCCTTCACCGAGGTCAAAGTCGGCAAGGAGGTCAAAAGCTACGGCGCCGTCCTGCGCTGGCCGCAGAAGGTCGCGCGGCTGCCGTGGGGCATGGACGCGAGCGCGTTTATGAACGCGTCGTCGAACTTCACGCCCCTCGGCTCGCGCATCAATTACGTCGGCGATTTCCTCCCGTCACCCCAGGGCAAGACCCGCGAATACGGCCTCAATCTCTCGTTTTTCAACGACCGGCTCACCCTCCGCTATAATCACTTCGACACCTCCGTCGTCGGCCAGAGTTTCACGCAGCCCTTCAACTACACCAACGCGATCGTGCAGATGACCGGCTTCTGGATCTCCGAGGACAACGCCAACCGCAATCCTTCCATCAACCGCAAGGCGGACATCGAGAAAATCTTCGCTGCGCTGCCGTCGAACTTTCGCACCCTCTACGGCTTCACCTACTCCGGCTCGGCCGCGACCAACGACCAGGGCCAGACCGTGACCGGCGTCAGCGGCGTGTCCGACACGACAGACTTCAAGGCCAAGGGCCACGAACTCGACGTCGTCTTCAACCCGACCAAGCAGTGGCGCATCCTCGCGAACTTCGCGTCCGGCGAGACCGTGCAAACCAACATCGCGCCCACCGCCAAAAAAATCATCGCCGCGCTGCGCCCCGTCTGGGACGAACTCGCGGGGAAGCCCCGCACGAATTATCCGACGGGCTTCGTCCTCGGCACGCCGCTCCCGAGCAGCGTCGAGACGGTCGGCTCGTTCGTGAGCAGCACGGTTTACATTCCGTTCGCCACGATGCTCGCCACCGAGGGCTCCGCCGCCGCCGAGCAGCGGAAGTATCGCGTCAACTTCGTGAGCAACTATTCGTTCTCGAAGGAGAGTTTCCTCCGCGGTTGGAGCGTCACGACAGGCGTCCGCTGGCAGAGCAAACTCGGCATCGGCTACCCCGCGAAATACAAGGCCGACGGCTCCGTCGATCTCGGCATCGGCAATCCCTACTACGCCCCCGCCGAGACGAACGTCGATCTCACTGTCGGCTACGGCCGGAAAATTTGGTCCAGCAAGATCGACTGGAAGGCGTCGCTCCAAGTCCGCAACGCCTTCGCGAGCGGCGGCGACCTCATCCCGGTCACCGTGCAGCCCACGGGCCAGATCGCGTCCTACCGCCTCGCGCCCGAGCAGCGCATTTATCTGACGAACACGTTTAGCTTCTGATGTCTGGTCGGCGACTCCTCGGATGAACCGCCGTCGCTTTATTCAAACTGGGATTGTCGCGGCGGGCGGCGCGCTCTGCGCTTCACGCGCAGCCAGCGCCGCCCCGCTTCCCGCGCGGGCCCAGCATCTGCCCGCGCGCGTTGCGTTGCCGCCGGAGTCGGCGCTCCCTTCCGGCAAGCGCTCGCCCTTCGGCTGGAAAGCGGTGCTCGTCGATGCGATGCCACTGCCGCTCGCCTGGCCCGATCTGCCCGTCGCCGCGACGCCCACGTGGCTACGCCTCACCGTTGGCCTCGACATTCGCGATGAGAAACTCATCGAGGCATTTTTGCCTCAGTCAGGCCGCGTCGTCGGCACGTTCGATATTCGCTACGGCTGTATATTTCAGCCGTATGAAATTCCGCTCACCGCGTCCGACGTGGCCGCGCTCCGCCGCGAGAGCCTCGCGCTGCGCCTCGCCAAAGGCGCGCCGGCGCGGATTTTTGTCGATGGGCCGGGGATGCCGGCGGAGTTCCAACCGCATCTGCTGGTGCCCGGCGGGGCCGATGCACTCGCGGAATATTTTGCGCGGATGAACACGTTGGCCTGCGTGCAGGGCTTTAGTTGGCAGGAGGGATGCGTGCTCGATGGATTGCTCGACCTGTCGGCCCGGCCGGCGCACGCCGGATTGCGCGATGCCGCGCGCCGTCATCTCGCGCAGTTTGTGCGCGATGGAAAACTCGTTTACGAAAACCACGTCAGCGACGTGAGCGACGGTCGCATCTACGGGATCGAGGGCACGCTGCCCTTCGCGGCGCTCGCGCAATTCGAGCCGGCGTCACCGTTGCTGGAGTTGCCGCTGAAATTCTGGTCATCGTGCCACGATGCCGACGACGCCATCCTCGACGGCGACCAAACATCGAGTGAAGGCTCCTACACCGTGGGCTATCCGCTCGCGGTGCTCGGCCGCGCGCGCGGCGACGAGGTGTTGCAAAAACTCGCGCTCACCCAACTCCGCACGCGTCACACGCGGCTCTTCGACGGCCAGACGTTCTGGCGCACGCGCGAAGCCGCCGATGGCAAGAAGGGCAACCGCAACTGGGCCCGTGGCATCGCGTGGCAACTCCTCGGCTGCGCCCGCACGCTTCGCGAACTCCAGCACCGCACCGACACCACCGACGTGATCGCGTCGTTCCGCGAACTCGCCAGGTGGACGCAAGAGTTCCAGCGCCCCGATGGCCTCTGGTCCTGCTTCGTCGATGAGTTGCACACTCCGCCCGACACGGCCGGCAGCGCAGGCATCGGCGCCGCGCTGGCCATCGGCGCGCGCGAAGGCTGGCTCGGAGCCGACGCGCTGGCTTCCGCCATGCGTTGCCATCGCGGTCTCGTGGGCCATCTCGCACCCGACGGCTTTCTCGGCGGCGTCGCCCAGGCCAACAAAGGCGGCGAGTCCCTCCAGCGTGGCGACTACCGCGTGATTTACCAGATGGGCATGGGCCTCATGGCGCAGCTTATCGCCGCGCTCGGCGCCGACCTCTGATGGATCTCTCAGTCCAAGTTAAGGGCGATCCGCTTGCTCGCGATTTTTGCGCTGTCCGGCGTGCTTGGCTGGGTCTCAACCGGTTCGTGACTTGCTCCGTCTAAAGAACCTGCTCGGTCGCGGCATCGAAGAGGTGCGCTTTACTGACGTCAATCAGGACTCTGAGCCGTTGATCGAATTCAAAATTTTCCGCCGACCGCGTGCGGACGACAAAATGGGTCGCGCCGGCTTCCAGATGGAGCAGAGTCTCGGCCCCCATTGGTTCCGAAACCTCGACGGTGGCTTCGACGGAGTTGGCTGCGTGGGCGTCGCTTGCGATCAGCACGTCTTCGGGGCGGATACCAAGCACGACGGGTCGTTCGAGACAGGCGCAAGCTTTGGCCGCGAGCGTCCCGCAAAGTTTGATGGCAACGGGAGCTGTCCGGTCGTTGGACTCGATGAACGAGAGCTCGTCACCCACCTTGCGGATGGTGCCGCGGAAAAAATTCATCGGTGGGCTGCCGATGAAGCCGGCGACAAACATGTTGGCGGGATGGTTGTAGAGTTCGAGCGGGGCGGCGACCTGCTGGATCTCCCCGTCTTTCATGACGCAGATGCGATCGCCCATGGTCATCGCTTCCACTTGATCGTGGGTGACGTAGATCATGGTGGCGCCCAGGCGGGCGTGGAGCTTTGAAATCTCGGTGCGGGTGGAAACGCGCATTTTCGCATCGAGGTTCGAGAGCGGCTCGTCGAAGAGAAACACCTTCGGTTTGCGCACGATCGCGCGGCCCACGGCGACGCGCTGGCGTTGCCCGCCCGAGAGAGCCTTGGGCCGGCGGTCGAGGTAGTCGGTAAGTCCGAGCATCGCGGCGGCTTCGCGAACCCGTGCTTCGATCTCGGCTTGGGGAAATTTTCGCAGCTTCAATCCAAATGCCATGTTTTCGTAGACGCTCATGTGCGGGTAGAGCGCGTAGTTTTGGAAAACCATCGCGATGTCGCGGTCTTTGGGCAGCACGTCGTTCACGACTTTGTCAGCGATCGAAATGGTGCCGCTGGAAACTTCTTCGAGGCCGGCGATCATGCGGAGCGTGGTTGATTTGCCACAGCCGCTTGGGCCGACGAGCACCATGAACTCGCGATCCGCGATCTCGAGGTTGATGCTTTTGACGGCCGTCACGCCCGGCCCGGTTTTTTCAGGGTAAGTCTTGACAAGATTTTCGAGGACGACGCGGGCCATGAGGTGTGGGGTTAGGCAGAGAGATTCCGAACGAGAGTGGCGAGGGAGTCCGGCGCTCCGACATTGCCGGGAAACACAATGTAGGCGAGTCCGGGCCAACGACTCTCGGCGCCGAGCTGCCAGACCGGAACGCCGGGCAGTGCCTGTCCGAGGACGAGCGCGCGGCGGACATCGAGTGCCTTGGTCGCGAGGTCGCTCGAGGTGATTCCACCCTTTGCCACAAACCAGCGCGGGCGGACCGACAACCCCCGCACGATCGCAACGAGCGCCGCTGACACGGTCGCGCCGATGGTGAGGCTGGCATTCGCATCGCGGCCGGCGACGAGCGCGCGGCTCGTGAAGAGTGCGACGTTTTCATTCTGGGCGAGTCGCGTGTTGACGAGTTGCGCGGCCCGCCGGATCTCGGCTTGGTGCTTGGAGTCGGCGAGCACCGCCTCGACCGAAACTTCGACCCGGGCGATCGGAGTGCTTTTAAACAACGCGTCGAGCTGAGTCGACGTGAGGCCAACGTAGGAGCCGGCCACTACGAGTCCACCACCCGGACCGGGAGCGGCGAGTTCCGTCGCTACCAGCAAGCTGCGCGGCGCAATGGCGGCGTAGGCAGCGACAAACGAGGCCGCGCTTCGGTAAAGGAATTTTTTGCCGGCGCTCTCGGCGGCGTGGAGCGCATGCGTCAGGGCATGAAGATCGCAGGCGGCGGCGGCGTTCACGACCACCACCACGCCGTCGCGGAACTGCAAAAGGCGCGCACCCAGCGCAGCGGGCTCGCCGCGTAGCTCGGACAGTGAAAGCGAAGCGACTTGCGCCTTGGTCACGCGCCCCATCGATTTTTCCTCGACCCACTCGCGGAGGTTGGAGGCGCAGTAACCAAAGGTGGCGTCGCGGGCAAATTCGGTTTCTCCCGCCGGCACGAACTGGTCGCCCTGGGCGACGTAGTGGACGTCGTTGATTGTCACGCGTCCACCATCGAAGAATGAGGGGACGATGAAGGTCGCGTCGAACGGCCCGATCGCTTCCGCGAGCGCGTTGGTCTCGACGGGAAAATGTCCGCGCAGCGTCGAATCGCTGCGGCTGACCACGCGAAAGGCGCGCGATGTTTGCGCCGCGGCCGCGGTGAGATTTTGGCCGAGTTCGAGCATGAGTTGACGGGCGGCGGCCGGTGGCAGCGCACGCGAGTTCGTCAGAACGTAAAAGCAAGGTCCGGGCGCGGTGAGTTCGGCCGCGAGCGAGGCGACACTCCATTCGGTGAGCACGGGGATTCCGTGCACGGTTTGCGTGCCGGTCGGATCGTCGTCGAGCACGACGATCTTGGCGATCGGCGTCGCGGGAACGATGGCGCGTTCCAGCGGCAGGGCGGTTAGTAGCTCGGCGCGAGAAACTCTCACGGGGCGCGCGGCGGATCGGAGGTGATTTCGAGCAACACGCCGCGCGTGGCAGCGGGATCGAGAAAGGCGGCGGCGCGGCCGTTTGGGCCGGAGCGTGGAGCTTTGTCGCGGAGTGGCAGGCCGACAGCGGGCAGCGCCGTCATAGCGGAGGCGACACTCGGCACTTGGAAACAAAGGTGGTGCAGGCCCTCGCCATTTTTCGCGAGCCACGCGGATAGCGGATGATCGTCGCGCAGCGGTTGCACGAGTTGCAGGTGCACGGGCGTGCCGGTGTCGAGATGCGTCAGCCGAATCGGCGCATCGGGCAGCACCTGGCTGAACAGCACGGCGAGGCCGAGCGTGTCGCGATAAAATTCCAGGGCCTCGTCGGTATCGCGCACGACGATGGCGAGGTGATCGAGTTTCTGCAGCGGTGGGCTCATGGGGCGGCGACGATGGGATTGCGCAACACGCCGATGCCGTCGACTTCGAGTTCGACGACATCGCCGGCGCGGAGATAACTGGGTGGCTGGCGGAAAAGCCCGACGCCGGCGGGCGTGCCGGTTGAAATGATGTCGCCGGGTTCGAGGGTCATGACGTGGGACAGAAATGAAAGCAGACGGGGCAATGGGAAAACCCAGTCGCGGTTCGAGCCGTTTTGACGGAGCTCACCGTTGACGCGGGTGCGCAGGCCGAGTGCGGCGGGATCGGGAATCGCGTCGGCCGTAACGATGCACGGACCGATGGGGCAGAACGTGTCGAAGTTCTTTCCGATCGTGATCTGGTTGTCCTTGAACTGCACGTCGCGCGCGGAGACGTCGTGGAGAATCGTGTAGCCGAAGATCGCGGGCATGATGTCCGCTTCGCGAGCGCACGTGAGCGAACGACCGATGACGACCGCGAACTCCACTTCATAGTCGACCATCGTGGGAGCGCGTTGCGGAAGAAGAATGGGTGTGTCGGGGCCGATGATTCCGGAAGTCATCTTCGCGAAGATGAACGGTTCGGTGGGAAGCTTCGCGTTAGGGTTTTCGGTGAAGTGGCTGTGGTAGTTGATGCCAGAGCAAAGCACTTTTCCGGGACGCGCGATTGGCGTGAGGAACCGAACCGCACTTGCGGCGTGGCTGCATTGGGCAAGTGCCGAGGGCGAGGCGGAGGCGAGCGCCGAGCGCACGGCAGCGAGCGCGCTGCGGCCGGTGCGAACAAGTTCGAGCATCGTCGTCGGTAACGCGGCATTGAGTGCAGGGAGGTCGACGATGCGGCCACCGTGTTCGCAGCCGAGCTTGGGTGCGCCATCCGTGCCGAGGGAAAACGAAATAAGTTTCACGGGCTTAGAGATCGAGCCACTCGCCGGGTTTCATCACGACGGATTTCGGCACGCGCTTGCCGCCGCGCTCCGCCGTAGCGAGGTGACGGTTGAATTCGCGGACCTCCGGGCAGTCGGGATCGATGTAGTGGCACGGCAGCGCGGTCTTGAGCCCGAGCCATTGCACCGCGAGCGCGCCTTGCGCGGGATTCATTTCGCCCGTGAGGAGCCGGCCGGGGCCGGTCACGCGCGAAAGAATTTCGAGGGGGTTCGTGATGCCGACGCAGCCGATCGTCGGGCGATAAAGTTTCGCGGTCAGCTTGAGATCGGAAAAGATCGCGGTGTCGCCGTAGTGGTAGAACCGGTCGCGGGCCGAGAGGGGAATGACGAACGCCATCGGCACACCCGAGGCAAACGTGCCGTCCGGCATCTTGATTTGTGACCAGTGGTGACATTCGACCGGATGGACCGTGATGCCGGCGACCTCGACGGAGATCCCCCAGGTGGTCGCGCGGAGTTGTGACGCGGGGAGGCCCTTCGCCATGAGGAAATTTTTGATCTCGCCGCCGCAGATCACGGGTGCGCCGGTGCGGCGCGCGATGGCCTCGGTGTCGCCCATGTGATCGAAGGCGGCGTGCGAAACGACGATGAGATCGACGCGGTCTAGTTCGCGGGACTTCACGGGACTGCCGGGATTCTCATCGAGAAACGGATCGACGAGAATATGGCGGCCGTGGTCGTCGATCAGTTCGTAGGCGGCGACGCCGAAGAAACGAATGCGGGGTTTGGCCTTCATCAGAGTGCTGGTTTGGCGAAGCCGTCTTCGAGCGCCTTGATGAGTTGGACGAGCGTCTCGTTGTGCGGCGTGGCGATCCCGAAGCGCGCGCCCTCGGCGACGATGGCGCCGTTAATCACGTCGATTTCGGTGCGGCGGCGGGCCATCACGTCTTGGAGCATCGAGGCTTTCGCGGTCGTGGCTTTTTCGAGGAGCGTCGCGATCGCGGTCCAGCGTTCGTGGTAGTCGAGCTTGATGCCGAGTGCGGTGGCGACAGCGACGACTTCGCGGAGGAGCGCCTGCATGAGCGTGACCGTGCCGGGGCGCTGGACGAGGTCGCCGGCGTAGCAACGCAGGAGTGAGGACGTCGGCAGCGAGCAGACGTTGAGCGCCAGCTTGGACCAAATTTGCTCACGCACGGAGGTCGACACGTGCGCCTCGATGCCAGCGGCGGTGAATGCGGCGGCGATCTCCGCGAGGCGGGCGTCGGCCGTGCCACCGAGCCCGCCGAGATGGGTGACGCCCTTGGCCATGTGCTGCACATGACCGGGGCCGGCGAGCGTGGCGCTGTGATAGGTGACGCCCACGAGCACTTTGTCGGCGCCCACAATGGCGGAAATTCGAGCGGCGTTGCCCCAGCCGTTCTGGAGCGAGAGCACGACCGTGCGCGGCCCCACGATCGCGAGCGCGGCGCGCACGGCTACCTCGGTGTGGTAGCATTTCACAAACACGAGGACGAGATCGACGACCCCGGCGTCGGCCGGGTGGGTGGTCGCGCGCACGCGGATCGTTTCGCGCTCGCCGGTCTTTTGCTCGATGATGAGGCCGTTCGTGTTGATGGCGTCGACCCCTTCACGCCAGACATCAACGAGCGTAACCTCGTGACCGCCTTTCGCGAAGAGCGCGCCGAAGACGCCGCCCATCGCACCGGAACCAATAATGGCAATTTTCATGGGAAGATTGAAAACGGAGATTAAAGCGAAACGCAGAGATAGCCGTGGGGCGGCAGTCGCCGGGTGCGGCCGCTGATGGACACACGGACGGGAGCGGCGGTGAGGTTGGCGAGCGCGAGCCGACCCTCGCGGGCCCAGCCGGCGACCTGCAGCGGCGCGGAGATTTCGAGTGCGAGCGGCGCGGTATCGCCGCACGCGAGATAGTCGGCGAGCGCGCGGTGAAGGGGAAACACACGGCGGCCAGCGACGAGCCCACCGCGTCCGGTTGTCTCGTAGAGCGTGGCCCACGTGGCGCCGCCGGTTTGAAGCGCGCCGAGCGCGCCGGCCGTCCACGCGGCGCACCACGCCGAGGACTGCCGCGGATCGAAACGGCGGGCGTCGTCGGCGGGTGATGACTTGGTCGCGACGGCGTTTTTCTGCGGACGAAGCGTGAGACGGGAAACGCCCACAGCGGTGCGAGGAAAAAAGCGGCGCGCGGAAACGAGGGCGTGACGCAGGCCCTCGAGGCACTCAGCCATTGACTGCTCGTCGGCTGCGTGAACTTGGGGGTTGGCGGCGAAAGTCACCGATGGCGTTGATGGCAGGTGCGGGCGTCCGCGATTAAGTTCGGCGAAGTTGAAATCCGTGCCGGCGACGCAGGCCGACCCGAACTCGCGGCGGGCGGCGGCGAACGCCGCTCGTGAATCCGTGCAGCGGCCGCGCGGACCGAAGACGAGCACGCGGGCGATGCGCGCGCCGCTCACACGCAGGGCCCGGGCGAGCGCGGTGATTTCCCGAACGGCCGTTTTTTCCCCGAGACACGCGGCGACCTCGAGCGGGGCGTTGGCCTGATTGGCGGCGGCCACGGCGCGGCGCACGCGACGGGCGAGTCCGCGGCCGAAGTCGTCGAAATCAGCGCGCACGTGGGCGAGCGGCAGCACCGCGAGCGCGGCTGCTTCATGGCGACTGGCCGCCGTGAGATCGCGCGTGAGTCCGAGGCCGAGGAGCGGGGCAGCGTGCGGTAATTTTTTTCCGACGCGCGCGCTGATCGGGACCGCCGCGCGGGCACGGGAAGGGCGAGCTTTGATCCCGGCCGGCACCGGCAATCGAATCGTGAGGGACTGCACAAACATTTCGCCGGCCTTGAGCGTGTAGGGAAAACCGCGTGCGAGCGGCCGCGAGTAGATCTTGAACGAGCCATCGATCCAGTTGCGTTGATCTTCGATTTCGAATTCGTCGCCGGCGAATTCGAGCTCCAGCCGGTGCCGGTGCGGCAGGGCAAAGCGCAGCAACCGGATGTCGGTGCAAGGTTGCTGCGGAGCGACGTCGACCGGCAGGACCAGCCTTTGGTGGAGGCCCGCGCCGGTGAGCAGTTCATACCGCGCGCCGGCCAGGCCCTCCAGCGGCAGGTGCACGCAAATCCCGGTGCGGTTGGTGACGCAGTCGGCCAGGGCCCGGGCCCGGACCGAATAAGTGATGACGCCGGGCGGAGTGCCCGTGATGTCGAGTTGCCAGGCGAGACGGACGCCGGAGCCGGAGCTGCGGCCCCGGGCGGAAGCCGCAAACCCGCCCTTGGACTCAGCCACCCGCCAGCCGGTCAGGCGTTGCGGCACGTTGAGCCAGTTGCGATCGCGAGCGACAAAGTAAACGCGGCGGACGAGTTCGAGCGCCGGAGTGCTGACATACCGGATGTCCCCGGCCGCGGGCGAAAACGCCAAGGCGAGCGGCCCGGCCGAGAGCGCGCGGGAGAGACTGGCGGCGGGATTCACAGAAGGGCGGGGCATGAGTCGACTTTCGTAAAACGTCGAAAGTTTTCGTTTTCTTTCCGTTCTGGGCAAGCAATCTCTTCGCCCGAAAGCAAGAATCCGGGGCCGGAACCCCCGGCCGCCGCGTGATCGATGCGCGCCTTAGCTG
Organism: Opitutales bacterium; assembly: GCA_038231575.1. Classification (GTDB taxonomy): domain Bacteria; phylum Verrucomicrobiota; class Verrucomicrobiia; order Opitutales; family Opitutaceae; genus CAITWF01. The sequence goes on along the minus strand of JBBRLB010000009.1, from coordinate 39,509 downwards.
GCGATCACGACTTCGATTTTTTGCTTTTCCAGCAGCTCGCGATGGCGCGGGTCGATACCCTTGTCGGTGATGAGCGTGTGGATGACGTTGAGGTCACCGAGCGAGGCGAAGGACTGCTTTTCGATCTTGGTCGAATCGGCGAGGAGGTAAACCCGGCTCGCGCTCTTCAGCATCGCCTTCTTCACGACGACGTCGCTGATGCCCGTGTAGGTCAGGCCCGTCTTGAACGACAGGCCCATCGCCGAGAGGAAAAGTTTTTCGACGTGGAGATTTGCGAAGAATTCGGCAGCTTGCGAGCCCGTGAGCGACATCGTCGGGGCCTTGAACTCGCCGCCCGTCATGTGGACGTCGATGCCCTGGTGCGGAGCGAGCTGCATCGCGACCGTGAGCGAGGTGGTGATGACGGTCAGTGGCGCGCGTTTCCCGAGGTGTTTCGCGAATTCGGCGGTGGTCGTGCCGGCATCGATGATGATGGTGTCGCCGGGGCGGACAAACTCGGCCGCCCGGCGGCCAATCGCAGCCTTCTTGTCGGAGTTGGTGACGTTCTGCGCGGCCGGGACCAGCACCTTCTCGGGCTGCATCTTTAAAAACGCTCCGCCATGTTCCTTCGTGATCAGGTCGTCGCCTTCGAGAATTTCCAGATCCTTGCGAATGGTAACCTCGGTCACCTTGAAAAGCTTGGCGAGGTGCGTGACTTCGGCACTGCCTTCCTCCTCGAGCAGTTTAATGATTTCCAGTCGGCGCTTGTGTGGGATCATGGTGAGGAGCAGTTCGTCAGACGTTAGGAAATCTTTCGTTTTTGGGCGGGGCAACGCGAATCGTCCTAACTAAATGAAAAGCAGCTTTAAGGCCACCAAAGCGTGCCATCGGCGAGACGCGTGACGGTATCGGTCACCGGCTCATCCTTCGGCGGAAATTTCGCGGCGAGGTCAGCGCGAAACTCAATCCCGAGTCCGGGACGATCGCTGGCGTAGACATAGCCGCCGCGCGCCTCGGGCAGGCCGGGGAAGAGTTCGTTCTCGGCGGCGGGGCGGAAAACCCATTCGAGAATCCCGCAATTGTGGAGCGCGGCACTCAAGTGAATATTCGCCGCGGCGCCGATGGCGGAAACATCGCCGGGTCCGTGCAAGCAAAAGCGCACGCCGAACGCTTCGGCGAGGTGCATGAGTTTCAAGATCGGCGTAACGCCGCCGAGTCGGACGGGACGCACCTTGATGAAATCGACCCAGCGCTGCGTGACGACGCGGTTGAACTCGGCGGGATTGGAAAAAAGTTCGCCGAGCGCGAGCGGCGTGGCGGTCTGCGCGCGGAAATTAGCGAGCCACTCAAGATCTTCGGGCGCGACGGGATCTTCGAGGAAGAACGGGCGAAAGGGCTCGATCGCTTTGGCGAGCCAGAGCGCGTCGGTCGGGGCGAGACGTTCGTGCAGGTCGTGCAAGAGTTCGACGGATTCGCCGAGTTCACGGCGCGCGACCTCGAACATTTTCGGCACGGTGTGCATGCGCTCGCGCTGATTGAAGTAGAGACCGGGCGGCGCGCCGTCGGGTTTCGTCGCAGCATCGAGCGGCATGCCTTCGTAGCAGTAAAGTTGGAGGCGCAGATGGCGGAAGCCGCGTTCGAGAAATTTTTTGCCGTTGGCGGCGACCTCGTCGGGAGACTTGCCGTGTGCGGTGACATAGACGGGCACGCCCGCGCGACTCGGGCCGCCCCAGAGCTGGTGACACGGCAGATTGGCGAGTTTGCCCTTGATGTCCCAGAGTGCCATGTCGAGGCCGCCGAGCGCGGTGTTGAGCACGGGCCCGTTCCGCCAGTAGCCGTGAACATTCGCCGTCTGCCAGAAGTCCTCGGTGTTGCGCGGATCCTTGCCGATCGCGAACGGCGCGAGGTGTTGATCGATTGCGGCCTTCACGGCGTGCCAGCGGTGCTTGTAGCTCGCGCAGCCGAGACCCTCGAGGCCGGGCACGTCGGTGCGCACGCGGACAATGAGCAGCGGCCACGCCCACGGTTGAACGGCGAAGGTTTCGACGGAGGTGATTTTCATTTTTTCAAAACGAGCACCCAGTCGCGCGCATCGGGCGCGTCGAGGACACCGCGGGCCTTTGTGCGCGCCGAGCGCTGCTGGCCGGTGCGTGGATCGAACCAGGCGGCGCTCAGCCCGTGCTGAAGTTTTCGCGGCGCGATGTGAATCACGCCGCCCTGCGGCAAATAAAAAACTGCGCAATCACCCGACGGCGTGCGCGCCGCGGCGATGAAGGTCGAGGGCGACGAAGGCACCGCGGTGGCGAGCGAGGGTTCGGCGTTGCCCGCGGTGGCACTGGTGCGAAGGTGGCCGGTAAACTCAGTGGCGACCTGCGTGACCGAAAAATTCCGATTCCACCGATCGACTTGCATCGAGAGCAGGCGGCCGCAAGCGCGGTGGTCCCATTCGGCGGGCGTAAACCACAGCTCGAAGGAAACGGCGCCCGACGCGCGGACGGCGGTGGCGAGTTTCTCGGCGGGCGCAATAGATTTGACCTCGGCGTCGGCGCGCAGGACGAGACCGGCCGGCGTGATCTTTGCACGGTCGGGCGTGGCGATCCGAAGATTGAGCGGCGCACCGCGGGCCGATTCGTCGCGAAGCGTGGTGCCGCGCTTTTTGAACGACCACGCAGCGACCGGATCGGGCGCGTGGCGTTCGGGCGCGCGCTGGGCGGCGGCGATTTCGGCGGCGGAGAGCGCGCGATCATAAATCGCCACGCGGTGAAAGGTGCCGGTCCAGCCGAAGTCGCCGGTTGCTTCATTGCCGAGGGCGAGATGGGCCTCGGGCACCCAGGTCGTGAAATCCCCGCCGAGCCATGCGCCGTTTTTCTTTTCTCCGTTCAGCCAGATCGCGGTTTCGCCGTCGGCGCCGCGGGAAAAGACGACGTGGAGGCGGCCCGGTTTTTTCGGTGCAGTTGGGGCGGAGCGAACGAGGCTTTGATCGGGTGCGAGTTTCGTCCACGGCAGACTGCGGAAAAATTCGGCCAGGTGCGTCATGTGTTTCGCACCGGGCAGTTTCATCGCCACGTGCCACGGCTGGGCGACGCCGGTGTAGGCGTGATCGGTCGGCGGACGCGCGACTTCCTCCCAGCCCCAAACGCCGTGCGCGCCGTAGGTAAGGCCGGCGGGCGGAGCGTTGAGCAGCGACCACCAGCCGGCGCGGCGGATGTTGAACGCATCGTGGCGGCGGCGCGATTGGTAGCAGATGTGATCCTCGTAGGGCGGCTCAAGATTGAGGAAGGGGCGCGGCGAATATTTTTTCCATTTGCGGGCGGGTGGGCCGGAGTGGAGCCACTGCCAGGTCTCGGCGTCGTCGCCGTGGCCACCCTGATAGCCGATGAGGTCGATCCACTTTTCGTTTTCGAAGGTGTCGTGCGGCCACTGCATGCCGCCCGGGTGCTGCACGACGGGCGAACGGCCGGGTAGATCGAACACGGCGCGGCCGATGCGTTTCCATTTTTCGGCGGCCGGGCCGTAGTAGCGGCCATCGCCGTTGAGCACCCACACGACGTGATGTCCGCCGTAGCGGGCGACCATGTAGCGTGCGAGTTTGATGATCTGCGACTCGGGCAGCGTGGACGGATTAATGTCGTCGCGACCAAGCGTCCAGATGAGCACGGGCACGGCGAGCAGGCCGTGGGCCTCGATCGCGTCGAAGCGGGCATCGAGCCGCTCGAACCAATGCGGGTTGATCCAGATTGGATCGCGGCCGGTATAGGCGACCTCGCCGTCGGGGTTGGTCGCGCCCGCGCGCCAGTGCGTCATGACGAACTGAATCGCGTTGAACTTCTGGGCGGCGCGATGGCGGAGAAAACGATCCCAGTCGGCGGCGGTGCGCACCATCATCGGGCCATTCCACACGGTGTCGCCGAGCCAGAAGAACGGCGTGCGATCGGCGTGGGCGAGATGGCGACCGTTGGACGCAACTCGCAACGGGCCGTGCTGCCGGAACAAGTTTTTTTCGTCAGCGCGCCGCGGTAGGCACGTAAACGCGCCGGCCTGCGCATCGAGACCAGCGATGGGCGGGAAGCTACGAGTCGTGAATTTCCATTCGCCTGTGACGGTGGGGCGGAAGCGCACGCGCCATTCGCGCGAGCCAAACCAGAACGCGCGGACGCGCTGGCGGGTGTTTTTCGGTCCGGTGAAATCAACGAAGACTTCCACCTCGCACGGAGCGGCCACGGGCGGGCGGGCGTGAAAGGAGAATTCGAAGCGACCGTGAAGCGGAATGAGAGCGGACATTTTTCGAGCAGCGGATGCGACTACCAGCGGAACTGATGCGGTTGGGATTGGAAGCCGAACGCCGGGTCGGCGACGATCGCGGAACCGGGTTTTGCGACGGCGTCGAGGCGCGCGCGATCTTCGGGCGTGAGCGTGACGTTGAGCGCGCCGAGATTGTCGTGGAGCGCCTCGACGGAGAGCGGGCCGATGATGGGGCAGGTGACGCCGGGCTGCTGGGCGACCCACGCGAGCGCGAGTTGGACGGGGGTGCAGTTCTTTTCCTTCGCGATCATCTCGACGACGTCGAGCACGCGGAAGGCGGGTTCGGTGAGCATGTCCTTCCAGAAATTGTCGGGCTGGATGCGCGACGCGGGATCGGGTTTCACACCGCGCTTGTAGCGGCCGGAGAAAAATCCGACGGCGAGCGGGCCCCACGTGATCAGCGCGGTGCCGTAGGTTTGCGCGTAGGGAATCAATTCACGCTCCGGGAGCCGGTGGAGGAGATTGTAGGCGCACTCCTCGACGACGAAACGGTTCGTGCCAAGTTCGCGCGCGGCCCATTGCGATTCCATCAACTCCCACGCCGAGTAATTGCTCGTGCCGATGTAACGCACCTTACCGGAGCGGATGAGATCGTCGAGGGCGCGCAGGGTTTCATCGAGCGCGACATCCCACCACGGGCGGTGAATCATGAACAAGTCGAGGTAGTCGGTCTGCAGGCGGCGCAGGCAACCTTCGGCAGCCTGCATGATGTAGCGACGGGAAATGCCATACTGGTTCGGCGGCTGTGGGTCCTTGACGCCGGAGCGGGAAAACTTCGTGGCGAGAATGAGGCGGTCGCGTTTGCCATTGGCCTTGAGGGTGCGGCCGATGATCTCTTCGGATTTTCCGCCGACGTATTTGTCGCAGGTGTCGAGCATGTTGAGCCCAAGATCGAGCGCGGCGTCGATGACGCGGGCGGCGGCGGGCTCGTCGATGCTCTGGCCAAACATCGCGCTGCCGAGGCAGAACGGGCCGACGTGAATGCCGGTGCGGCCGAAGTTTTTGTAGGTTATCTTGCAGTCGGCCATGAGAAGAGACGGGAAAGGTTGCCGCCGAGGATGAGATTTTTTTCCTCCGCGGAAATGTAAGGCGTGTGCGCGCGGAAAAGATCGAGCGATTGCCGGTAAGTCATGTATTGCTCAACGACGGGCGAGTCGCTGCCCCACACGAGCCGGCGCGGGCCGACCGCATCGTAGAGCGCGCGCACGAGTGGTTGGAGCGCGGCGTGCGGGTAGGCTTTCGGATCGGCGGCGAGATGATGAAAACCGGAAAGCTTGAACCAGATATTCGGCGCGCCCGCGGCGGCGCGAAGCGCGGGAAGATTGGGCGCGGTTTCCGTTTTCTCCTGCAGGCGGCCGAGGTGATGCACGAGAAACGTGAGCGACGGAAAGCGCAGCGCGAGTTTGGCGAGCGGCGCCAGGCCGGCGGCGAACACGGCGAGGCTGACGACGTGTTTCAGCTCGGCGGCTTTGGCAAAAAGTTTCAGGCCCTCGGCGGACTCGAACCAGTCGTAGTCGCGGCAATAGTGGGTGAAGCCCCGGATGCCGCCGTGCAATTCGTGCAGTGCGGCAAGCCGATCGGCAGCACCGGCAGTATGATAGGTCGGTGTGCCGGTGCTATCGAGCTGAGGCAACGCGAGGAAACGAGCAGACTGCTCGTGCTCGGCTTGAATCGAAAGCGCGTTGGAGTCGCCGCCCTTGAAAATGAGTGAGACGACGAGCGCGCGCACGACACCGCACTCGTCCATCGCTTGTTGCAGTCGCGCGGGCGAACCCTGCGCGGCCAGCGGGCTGCCGGGCCAGTCGGTGAAGACGTGGGTGTGCGCGTCGATGATCATCTTACATGGGGCAGAGCACGCAGACTTCGAAGGGAGCGAGCAAGAGGTTGAGCGTGCCGTGGGCGGTGGGCGAAAGCGACTCGGTGTTTTCCCAGCGATGCGTATCGGAGACGCGGCGAACCGTGTGCGGGCGGTGCGCGACGTTTTCCACGGGCAGAGAAACCGGGTGCGCGGTGGTGTTGGCAAACCAGAGTCTCGTGGAAAGGTCGGGCTCGACGACCCCGAAGGCTTCGACGGGCGGATGTCCGGGCGCGGTGACGGCGATCGGGCGGATGAGTTTGCCACCATGGGCCGCAAGCGCGGCGCGCACGGCGTCGACGGGGCCTGGGCCGAGACGGAACGCGACTTCGAGCGCGCCGCCCATCGTGGCGTATTTTACGAAGGCGGTGAGCCACGCAGCGGCAAACGCAGTGGCGTTGCGGGCGTCGCGCGCGGGGCGCGGGTGCAGCGACTCGAAATGCACGGGGTCGAGGCGGCAGCCGACGTCGAGGCCGTGGGGATTGGTGAACACGCGCGCGGTGCGGAGCTGGTCGAGCACGGCGGCGGTGTTTTCCATGAACGTGTCGTCGTCGTAGAGATTGACGGCGGGCGTGAAACCCCACGTGTGGAGCTTGTTGTCCCATTGGGTGGCGCGATTTTTATTGAGCGCCATGAAGAGCGAATTGGGCGTGCCCGCGCCGGCTTCGACGAGGCGCGGAAGGCGCGCGCCGCCGGTGATGGCGCCGATGCGCGCGGAGAGCGCCGGTGGCGCCGGAAGCGCAGTGGGAAGATGGGTGAGGGAAAGCGTGACGCTGCTCTCGGCGGCAGCGCCGAGCGCGAGGGTCGGGTAGGAGTGGGCGTTGGCGGAGAAAAACTTGAACGAGCTGTCGTTGAAATTCCGCTGATCCTCGTAGCCGAAGTTCGTGCCGGTAAATTCGGCCGAGACGCCGAGGCCTTCGCGCGTGGTGTAGCGGAGCGTGCGGAACTGCATGGGCAGCACCTCGGGATCGAGGCGCACCTGGAGTTCGGCGCGTTGCGCGGTGCCGTCGGGGCGCGTCATCGTGAAAGGCTGGCCAATCACGGCATCGGCGCCGAGGAGAAGTTGGATGCCGCAGCGGCGGATCTGGGTGCATTCGCCGAGAGCGGCGCCGCGCACGGAGAAGGCGATGGTGCCGTCGGCAGTGCCGGTGAGGCGGGCGGTCCAGCCGTAGTTGACGGGGCCGATCACGCAGCGCGCGGCGAGTTCGACGGTGAAGCCGCCGTCGCGCTCGGTGACGTCGCAGCGGGTGATCTCGTTGGGCGCGGTGTCCCACTTGTCGTGGAAGCGCACGCAGAAATAGACGCGGCGGATGATTTCGCGCGCGCCGACGTAGAGGTAGCGAAGCTCGCCGTTCGCCAGGGTGAGACGGACGGGGCCGGCGGTCAGAAGGCGGGGAGAAGGAAGGGACACGGAGAAGGGGAGCGGGAGAGAAAGGGAGATTATTTCGTGGCGAGTTCGGCGGTCATTTGCGCTGAGAGTTTCGCCCAGGCGGCGAGCACGCGGTCATACATCGGATCGGTGGCGGGGTCAGCGATTTTTCCGGGCGTGGAGAGGAAGACGGGCTTCATGCGGGCGCAGCCTTCGCGCCACGTGATCGTATAGCGGTAGCCGAGGTCGCGCTCGGCGGCGGTGTTGTCGAAGACGTTGTTGAAGGAAAAATTTTCGGCCGAGATGCGGCCGCGCTCCGGCCATGCGGCAAAGAGCAGATCAGTCGGAATGTGCACGAACGTCGGCGCGGGCCAGCCGAAGACTTCGCACACAGTGCGATGTTTGGTCGCCCAAGTCATGAGCGCGCCGCCAGTGTGGTAGGCGCGGCCGAAGGCTTTCGCGTTGCCAACAGCACCGACGAACGCGGCGGCGCAATCTTCGGCGTGAACGGCACACCAGAGGCTCTGGCCGTCGCCCTGCATGATGACGGGCAGGCCGCGCTGGAAGCGGCCAAGGACGGCGGCATTGTTGAGCGTGGCGTTGTGGATGCCGCCGCCGTCCTGGTAGGTATGGACGGGCCGGATGACGGTGACGGCGAAATCGCCGCGGGTGTGGGCGGCCATCATCGTCTGTTCGCAGACCACTTTTTTCTTTCCGTAAACGCTCACGCCGCCGAGCGGCTCATCTTCGGTGATGGGAAATTTTTTCGTGGGGCGGGCATAAACATCCACGGTGCTGCAAAAGATGAACTGCTTGGTGCGGCCTTGGAACGCGCGCACGCAGCTCTCGGCTTCGGCGGGTTCGAAGCAGCACATGTCGATGACGCAATCCCACGCGCCGCTGGCGGCGATGGTCGCCTCGAACGCCGGGAACTGCTGGCGGTCGGCGACGATTTGCGAGACGCCCGCAGGCGTCGCAGATTTTTTGCCGCGGTTGAGGTGAGTGACGACGTGGCCGCGCGCGAGGAGCTGGCGCGTCATCGGAGTAGAGATGAGGCCAGTGCCGCCAATGAGGAGAACTTTGGACATGGTCGATTTTGGATTCTCGATTAAAGATGAGGACGGGAAATGGGATCACCACCACGCGGGCGGGGCGAACTTCGCACCGGGTGCGCTGACGATCGCGCTATAGCGGAGGTCGAGCGGCAGGTAGAGCGAGAGGTCGGGCGAGCCTTGGAAGGGATTCTTGCCCTGCTCGAGGCGGCGATGAACCGGCACACCGCGGCCGTCCACGACGACGAGTTGGAACGCGTGGATGGGGTGATCCCAATTGAATTTCACTTGGGGGATCATCGGACGGTGGGCCAGGACGGGTTGGGCGAAGTGATGCACGCCCTTCGTGCGGAAGGCGCACGCACCGAAGCCGAGCCAGATGTTGTGCGTGCCCTCGTAGGTGTCGGTGGTGAGCCGGCTGATGACCTGGGTGATGGTCTGGTCGTCCGGTTTCTCGAGGACCTCGAGGCGATAGTGGAGCGTGCCGTCACGGTAGTTGACGGGCGCGAGCCAGCTCGCGGGCCAGGAGGGATATTTTTTCATGCGCGGCTGCCAGCGGCGCTCGCCCTCGGGCACGTAGACGACCTCAAAGCCATCGGTCGGCGTGAGCGCGTGGATGTCGCTCGTAGGATCGTTGTCGTTGGCCGTGTAGCGGACGCGGTGGTCGGCGAGGAGAAATTGGGAGTCGGGCATGGGAGAGGGGCGGAACGATGGGCTTACCACCACGCGGGCGGAGAGAGTTTTGCGCCGGGCGCAGTGACGAGTGCGGTGTAGCGGACTTTCAACGGGAGATAGAGCCCGAGATTGGGCGAGCCGTCGTAGGCGTTGTGCGCCTGCTCGACGCTGCGATGGACGCAGGCCCCGCGGAGATCGGAGACGACGAGCTGGAGTTCGTAGATGGGGTGATCCCAGTTGAACTTGGAGTCGCGCGTGAACGGGCGATGCGAATAGACAGGTTGCGAGAAATAGTGCGTGCCCTTCGTCTTGAACACGCACACGCCGTGGCCGAGCCAGACGTTGTGCGTGCCGTGGTGGACGTCGCTCGTGAGGCGCGCGAGGAGGGTCGTGACCTGGGTTTCGTTGGGCTTCTCGAACACCTCGATGCGGTAGTGAATCGTGCCGTCGCGGTAGTCGACAGGGCGCACCCAACTGTCGGGCAGATCGGGCGGCCGCGCGGCCTCCATGCGCGGGTGCCAGTAGGGCTCGCGCGGATCGATCCAGACAATTTTGAAACCGTCGCTTAGCCAGTTGATCGGCTCATCAGGAAAGGAGTGCGGCCAAGTCTCCGGCTTCGGTGGCGAAGGTGCGCCCCACGCGGGCGGCTGGTCGGCCGCGGCAGGACAGAAGCGCGTCAGGTGATCGATGAGCGTGAATTGGCTGGGCATGAAAAGAGAAATGGGCCGACGGGAAGCCGGCGCGAAATGAATTCACCGGCGTGCGGCCGAGGCCGTGCGGCTCACGGCACTTCGTAGGCTTCGACAATGACGAGGCCGCTGGAGCTGCCCACGCCGCTCGCTTGGGCGGTGTAGCCGCCGGGCGGCAGCGTGATCAAGAGCATCGCGTCTTTACTGGCGGTATCGCTGACCGCGAAGGCGTTGACGCGCGTCATGGTCGAACTGAGCGCGGCGTCGCCGCCCCAATTATCGTTCGCGGCGATCGCGGTCGAGGCGCTATTGAAAAGGGTAAGCTGCGGATCGGACATAACTCCGGGCACGCCGAGCTGCGTGAGGCCAGGACCGATGGCGCGGATGAGGATGGTCTTCGCGGTCGAGCCTCCGATCGTGAAACCGAGCGTGATGAAGCCGGACGCGTTGACTTGCTTGAGGACGGAGACGTTGATCAATCGCGGGGTCGCGCTCGTGAACGTGCCCGCCGGAGTCGCGTCGTAAACTTCGGCGATGACGGTGCCGATCGCGCCGCCGACACCGCTGACGGCCACGGTGTAGTCGCGCGGTGTCAGCGTCGGGGCGTAAATCGCGGCGTCTTTCGAGGTGGTCGCGGCATACGGAAACGCGCCGACGCTCGCCATCGCGGCGGCGACGTCGGAGGCACCGTTCCAGTTGTCGTTGGTCGCGACGACGGTCTGACCGGCCAGGAGATCGACTTTGGGGTCGGCGATCGTGCCGGGCACGCCGAGGACGCCGAGCGCGGGGCCGGCGGCGCGGACGACGAGCGGTTTTCTCGCGGCGGAGTCGGAGCCGACAGCAACGACGGTGCCGAGCGTGAAGCTTGGCACCGAGGCGGTGATGTCAGTGAGGACGGAGAGGTTGCTGAGCCGGCCGAAGTCGGCGTTCGAGGAAAGCGTGAGAGTCGCAGCGTTGCTCGTGGCGTTGCCGATGGAGTTTGTCGCGACGACGGTGTAACTGGTGGCGTCAGCCGCCGAGACGGAGGAGAGGACGAGGGTCGCGCTGGTCGCACCGGTGAGGGCGATGCCATTTTTGCGCCATTGATAAGTGGGCGCGGGATTGCCGCTCGCCGAGGCGGACAGCGCGACGGTGCCGCCGGCATTTACGCTCACGCTTAAAGGGTGCGCCGTGATCGCGGGGGCGGTGGTGACGACGAGCGGGTTGACCGTGAGGGTGGCGGCGTTGCTCGTGGCTGAGCCGACGGAGTTCGTCGCGACCACCGTGTAGTTGCCCGCGCTGGCGGACGAGACGTTCGTCAGCGCCAGCGTGGCGCTGGTGGCGCCGGAAAGGGCGGTGCCGTCCTTGCGCCACTGAAAAGTGGGCGTGGGCGTGCCGTCGGCGGCGGCGATGAAGGTGACGTTGGCGCCGGCGGTCACGGTCTGATTCGAGGGTTGCGTGGTGATCGTGGGCGCGGTGCCGGAGGCGGCGATGCGAATGAACACCTCCCACGGCGAGACCTGCGAGGTCGACACGAGGCCGGTCGAGGTGGTGGCAGTCACGCTGAGTTTATAATCGCCGGGCGTGGTGGGCGTGCCGAAAAGGACGACGGTGGGGCGGTTCAGAACGACGTAGGCATCGCCCTGCACCGAGCCGCCGCCGTCGAGACCTGGCGGCAGACCCGGGCGGATTTCGATGCGCGAGATCGTGACGCCGAGCTGGCCGAAGTTAATCGTGAAGGAAAGGGCGCTCGGGTAGTTCTGGCCTTGATTGAGCGTGACGGGCTGGGCCTGCGTATTGGGCGGGGTCGCGACGAGCGAGCCGGCGGAGAATTGAGCGCGCGCGGCGGGTGCAGCGAGGATCAGGACGCAGAACGGAAGAAGGCGGGGCAGGGGAAATTTCATGACTCGGGTGGAGAAAGGGCCGGAGTCGCACACGAAGCGGGAGTGGCGTCGTGGGCTCCACTAAGAAATGCATCCCAAGGGGAAGACCTTGGGATGCGATAAAACGAAGCGCGAGCGGAACGGGCCCACGCGAGAGTGGCGGAGATTAGAAGCGGATGGTGTAGTCGAAGTTTAGACTGGGCTTGGCCTTAAGGTAGGCGTAGGGGGCGTTGCGCGCAGGGTCGAAGCCGGAGCGGAACGTCTCTGGTCCGTTCGCATTGATCGCCTGAAACTTGATTTCGTTGCCGCGGCCAAGCCACTGAAAGCGGTAGCCGACCATCGCGTCGAGGCGGAGGCCGCCTTTGGCCCAATAGGTCTTGGTATTGTTCGAGCCCGGCGAGAAACCACCGTAGATCTTGTCGATATAGATAATGCCGAGTCCGGTGTAGAGACCCTTGGCGCCCATGCGGTCGAAATTAAATCGGTTATACATCGTCATGCGGTTGGGCTCCGTGCCGCCGACCTTTGTGCCTTGAACCACAGCGAGGGGATTCTTCTTAAAGATCTGATCGTTGTGCGCGTAGCTGAACGTGACGCCCCAATCGGGGGTGACGGAGCCGTTGATTTCGAACTCGACGCCCTTGGACGCCGTCGTGCCCGCCGCGACGTTGTCACCGAGGAGCGCGGGATTGGGCGTGCCGGCGGTGACCGTTTGCTGATAGAGGAACGACTTGGCCAGAGGGTCGAACACCACGTTGTTCTGCTGCTCGGTGTTGTAGTAGGTGATCGTGCCGTTGAAGCGGCCCTGGCCGATGGCAAACTTGAAGCCGCCCTCGTAGCCGGTCCCGAGGATGGGGCCGAAGTATTTGCCGAACGAGTCCTGGGTCGTCGTGTATTGCGAGGACTGCGAACCGAGGATGAAGGCCGACCACTCGGGCGTGACCTTGTAGATGACGCCGAGCTGCGGATTCGTGTCGGTGGTCTGGAGGGTGGGCGGGGGAGAGGGGCGAAGGCTGGACGGCTTGAACTCGATCTTCACCTTGTTGTAGGCGACGCCGGCCATGAGGTGCAGTTTCTCCTCGAGGAAACCGCCGAGGTAATTGATCTGCGCGGCGTCATAGTAAGTGCGGTTGCGATTAACCGCCGTCGCGATGTAGGCGACGTCGCCGGGGAGCGCGTGAGGAATGCCTTGAGACGGAATGTAGGTGCGGCGGAAGGGTGTGCCGTCGGGATTGCGCTGCTGGTTCCACTGTTTTTGGTCGAGGAACTGGATGTTGCGGTTGACGCCGACGAGGACGTTCTGATCCGCGCCGGGCTTCCAGGCGATGTGGGCTTGGAAGTCCGGGAGATAGACGTCGTCCTTGTTCTTGTTGATATTCGTTTGGGCGATGGCGCCCTGGCCGGCGACGGTCGTGGGCGCGATGAGGAGAAGATAATCCTCGTTGGTGCGCTTGTGCATGTGGAAACCGGCGCGAAACGAAAGAGTGGAGCTGAACTTGTGATCAAGGATCGCTTCGGTGTCATTGAACTGCCAGTAGAAGTTACGGCCATAGCCGTAATCCTCGAACGGATCGCGACCGTAGAGAATCGAGAACGGAATGGTGAGGCCGGGGGTCGCCTGCGGCACGCCGACGGCAAAGGAGGCATAGCGACCGAACTGCGACTCGAAGAGCCGGTAGTAGTGCATATAGCTCAGATAGAGCCGGGTGTTCTTGGTGAGCCAGTAGGTGGCGGCGAGGCGCACGCTGGCCTGCTTCTGGCCGCCGTTTTCCGTGATGCTGTCCACGCCGTCCTGATATTCGCGATAGGCGGCGGTCAGACGGAGATCGAGGTTGCCGTTTCCGCCCGTGACGGGGAGGGACTGATTGATATCCGCCATAAAGTTTCGGCGGGTGTTGTGATAAATCTTGCCGGTGCCGATCGTGAAGTTGGCGAAGTTGGCGCCGGGCACGGGCGTCTTGGTCACGTAGTTCGTGATGCCGCCCGGCTCGGTGCGGCCATACATGACGGCGGACGGGCCCTTGAGTAGCTCGATGCGCTCAAAGTGCACCGGATCATAGTCGAAGAACGCCGACATCTTGAAGCCATCGCGCAATTTTTCCTGATTGGAGAAACCACGGTAGCTGCCGCCGACGGAATTCAGACCGCCCTGCAGCGAGGCGTTGTAGGCGAGCATCGCGCGCATCTGGCCGAAATTCAGATCGTCCATGAACTCGCGCGTAAACACGAAGACGTTCTGGGGGACGTTGATGATCGGAACCGCGAACTTCGTGACCGAGACCACTTCCTCCTGCACGTAGGTGCCTTTGCTTTTGGCCGCCGACACTTCAAACGGAGTCAGTTGCTGAATCTCGTCCTCCTTTTTCGCCGGGGTGACGGTGGACTGTGCGAGGGAGGAACTTGTCAGGCAGAGCGAACTGGCTGTCAGAGCAAACAGCAGGCGCGCGCGAATGGAGGGAGGTATTTTCATCGCTTTCGTTTTTGTTGGGAGGTTTGGTCGCCCGCTGGTTGGGGTGCGCAGCAACTTCGAAAGCGATAGAAAAAGTAAGAAAACAAAAAGCAACAACAAAACTTCGCGGCGGCCCGAACATTGGTCATCTGCACGAGGTAAAATTGGATGCGTTGCGCCTTGTGGGTCACGCGGCGAGGTGCCGGCCGAATGAATGGCTCGACTCATTTTACTTGTTATGTGTTTTGTTTTCTTTCTTTTCGACGCGTGCCTTGCCTCAACCACGACGCCCGCTGTGTTCGATCGCTGCGGGGTTGCTTCGGGGCAGCGGTGATCGTGGCGAGCCTCGCCGCCCTGCCGTCGGGGTTTGCGGCCGAACCGCTCGCACTCTCGTGGCAGGGCTCCTTCTATATGGAAGGTGGGCGCGACGGCTCGTGGATTCAGCGGCAGGTCGAGGAGCGTTTTGGGTTGCGGCTGCACTGCGGATTTTTTCCAGCCTTTAGCTACGACAAGCAGCTCATGTTTTCGCTGATGGGAGGAGAGGGGCCGGATGTTTTCTGGGTGCGCGACGTGAAGGAAGCAAAGAAGGCCGCCGAGCAAGGCTTCGCGCTCGAGCTGCCATGGGAGACGATCGCGCTCCACGCGCCGATGCTCATGCGGCAGATCAACAAACACGCCGCCGAAGCCTGGTTGTTGTCGTATTGGCAGGGTAAAAATTTCGGCCTCCCGAATTTTAACCTCACTTACTCGCGCTACCCGTCGCCGGGCGTGTGGAACAAGACGTGGCTCACTCGCGTTGGCATCGATCACGTGCCCGAGACGCTCGATGAAATGGAGGAGGCGTTGCGCCGTTTTCGCGAACGCGACCCCGACGGTAACGGCCGGCGCGACACCTACGGCATGTGCCACCGTTACTTCGAGGAAATCTTCGCGGCGTTCGGCGTCATCCCGACGCAGTGGACGCTGCGCGACGGGCACATGGCGTGGGGTGCCACGTTGCCCGAATCGCGCCGCGCCCTCGCACTGCTGCGCCGCTGGTATGCCGACGGACTGATCCTGCCGGACTTTCAGGCGCTACCGCCGGGCAACAACGAAGTGAGAAAATATCTCTTCAACGGTCAGGTCGGCTACGTCGCATTTTGGCGGATGGGCGATCACTACAATTTCAATCCCGACTATCCCGTCTCGTTTGTTCACCTGCACAAGGGCGTGCATCCCGACGAGGAACTCACGCCGGGAAAATTTCCGATCGGTCCCGGGGGTCAGCGCGGTGGGCTCGCGTGGCCGGGCACACTGGGTGGCATCACAATGTTCAACGCGCGCCTCCGCCGCCGGCCCGAGGCGGTCGTGCGCGTGTTGCAAATGTTCGACGCCCTCGCCCGCGACCAAGACCTCGCGATCGAGTTGCGCATCGGCCGGCGCGGCCTGCACTGGGACTGGGACGAGCGCCGCGGCTTCAGAAAACTCCCGCCTTATGATGACAAGGCCGTCAGCGGGCGCGAACTGCTGGGCGAGCAGATGCTCGATATCGGCACCAACTTCGCCTATTTCGTGCCGTTCTCCGCCGACGAATCGGTCGTCGCGCGCTTCCTCACGCCAGCCGTGCGCGCGCATCTCGACACCTTTCAACGCATCGAGTGGGGCCGGACTGACGCGCTGGTGCAGGCCGAAGTCGTGCCGTCGGCGGGAAAATTGTTTCCCGACCTGCGGCGGATCCAGGAAACCGTTTTCAACGAAATCATCATCGGCAAACGCCCGCTCGAAGCGTTTGACGCCTTCGTCGCGGAGTGGCTTCTTCGCGGTGGCGACGTGCTCACCCGCGAAGCCAATGAGATGTTTGTCACGAAACAGGCGCTGCTCGCGCGCGTCACCACGCTCGCAGCGCAAGCCCCTCCCTGAGTCGTGCTGCCCGAGCACCCCCCAAAAAAATACCCCGCCCGTCCCACGCTCGCCGCGCTGGCCGGATTGCTCATGCTGCTCGCACCGAGTGGCTGCCGGCGTGTCCACGTGCCGCACACGACGGACGAACTCACCGCCACCTTTGCCGCGGTGCGCGACGATCCCGCGCAACACCTCCAGATCAAATGGCAGGGCTCGCCTTACGCCGAGGGGGCGCAACCGGGCTCGTGGAAACAGCGCCGGCTGGAGGCGCGGTTCAACGTCGCGCTCGACGTCAATTTCATCCCCACGTTTTCCTACGACCGGTTGCTGCGCTTCAAACTCATCGGCGGCGACATTCCCGATCTGTTCTGGATGCGCGATGCCCGCGAGGCCGCCAACGCGGCGCAGCAAGGTTTTGCGCTTGAGGTGCCCTATGCAACGCTCGTGCGCCACGCGCCCGACTACGTGCGCACGCTCATGCGCCACGCGCCCGATGCGTGGCTGCTGAGCCAGTGGCGCGGAAAAAATTTCGGCGTGCCGATGTTTACCACGGCCAACGCCGTCTATCCGTTTCCCGGCGTCTGGAACCAGACGTGGCTCGAACGCGTGGGCATAAAAAAAATTCCCGAGACGCTCGTCGAGATGGAAGACGCGCTCCGGCGCTTCCGCGACCAGGATCCCGACGCCAACGGTCAGCGCGACACCTACGGTTATTGCCCGTGGAAGCCTGGCTCCTCCGCCGGATCGCTCGATCGCAGCTTCGAGGAAATTTTCGGCGCGTTCGGCATCCAACAAAACGCGTGGCTGGTGCGCGACGGCCGCGTCGCGTGGGGCGGCACGTTGCCCGAGGCGCGCGAGGCGATCACTTTGTTGCGCCGCTGGTATGCCGGCGGGCTTATCCATCCCGACTACATGACGCTGCCGCTCGGCAACCTCGAGGTGCGCACGCAGCTCGTCACCGGCCGCGTCGGCTACATCATGGGTTTCAATCTCTCGGGCGACGGTGCCTTCGACGAGCGGCTGCCGAACTCCATCGCGACGCTCATTGCCGCCGTGCACCCCGGCACGAAAATCGCGCCCGGCTGGCTGCCCACGGGCCCGCGTGGCGAGCGTGGCGTGCATACGTGGGGCGGCAGCGTCGGGGGCGTGGTAATGTTCGGCCCGCAGCTCGCGCGGGCGCCGGAAAAACTCGTCCGGGTGCTCACGATTTTCAACGAAGTCTGTCGCGACGACAACCTCATGCTCGAGTTGCACGTCGGCCAGCGCGGTCTGCACTGGCAGTGGGATCCGGATTACGGCATTCGGAAAATTCCACCTTACGACGCCAAGCCTTACGCGCCGCGTGAGCTGCTCGGCGAAGGTATTCTCACCAATATCAACTCCAGTTTCGGTTACTTCATCCCGTTCAGTGCGCCGCAGGAGTTGGGCGAGCGGTTCACGACCGCGCGGGCCAAGGCCTACCGCGAGAAATATCTGCGGCCGGAGTGGGGCATTCAGGATGCGCTGCTGATGAGTGAGACGGTGCCTTCCGCCGGCAAGTATCTCAACGACCTCGTGCAGATGCAGGCGGTGGCTTTTACCGAAATCATCATCGGCAAACGCCCGCTCGAAGCGTTCGACGCCTTCGTCGCGCAGTGGCGCCGGCAGGGCGGCGACGTGCTCACGCGCGAGGCGAACGAACTCTACGCCCAAAAACAAATCATCCGCGCGCGCGTCGCCGCGTTGCTGGCCGCCGCGGAAAAAGCGCCGCCCTCCGCCTCACCATGATCGCTCCCGTTGCTCCCGCGCTTTCGTTCCGCACTCTCTGGCAGCGCCACGGCGGACTGTTTCTGCTGCTCGCGCCGGCGTTGATCTACTTCGCGGTCTTCCATTATGCGCCGATGGTTGGGCTGATCCTCGCGTTTAAGAAATTCATCAGCGTCGAGGGCATCTTCGGCAGCGCGTGGGTGGGGCTCGACAACTTCCGCGAGCTGTTCGCCAACCCGCAATTTCGTGCCGCGCTCCGCAACACCTTCGTCATTTCCGCGTTGCGCCTCCTCTTCGGTTTCTTCGCGCCGATCATTCTCGCGCTCATGCTGAACGAGCTGCGCGTGCTCTGGTTTAAGAAGCTCGTGCAGACCGTGACCTACATTCCGTATCTGCTCTCGTGGGTGATTCTCGGCGGCATTTTCCTGCTGATGTTTTCCACCACAGGCCCGATCAATCAGGCGATTGCCCACGCGAGCGGCTCGCCCGTCAGTTTTCTGAGCAATGATTTTTGGTTCCTGTTTCTCGTGATTGCCACCGGGGTGTGGCACTCGGTCGGCTATGGTGCCGTAATTTACCTGGCGGCGCTCGCCGGCATCTCACCCGAACTCTACGAGGCCGCCACCGTGGACGGCGCGAACCGCTGGCACCAAGTGCGTCACATCACACTCCCGTCGCTCGCGCCGACGATTGTCGTGCTCCTCATCCTCAACCTCGGCCACATCATGAACGCCGGCTTCGATCAGATCTACAACCTCTACAATCCCGTCGTCTATGGCGTGAGCGACATCGTGGACACCTACTCGCTGCGCCTGCTCGTGCAACTCGAGTTCGGTCTCTCCACCGCGACCGACCTGATCAAGTCGGTCATCGGCTTCGGCCTGCTCCTCTCCGCCAACCACATTGCCCGCCGCGCCACCGGCGGCGAACAGGGGATCTTTTGAAACGCTCAACATTCAACTCTCAACGCTCAACGCTTAATGAACCGAAAGACAGTTTTCCCAGTCTCCATCCGTTCGAGCCCGCCGTGCTTTTCCGAACTTAAAAGTTCAGCGTTGAACGTTGAGCGTTGAGCGTTCCTCACCCCCCGCTGCCATGCCCTTCCAACGCTCCCGCGCCGAACGCGCCTTCGACTGGCTCAACGTCACGATCCTCTCGGTGATCGGCCTGCTCGCGCTCTATCCCTTCGTCTATGTCGTGTTGCTGTCGTTCAGCACCGCGGCCGATGTCGCGCACGGCGGCCTGCTCGTGCTCCCCTGGCATTTCTCGCTCGGCAGCTACGACATGATTTTTCACGACCCGTGGTTCTTGTTAGGCTTCGGAAATTCCCTGATTCGCACTGTGCTGGGCGTGGCCGCCACGCTGCTCATGACCTCCCTCGCCGCCTATCCGCTCTCCCGGCCCAACCTCCCGTGGCGCCGCCAGATCGTGTTCTACATTCTCTTCACGATGCTCTTCAGCGGCGGCCTCGTGCCGAAATATCTCCTGTTGAAAAATCTCGGCTTGATCGACCACCGCCTCGTGCTCGTGCTCCCGCTCATGCTCACGGCCTTCAACATCATCATCCTGAAAAATTTCTTCCAACAAATCCCGCCCAGCTACGAGGAGGCGGCGAAGATGGATGGCGCGAGCGACTTCGCGATTCTCTTTCGGATTTTTCTTCCGCTGTCGAAACCCGCGCTCGCCACCATCGCGCTCTGGACGGCCGTTATCCACTGGAACGCGTGGTTCGACGCCATGATCTTCATCACGTCGAACGAAAAGCAGGTGGTGCAAATTTTCCTCCAACGCATCGTGATCGAAAATTCGGTGAAGGACATGCAGTTCGGCACGCCCAACTTCAACGAGCAGCTTTACACCCCTGACGCGCTCAAGGCGGCAGTGACTGTGGTCACGGTGCTACCCATCCTTGCCGTGTATCCCTTCGTGCAGCGCTACTTCGTCAAAGGCATCACGCTGGGCGGCATCAAGGAATAGCCGCCGGTTTGCTGGTGCCCCAGGCCTCCGGGCCGGCCGGACGGCCCACCGGTAACGGCGTCGCTCTCTGGGGCGGTATTGCTCTTTCTAACCACTTCTTTCGTTTTCTTACGATTACTTCTTGAAAGTGATACGCCGACCTGCACCGTGTCTCACGCCAGCCGCTCCATGCTTTTGCTTTTTTTCGACAACTTCCCATGACCTTGGCCGTGCCAACCTGCATCGTCACCACCTCCGCCCCCGGCAAGGTCATCCTGTTTGGCGAGCACGCGGTCAACCGCGGACAGCTCGCACTCGCGACCGCTTTCGGACGGCGCGCGACGTGCACGCTGGAATCGCGCCACGATCGCCAGGTGGTCCTTCGCGGAGCCGGCCGTGAATCCATCTTCACGCTGGCCGAACTGCGCGCGCACGCCGCGGCGCTGGATGCCGCGTTGGCCGCGCAGGACTTTCCCGTCGTGGCGACCGCCTTGCGTGCGGATTTTTTTGCGTCGTCCGCTTACGTGCTTGGTCGCGTGGCGATCGCCGAGTCGACGTTGCCCGGCCTAAACGTTACTTTTGCGAGCGAGCTACCGATTGGCGGCGGGCTCGGCTCCGGTGGAGCCGTCCACGCCGCGCTCGCCACGGCCGTATCATGTATGCTCGCCGACATGGATGGCATCGCGAGAGACGGGCTGCTGCTCGCCGAATGGGCTTACGCCGGTGACCGCATTGCCCACGGTGGCACCGCGTCAGCCCTCGACACCCAGGCTTCGCTCCTCGGTGGTGTGATTGAGTTTCGGGCGGGTTCGCCCGGTGTGCCACTCGCCACCGCGCCGGGCTTGCGCCTCGTGGTTGGCGACACGGGCATCAAGAAAGGATCGACCGGCAGCGTAAATGCCCGCGTGCGCGATTGGCTCGCCGCCGACCCGGCGCGCGCCTCGCATTTTGTGCAGATGGGGGCGCTGGCCACCGCGGCACGCGACCATCTCAGCGCCGGTCGCTGGCCCGAACTCGGTGCGCTCATGGATGAAAACCATGCGCTGCTCTCCGCCATTGGCGCCTCGCATCCGCAACTCGATGCGCTTTGCGTCGCCGCCCGCGCCGCCGGCGCGTTCGGGGCCAAGCTCACAGGCGCCGGTGGCGGTGGCGCGATGATTGCACTCGTGACCGATCGCACGGCCGCGCGTGTCGCGGCCGCGATTCGCGCGGCGGGTGGCACCCCGCTCGAGGCACCGGTCGGCGGCTCGGGTGCCGCGGTCGAATCCACCCGCACGCTCTAATTTTATGTTCCAAGCTCCCAAACGCATCACCGAACTTTCTCACGTCATGCTCCCCGGCCAGGAGCAATACGGCCTCGAACTCAAGCAGCGCTCCGAGCGCAAGGGTCCGGCGGGCGACATCATGCACGATGTCTATATGTGGTCGCACGTCGGCACGCACGTCGAGGTGTCGCTGCACTTTTACGCCAACGGCAAGGACACGGCACAGATTCCGCTCGACGCCTTCTTTGGCCCGGCGCTGCGCCTCGATTTCCGCCACAAGCAAGTCAGCGAGCCCATTACCATCGACGATTT
The DNA here is from genome assembly GCA_038231575.1 of Opitutales bacterium. GTDB lineage: Bacteria > Verrucomicrobiota > Verrucomicrobiia > Opitutales > Opitutaceae > CAITWF01. The sequence continues at coordinate 18,117 of JBBRLB010000009.1, read as the reverse complement.
CAAAAAGGCCGGCGACATCGAGGTCGGTGATCGCGTGATCATGTGGCAGGGCTGCGAAACGAAATACCGCACCAAGGAATCGCACCAGCGACCCTACGTGGACCACGAGGCGGCCCAGTGGCTCGCCCACGATCGCAAAATTAAACTGCTTGGCACCGACAGCTCGGGTTTCGAAGTGCGCGGCGTGACCACGCATCCGAACCACCATCTTTTTTTCAAGGACGGCATCGACATTCCCGTGCTCGAATGCCTCTGCAACCTCGGCGCCATCTCGCGCCCGCGCTTTTTCCTCAGCGCGTTTCCGCTCGCCGTGAAGGGCCTCGATGCCTGCCCGGTCCGCGCGCTCGCCCTCGAAGACTGATTCGCCATGCCCGTCCGCCTCGGCTCCGCCCTTTTCAACGCTGACCACGGCCGCCTCGCCGACGAGCTGCGGCGCGCCGATGCCGCGGGCATCGACTTTTTTCATTTCGACATTTTCGACGGCACGCTCGTGCCCGATTTGGCGTTTCCGCCGCGCACAATGGAGGCGCTGCGTCCGCTCACGCAAAAGCCGTTCGAGGTTCACCTCGTTTCCGCCACGCCGCTGAAGCACCTGCCCGCGCTCAAACACGCCGGTGCCGCTCTTGTTTACCTGCCGGCCGAGGCGTGCCCGATGATGTATGAGAGTGTGTATGCGGTGAAGGAAATGGGGCTGCGCGCCGGTCTCTGCCTCGCGCTCGGCACGCCGCTCGAAACCCTCTGGCCGGTCCTGCCGCTGCTCGACAGTGTGCTGCTCCTCGCGCGCGTGACAGGTGAGGGCACGCGCGGGCGGGCCTTTAACCCGCTCGCGCTCGACCGCGTCCGCGCCGTGCGTGCCGCGCTCGATGCGAAAAAAATCCCCGCCGATCTCCAGGCCGCGGGCGGTATCGAACTCGATAATGCCCCGGCCTGCGCCACCGCGGGTGCACGCTCCATCCCCCTCGGCGGTGGCCTGCATCGCGAGAAAGACCTCGCCGCTTATCTCGCGCAGATGCGCGCGGCGCTGGCCGGCTGAACCACCATGTCTGCTTCCTCCGCCAACGGCACCGCGCGCATCCTCGTCGCCTCGCGCTCCTTCGGGCCGAACTGTCCCGAGGCCGTCGAAAATCTCCGTCGTCACGGCTGCGAGGTCGTGTGGCCCTTCGAGAAAAAACCGAGCGAGGATGAACTCGTCGCCGTCGCGCCCGCCTTCGACGCGATTATCTCCGGCACGGAAAAGCTTTCCGCGCGCGTGCTCGACGCCTGCCCGCGACTCAAGGTGATCTCCAAGCACGGCGTGGGCACCGAGAACATCGATCTCGTCCACGCGAAAAAACGTGGCATCGCGGTCGCGATCGCTGCCGGCGCGATCAACGACTCCGTGGCCGATCACACGTGGGCGCTGCTGCTCGCACTCGCGCGGCAGGTCGTCGCCTCGCACAACGACGTTGCCGCCGGCGGCTGGAAGCGCTTCGTCGGCCTCGAACTTTCCGGGCGGACGCTCGGTATCATCGGCTTCGGCCAAATCGGCAAGGCGGTGTGCCGCCGCGCCACGGGCTTCGGGGTGAAGGTCGTCGCGCACGACGTGTTCCGCGACGACGCCTTTGCGCGTGAGCATGGCGTCGAGTATCTGGAGCGCGACGCGCTGCTCGCGCGCAGCGATTTCGTGTCGTTGCACTGCAACGTCACGCCGGAGAATCGCGGCCTCGTGAACGCCGCGTTCCTCGGCCGCATGAAGCGCACCGCGCTCCTCATCAACGCCTCGCGGGGCGAACTCGTGGACGAGGCCGCGCTCGCCGCGGCGTTGCACGCCGGCTCGATTGCGGGTGCGGCGACGGATGTGTTTTTGCAGGAGCCGCCCAAGGGGAGCCCGCTGCTCGGCGCGCCCAACTTCGTCGCGACGGCGCACCTTGCCGGCCAGACCGAGGCTGGCTTGCGGAAGATGGGCGAGATCACGGCCGAGAATGCGCTCCGGGTCTTGCAGGGACACGCGCCGTTGTTTCAAGTCTGAGCCCACCCCATGCGCGCCGCCGTTCTCGTCGAGCCGAACAAGATCGTCTTTGAGGATCGCCCCCGCCCTGCGCCGAAGGCGGGTGAGGTGCTGGTCGCGATTCGGCGGGCGGGAATCTGCGGCAGCGACCTGCATTTCTTCGATGGCTCGAGCCCGATGCCGCTCCCGCAAATCCTCGGCCATGAACTCGCGGGAGAAGTAGTCGAGGTGGGCGCAGGCGTGACCACCCGCCGCACCGGCGATCGTGTCGTCATCGAGCCGGGGATTCCGTGCGGAAAATGCTTTCCCTGTCGCCGCGGAAAATATAATTGCTGCGACGCCATCGACATGATCGGCGTGCTGCGCGCCGGCGGCTTCGCGGATTTCGTGACCGTGCCGGCCGCCTACGCGCATCCGATGCCCGCCGGCATGACTTACGATCAGGGTGCGCTGGTCGAGCCATTCTCCATCGGCGCGCAAATGATCCATCGCGCCGAGCCCCGCGATGGTGACACGCTCGTGCTCATCGGCCTCGGCCCCATCGGCCTGACCGCGCTCATCCTTTTGAAAGCGTGGCATCCGTCCGTGCGCGTCATTGGCCTCGACCTCGTGCCGGAACGAATCGCGCAGGCGAAGGCGTTCGGCTGCGACCTCACGATCAATCCGAAGGAGCAGGATGCCGTGAAAACGGTGATGGAGCTCACGAACAACGAGGGCGCTGCCATCGTCATCGAGTGCGCCGGCTCCCCGTTCACGATTGGCCAGACCGTCCACCTCGTCGCGAGTGGCGGGCGCATCGTGGTCGCGGGCGTGACGTTCAAGGACGTGACATTTCCCGGCCGCGCGCTCACGAAAAAGGAGGTCGAGATTCACGGCACGCGGAACAACGCCGGCCATTTCCCGCGCTGCATGGAATTTCTCGCGTCGCATCCGGAGATCGCGCGCCGCTTCATTTCCGCGACCATGCCGCTCGAGAAAATCGCCGACGGCCTCCAATGGGCGAAAGACAAGCCGAACGAAGTCATCAAAATCGTCCTGGAAGTGAGCTGATTCTTTTTCGCATGACCGATCTCAAATCCAAAACTGCCTGGGTCGCCGGGGGCGGCCGCGGCATCGGGCGCTCGATCGCCGAGAAACTCGCCGGCTACGGCGCGACTGTCGTCACGGGCAGCCGCACGCTTTCGGAGGTGACCGCCGTCGCCGACGCCATCCGCACCACCGGTGGTCGGGCGCACGGCGCCGCGTTGGATGTGGGCGAGCGCGCGAGCGTGCAGGCCTTCGTCGCGGAGGCGGAGAAACTCGCGGGCCCACCTGACATCCTCGTGTTTTGTGCCGGGATTAACGTCCGCCAGCCGGCCGAGGATTATGCCGAAGAGGCGTGGCACCGCGTGCTCAACGTCAATCTCCACGGCGCCTATCGTTTCCTCCAGGAGTCGGGCCGCCGCATGATCGCCGCGAAGAAGGGCGGCAGCATCGTCACGATCACCTCGATGCTTTCGCACTACGCGACGCCGAACCAGAGCGCCTACGCCGCTTCGAAGGGCGGACTGTTGCTTTACTCGCGGCTGCTCGCGGTCGAGTGGGCGAAATACGACATCCGCGTGAACAGCGTGAGCCCCGGCTACATCGAGACGCCGCTCAATGCCGAGGCGCGCAAGCAGGCGTCGTTCACCGACAACATTCTCGTTGCGACACCGATGAAACGCTTCGGCTCGTGTGCCGAAGTCGCCGAGGCCGTCTGCTGGCTCGCGTCACCCGCTGCGTCGTTCGTCACCGGCAGCGAACTCGGCGTCGATGGCGGCGTGCTCAACTCCCGTCCCGCGATCGTCGCGCGCACGTCGTGAAATTTCCCGCGGCGGCCGTCACCGCGACCTTGCTCGCGATCGCCGCGCCCGCGTTTGCCGCCCAATCCCCCATGCAACTCCGCGTCTCCGACAACCAACGTTACCTCCAACACGCCGACGGGCGTCCGTTTTTCTGGCTGGCCGACACGTGCTGGGAACTTTTCCACCGCTGCTCGCGCGAGGATGCTACGCTCCTCCTCGAGGATCGCGCAAAGAAGGGGTTCACCGTGATCCAGGCGGTCGCGCTTGCGGAGGAGGACGGACTCAACACGCCCAATGTTTACGGTGATCGCCCGCTCGATGAAAACGATCCGACCCGGCCGAACGAAAAATATTTTGCGCACGTCGATTGGATCGTCGCGAAGGCTAACTCGCTTGGTCTGGTCGTCGCGCTGCTCCCGACGTGGGGCGACAAATACCACCGCGGCGGCGGCAAGGGTCCGGAAGTTTTCACGCCCGCCAACGCCCGCTTCTACGGTGAATGGCTCGCGCGCCGTTACGGTAAGAATGACATCATCTGGGTGCTCGGCGGCGATCGTCAGCTCACGACTGAAAACCACGTGCTCGTGAACCGCGCGCTCGCCGAGGGCATCCGCGCCACCGTCGGACACGCACAACTCATCACGTTTCACCCGCCGGGACAGAAATCGTCGTCGCTCTACGTTCACGCCGAGCCGTGGCTCGATTTCCACATGATCCAGTCGGGCCACCGCCGCGACAAGGACAACTACGAGATGATCGCGCACGACTACGCGCTGATGCCGCGCCGCCCCGTAGTCGAGGGCGAGGCGGGCTACGAGGATCACCCGAATTTCTTCAACCCGAACCGCGGCTGGCTCGACGAGCACGACGTGCGCAAGAGCTGCTATTGGGCGCTGTTTGCCGGTGCGCTCGGCTACACCTACGGCTGCCACGACATCTGGCTGTTCTGCACGCCGGAGAAAGGCTGGATCAAATCGTGGTCGCGCACGCCGTGGCGCGACGCGCTGAAGTTTCCCGGCTCCACGCAGGTCGGCCACGCGCGCCGCCTGATGGAGTCGCGGCCGTTTCTCACGCGCGTGCCCGATCAGGCGCTCGTGGTGGGGGATGCCTGGGTCGGCACCGGCGATCATTTACGCGCGACGCGCGACGAGGCGTGGAGCTACGCGATGCTCTACGTGCCGAGCGGCCAGCACGTGAAGGTCAACCTCACGCTGCTCGCCGGCGACAAGGTGCGCGCGTGGTGGTTCAATCCGCGCGACGGTATGGCGACGCTCATCGGTGAACTCGCGAAAAGTCCCGACGCGGAATTCAAGCCGCCCTACGATGCGTGCGGCCGCGACTGGGTGCTCGTGCTCGACGACGCGGCGAAAAATTATCCCGCGCCCGGATCAAAAATGTAGGTCCGCCGCTCGCCGGCGAGACGCCTTCACTTTCGGGCTTTCGCGCCATGCTCCCTCAACGCCAGCTCGGTCGTGATGGGCCGCTCGTCCCGGTGCTCGGTTTTGGTGCGTGGCCGATCGGCGGTGGCATGGGGGCGGTCGGAGAAGCCGAGGCGATCGCGACCGTCCGCGCAGCCATCGACTGCGGACTTACGTTGCTGGACTCCGCGCAATTCTACCGCGACAGCGAGGCTCTGATCGGCCGCGCGCTGCGCGACGGCTACCGCGACCGCGCGATCATCGCCACCAAGGTCAGCGGACGCTACGGCCGGGCCGACATCGAGTCGGCCCTCGAAGACAGTCTGCGCGCCCGGGGGGTGGACTGCATCGATCTCTACCAGATCCACAGTTGGAACCCGAAGTATCCCATCGAGGAAAGCATGGCCGCGCTGCTCGATGCGCAGCGGGCCGGAAAAGTGCGCCATCTCGGCGTGAGCAATTTCAACGCCGCTCAGCTTGCCCAGACCCTCGCGCTCGGGCGCATCGTTTCGGTGCAGAACCGCTACAACCTCATCGACCGAGAAATCGAAACGGAGGTGCTGCCGTTCTGCGCCGGCGCCGGCCTCGGCGTGTTGCCGCACAGCGCCCTCGCCAAGGGGCTGCTCGCAGGGAAGTTTTCGCCCGGCCACGTTTTTTTCCCGGACGACGAGCGCTCGGGCTTCCGGCGCTTCCACGGCGCCGAGTTCGCCACGCACCTGGCGGTGGTGGACCGGCTCAAAGAGTTTGCTCACGCCAAGGGCTGCACGCTCGTCCAACTTTCGCTGGCGTGGCTCCTGCGCCGTCCGGAGATCACGTGTGTTCTCACCGGTGCCCGCTCGCCAGCGCAGGTCCGTGCCCAGGCCGCCGCCGCCGCGCTGACTTTCAGTGCCGCCGAGCTGGCCCAGATCGACGCCATCCTCGCCCGTCTTCCGCGCACTCCCGAGCGCTGACCCGTCATGCTTCCGCCCAACCCACTTCTGCAACTCGTGCCCTCCCGCGTTCTCGGCGCGGTCGAGCGTCTGGAGAAACTCATCTGGCATCCCGTCGCGCCGTTGCGCGCTGACGTCACGGAAACCCAGCCCGACTATCGGACACTCGCGGAAGCCAGGCGCGAACGCCGCCGTCCGCTCGGTCAGCCGCATCACTGGGGAAAACTTTTCGACCAGCGCTGGGTGCGGTTGGATTTATCCAAGGTGGAGCACGGCCTCCGAACCGGATTGTCCCCATTCGTCGAATGGCGCGATCAAGGCGAAGCCACGCTCTATGTGGACAGAGTCCCGCACTACGGCTTCGACGTCGCGCACCGGCGCTGCCCACTGCCGCGCGGCGTGCGCGAGGTCTGGCTCGAATGTCTCTGCGTCCGTTCCGCCATCTGGCATCCCGACGCCTCGGCCGGGCTTGATCGCGAGGGCAGCCGTTGCGAGGGCGCGTGGCTCGTCGGACGCGACGAACAGGCGTGGCGGGTTTATCACGACTTCAACGTCCTCGCCGAGTTGATGACCGAGGAGCGAAAGGCGAATTTTCCCACGCAACACACCTTCGATCGCTTCCGCCATCAGGCACCGGTCGAGCAGGTGACGGTGCTCTATCGCCGCTTGCTGCGCGTGCTCGACGAGGCGGTTGACGCGCTCGACACCGGCGGGCTCGACGCTTTGGAGAAAAAGCTGCGGGCCGCATACCGTGAGCTGCGCACGGATCCGCTGGCACTCGATGCGATTCTCACGGGCCATGCCCATATCGATCTCGTCTGGCTCTGGCCGGAACGGGTGGGGGAGGCCAAGGCCGTCCACAGCTTCGCTACGGCCGACCGGTTGATGGACCTGTATCCCGAGTTCCGTTTCGCCTACAGCCAGACCGCGAGCTACGCCGCCGTGAACCGGCGCGCGCCGGCACTCCATCGTCGGGTGTTGCAACGCATCCGCCAAAAACGCTGGGAGGCCACGGGTGCGATGGAGGTCGAGTCCGACACGCTGCTGCCGTGCGGCGAGGCGCTCGCTCGCAGTTTTCTGCTCGGGCAACAGGCGTTTGCCAGTCTGCGCGGCGGGAAACCGTCGCGGCTGCTTTGGTTGCCCGATGTGTTCGGTTACTCGGGCTGCTTGCCGCAGCTCATGCGGCAGACCGGCGTGGATTATTTCTTCACGACCAAAATGACGTGGGGCGCCGTGACGAAATTTCCCTACAGCTCGTTCGTCTGGCGCGGCGACGACGGTAGCGAGGTCGTGGCGCACGTCGTCAGCCAGAATGTCGGCTACAACGGCAAGACCTCGCTCGCCGAGTTGAAGGGCCACGCCCTCGGTCACCGGCAGAGCGATGTGCATCCCGAGTTTCTCGCTCCCACCGGCTGGGGCGACGGCGGCGGCGGACCGACCGAGGAGATGTGCGAACGGGCGCGTCGCATGGCTGATCTCGCCTCGTTGCCGCGCGTGAAGTGGGGCGGGGTGGAACCATTCTTCGATCGGCTGGCCCGGCGCCGCGCGCAGCTGCCCGCTTACCAGGGCGAGTGCTACCTCGAATATCACCGGGGCGTTTTCACGACGCACGGACGCGTGAAAGCCGCCTTCCGGGCGTTGGAGGGTGCCTTGCAAATTCAGGAAGCCGCGGCGTGCGCCACCGGAGCCGGACCGATCGATGCCCACGCGTGGCACCGCTTGGTGTTTGCCCAGTTCCATGACTACATCCCCGGCAGCTCTGTGCCCGACGTGTATCGCGAGGGAGTGGTCGAGCATCAACGGCTGGCGAAGGAAGCGCTGACCGGGGCGAAGAATCGCCTGCAAGCAGGCTCCTCCAAAAAGCGACCCTGCCTCTTCAATCCCACCCCACACTCCCGGACTGAAGTCGTCCGAGTTGGACGCAGCGCGCAGGTCGTCCATCTACCACCGCTCACCGGTCTCCCGCTCAGCGAATGCGTCGTGCCCAAGGAACGCCGGCCGTCCGCCGCCCGCGCGAAGGGACGCACCCTCGACAACGGACTCGTGCAGGCCCGCATTGGCACGGACGGTTCGTTGGAATCGTTCGTGGTCGAAGGCCACGGGCTCCAGCTTCGCGAGGGCGCGGCCGCCCTCTGGGTCTATCCCGACCGTCCCGCGCTGTTCGATGCCTGGGACATCGACCGTCAGGCGCTTTCGCTGGGGCAACGTGTCGGTCGGCCGGTGGCGGTCAAAGGTCGCAACACGGCGGAAGGCGCCGTCATCGCGGTCGAATACCGCATCGGCCAGAAATCCCGCGTCACGCTTTCCTTCACGCTTCGTCCCGGCGAAAAGATTCTGCGGATCGATCTTACCGCCGACTGGCACGAGGCGCACACGCTGTTAAAAATAAATTTTCCGACTCGCTACACCGGTCGCACGGCACGCTTTGGTGCTCCGTTCGGCAGCGCGGTGCGCAGCCAGCAACCCGGCCGGCCGCACGATGAGGCGATGTGGGAAGTGCCCGGCAGCCGCTGGGCTGCCGTCTCCGATGAAGGCGAGCACGACGGCCTGTTCGTGGTCACCGAGGCCAAATACGGTTTCGCCGCCCGCGCTGGTGCGCTCAGTGTCAGCCTGCTGCGCTCGGTGGCGGTGACGGGCTTCGACGGCAAACACGCCGCCGCCTACCCGTCCACGCTGTTGCGCAATCCCGACGCACCGAAGCTGGCCGATCTCGGCCGTCACGAGATCAAGCTCGCGCTCGGCCGTCACGACACTTGGTCATCGCGCGAGCATCATCCCGCCGCGCTGGCGGACACTTTGTTTACGCCGCTGGTTTCGTATCGAGGCCGTGCGGTGGATTGCGGCTTGCGCGGTTTCGGGACCGTCGCGCCTTCGCTCCAACCCTGCTGGGCCAAACCACTCGGCCGCGGCCGCTGGCTCTTGCGTCTGCACGAGACCCTCGGCCGCCGCGGCGCCGTCACTCTCGATCTCGCTCCCGGCTGGTCCGCCCGCCGCACCGAACTGCTGGAGAAACCCGGTGCGCTGCTTCCCGGCGGCAAGGTGCCGTTCCAACCGTATGAAATCATGAGCATCTTGTTGGAGAAAAAGCCATGAACTACCGCAACCTCGGTCGGACCGGTGTTCACGTCAGCCCGCTGGGCGTGGGGTGCATGACGTTTGGCGCGAAGACCGACGACGCCGAGGCGCAACGGATCGTGAATCGCGCGCTTGAGGTCGGGATCAATTTTTTCGACACGGCCAACGCCTATGGCCGCGGTCGCAGCGAGGAGACGCTCGGCCGCGCGCTGAAATCCGCCGGTGCGCGTGATCGCGTGATCCTCGCGACGAAGGTCCACCACAAGATGGCCGAGAGCCCGAACCAATGCGGCAATTCGCGCCGGCACCTCGTCGAGCAGTGCGAGGCGAGTTTGCTTCGTTTGCAAACCGACTGGATCGATCTCTACCAAATTCACCGGCCGCTGTCCGACACGCCGATCGACGAAACGCTGCAGGCGCTCGACGATCTCATTCGCGCGGGAAAAATCCGCTACGCGGGCACGAGCTGTTTCGCGGCGTGGCAAATCGTCGAGTCGCTCGCCGCGTCGCGCACGTTGCGGCTGAATCGTTTCGTATGCGAGCAGGCGCCCCTCAACCTCCTCGACCGCTCGCTCGAGCGCGACGTGCTGCCGATGGCGCAGACGTTCGGCACGGCGGTGATGGCGTTCGGTCCGCTCGCGGGCGGGTTGCTCACGGGGAAATACGCCCGCGGCGAGCCCGCGCCCGACGGCGCGCGTTACGCGCAGCAAAACCATCCCAACGCCAATTTCAACCAGCGCCTCAATCCGGATCAGCCGTGGTGGGACGCCGTCGAAAAATTCCGCCCACTCGCCGCCGCGAAGGACGTGTCACTGGGACAGCTCGCGCTCGCGTGGGTGCTGCAGCGCCCGGGGGTGACCTGCACCATCGTCGGCCCGCGCACACTCGAGCAATTCGACGACTACCTTCGCGCGCTCGACGTGAAACTCACCACTGACGAACTCGCGGCCATCGACGCCATTGTGCCACCCGGTGGTTCGGCCGTGCCGTATTACGAAGTCGCGTCGCCCCTCGCCGGCACGGAGGGAAAGAATTTCGGTCCGCACCTGCACCGCATTTAACCCATGAAAACTGGTCTGCGCCTCGCACTGCTCTTTTTTACTATGATGCACTCCGCTTACGCCGCCGATCCCGCCGGCCCACAACGCTGGGAAAAAGACGTGTCCGCCCTCGAAGGTGCCCTGCGCGCCCACCCACCGGAAATCGGCAGCGCACTGTTTTACGGGAGCTCGTCGATTCGCCTGTGGTCGACGCTTCCGGAGGATTTCCCCGGCGTCGCGGCGGTCAACCACGGCATCGGCGGCGCGACGATCGCGGACTGCGTTTTCTATTTCGACCGGCTCGTGGCGCCGGTGCGGCCCCGCTTGCTGGTGTTCTCCGCCGGCGGCAACGACCTCGGTGCGGGTCGCACGCCGGAGGAAGTCGCGGCGGATTTCCGCGCGCTCTGCGCAAAGTGGCACGCGCTGACGCCGACGTTGAAAATTATTTTTTGCTCGCTGAAATTTTCTCCAGCCCGCTGGGAGCTGCGCGAAAAATTCGCGCAAGCCAACGCGCTCATCGCCGCGCACTGCGCTGCGGACCCGCGCCGCGCGTTTCTCGATGTGACGACCGCCACGCTTACCGCCGACGGCCAGCCGCGCGCCGAACTCTACCGCGAAGACCGCATGCACTTGAACGCCGTCGGCTACAAACTCTGGACCGGCCTGCTCGCGCCGCTTATCGACTGGCGCTCCACGCGTTTCGAGAAAGACATCCTCGCCTTCGAGGACGTCGACCGCGCGCATCCGCCCGCGCCCGGCGGCGTGCTTTTCACCGGCGCGTCGTCGATCAAGTTCTGGACTACGCTTGATCAGGATTTTCCGGGCGTGCCGACGATCAACCGCGGCTTCGGCGGGTCGTTTCTCATGGACTGCGTGTGGTATTTCAACCGGCTTGTGTCGCCGTATCGCCCGCGAATTGTCGTGCTCAGCGCGGGCGGTAACGATTTCGCGTTTGGCCATCGCACGACCGAGGAGATCGCGGACGACTTCCAGAAATTTCGCGAACGGCTGCACGCCGTGCTACCGGAAACGAAATTGATTTACCTCGCGACGCCGCACTCGCCGCTGCGCGCCGCTGACCGCGAGATAATCAACCGCATCAACGCCCTCGTCGCCGCCCAATGCGCCGCGGACGCGCGCTGCACGTTTCTCGACGTCAACCAGGCGCTCCTCGGCCCCGATGGCCGGCCGCGCGGCGAACTGTTCCGCGCCGACCGCCTTCACTTGAGTGCGGATGGTTACGCGGCTTGGAGAAATCTGCTTACGCCGTTGCTCAAGTAGCGGGACTGGCAAGTCAGCGGTGGTAGAATTCAGTGGGTTTAGAGCCGAATCGCTGGCGAAAAGCGCGGCAAAAGGAATTACTGCTGGTGAAGCCGCAGGCCAGCGCAACTTCCTGAACAGGGAGTTCGGCCGTTGATAGCATGGTTTTGGCATGGTCGAGTCGGAGCCTACGCAGCATTAACCCGGGCGCGAAGCCGTGCTTTCTTTTGAATTCACGGATGAAGTGCTCGCGGGATATGCCGCATTTGGCGGCGACGGTTTTAAGATTGATCGGCGATCGAAAGTGGCTGAGCAGGTAGTGATATCCGAATTCAATGGCGTCGCTGGTTCGTCGGCCATCAACCTGCCGGCCTTGCACCTGTTCGCGATAAAGAGCGATAAGGAAGCGATAGATCAGTTCCGACTGTTGAAAACGATCTCGAAACGTTTTGCGCAAGTAGCGTTCGAAAATTTCGTCGAAAATGCCCGCGACTTCGGATTCCTCAGGCATTCGCAAAACTGAGCCAAAGTCAGCTCGCACTTTGAAAAAAAGCGATTCGATGCCACCGGGCGACAGCGCAACAAAACGCAGCCTGTAAGGATCTGAGCGACCTGGGCAATAGCCGTAGTCCGAGTCCTCGGCGTGCGTGAAAATCATCGCATATCCCGGCGGAACATCGCGTAGTCCGTGCCGGTCGCGATAAAAACCCTGTCCCGAGATTGTGCGCTGAATCACAAGACGGTTGGGCTGATTGCGGCGGGCGTTGTCCCAATGGTAGTCAAGTGCGGTTCGCACCTCTTCGGCTGCGACATCGACAATGGCAAAGGGATTTTTGGGCGCGGGCATGACGGAGCCAGAAATCAGGTTTTGTGTAGAGGGTATCACGTTTTGGCAATCTTGTGCGCGAACAGAGCGCTCCAAACTGGCTGGCGGATTGGCAATTTATTTCTTTGGCGGCTTTCAACTTTCGACCATGGCACAAAAATTAACGGCGCGGGATCCTGTGCTACCGGGAATCGACGCAGACGACGCGGGATTTGCTGGCGCCATGCCGCGTCCGATCAAAATCACGTTTCTAGGGGCGGGCAGTTTTTTTGCACCTAGACTCCTCAACGACGTCCTGCGCATTCCGGGCGGGAGAGGCGGCACAATCGCCCTTGTGGACGTCGATGCACAACGCCTTAGACTTACTTGCCGAGCGATTAGGCGACTCGTGGCAGCTTCGAGCAAGGCGCGTTGGCTGATTGTAGCCAGTCTGAAACGCTCAGAGGTGCTACGCGATAGCGACTACGTGGTGAATTGCATCGAAGTCAGTGGACTCGATTGCGTTCGGCACGACCATGACGTCCCGCTCAAGTATGGGGTGGAACAATGCATCGGCGACACCGTCGGCCCCGGTGGCCTTTTTAAGGCGCTGCGCACCATTCCGGTCTGGCTCGCCGTTCTACGGGACTGCGAACGCCTTTGCCCACAGGCGCTCGTGCTCAACTATACAAATCCGATGTCGATGATGTGCCTGGCGGCCGGTCGCACCTCCTCGATGCGGGTGGTCGGTCTGTGCCACAGTGTGCAGGGCACGAGCCAACTGCTAGGCCGTTATGCTGGCATCCCTGAAGGGGAGCTCGAGTGGGAATGTGCCGGCATCAATCACTTGGCCTGGTTCACCAAGCTTACCCATCACGGACGGAATCTCTATCCGCAGCTTCAGCGGAAATTTGCGCGGGAGGTTGCAGCCGGGTTGAGAGAATTTGACGAAGGGAAAGTCGAGTTAGATGCTCGGGACCGCCGCTATGAACTCGCACCGCCGGTGCGCTACCGGCACGACGATCTCGTGCGGAAGGATATGTGTCTGCATTTTGGTGGGTTCATCACGGAAAGCTCCGGGCACCTCTCGGAGTATCTCCCTTATTATCGCAAGAGCGCTGCGGGTCGCAAACTTCTCAGGCTGAGTTATCATGGCGCCGGTGGCTTCTACGCGGCCAACTGGCCGCGCTGGCGAGCCGAGCAGGATGCCGAACGACGGGCGATGCTTCGCGGCGAAAAGCCAATCTGTTGGCCGCGTTCGTGGGAATATGCCTCGTGGATCATCGAGGCCCGGGAAAAAGGCAGGGCACTTCGCGTCCACGGCAACGTTATGAACAGCCAGGGGGGCGCGGGACCTCTCATCGCAAACCTGCCTGCAAACGGATGTGTGGAGGTTGCATGCTTGGTTGATGGCAACGGCATAAGTCCGGTGCGTTTTGGTGCGCTGCCGCCGCAGATGGCCGCGGTTTGTGCGAGCAACATGGCGATGTGCGATCTCGGCGCTCAAGCCGCGATCACGCGTCGGGTCGCAGCTGCCATTCACGCGTTGTTGCTTGACCCGCTTTGTGCCGCCGTGTGCACGCCGGCCGAGATTCAGCGGATGACGCTCGAGCTTTTTGCGGCGGAAAAAGCCTTCTTACCCGGATATCGCTGATTAGGTGCGCATCACGAATTGCGTATCAAAGTCATCCTATGCGTATCGAGCCCTCGCCGCTTAAGGCATAACTCAAGACTCGACGCCACGACCTGTTCCGAGCGCGGCGCGACCCAACCCCTAAAAATATGAATCCGGTTCGTCACCTCCGCTTGCTGTCCGTCGCCGCGGCCTCGTGGGCCACGTTATTCGCGCAAGTCAAACCTACCCCTGTGGCCGAAACCACGAAGTCGACCTCCAGCCAGCCTACAAAAAATGATGCGCGACTTGAACAGGCCGTCGAAATGGAGCCATTTGCGATCACCTCGCGTCGCGAAGGTGGTTACGTGGCTGATTCGTCCGTTGCCGCCACGCGGTTTGTGGCGCCTTTGAAGACCCTGCCAGTGAATGTGCAGGTCTTCACGCAGGAATTTATCGAGGACGTTAATGAATCGGACATGCGCAATTTGCTGGTGTATAGTGCCGGCACGACCGGTCCGGTTTCACAAAATCTCCGTAGTTTCTCGAATCAGGAAAAACTCAAGGACGGGTTCAAAATGTCAGCGTTTTTCGATTATCCGGCCGATGCGTTTCAGCGACTGGAAATTGTGAAAGGTCCCTCGGCGGTGATTTTCGGCCGTTCCGAGCCCGGCGGCATCACCAATTATGTTTCCAAGAAACCGATTTTTGGCCAGCGCTTCATGGTGACCTCGGTTGGCACGGGAGTAGTCAACGGCTTTTACCGCTACAAGGGCATGGTCGATATTAACAGCGAGCTGAACAAGAATTTCGCCTATCGATTCGTGGGCCACTACACTGATCGGGAGGATTTCGTGCAGGGCACGCCGCACGCGGCGCTGCGGCACGGGAAGACGACCAACACGCTGTTTTACCCGAGCTTCACCTGGCAAATCGACTCTTCCACAAAGCTATTTCTCTCCTACATGTATGTGGACAACCCGATTTTCTCGCAGATCGGACGCGGAAATCCGTCCAGTATTCTGGTGGTGGGGGCGAATAATCTGCAGACGCCCCTCAACGTTGCGTTCCCCCAGTTTCACCTCCACCCCTACACGGACGACTATGGCGCTGGTCGGCGTTTTTTCTACAAATACAGCGACTACACGGCAGTTTTCGATCACACATTTAGCGAAACCCTGTCGATGCGCGCCGGGTTGAGCGTCCACAGCCGCGACCGTGGCGATCCCTTCAACACCACGATCGCCTTTGCAAATGTCGGTGGAGTTCCCGGCGTGCGTCGCACATTTAACTACAATCGCTTCACGGCGCTACTGCCAGATATGCAGGTTTACGCTCTATGGAAACCTATTGAAAATCACACTTTCTCGATCGGGCTTTCTCGCAATATTACCAACGAAAAGTCCAACATCAAGCTCTCGTCACGCGCACCCAACGGCACGTTTTCTAATGGCGGCTTCAGCGAATTCTTTCCACTCGGGGGCCCGCTGCCGACCGGTTATCCGAATGACATTAACCTTGGTCCGGCTACCTTGACAGACGTCAAGGGGGTCTTCGATACCGACTACGTTAATTACTTTGGTAGTTTCGCCGAGAATCGCCTCCACGTGCTCGGTGCCGCTGCTTACAATCGTTACGACGAGACCGACAATCTTTTGAAGCGGACCAATGTCGATGTGAGTAAGGTCGGTCATCAATTCGGCGTGCTCTACGAAATTACGAAGAACGTGGGCTTGTTCGGGCTTACGTCGTCTTCGATGCAGTTTTCTGCGGCACGCGACGGCTTTGATCGATCCTTTGGCCCGTTGTTCGGCGAGGGGCTCGAGGGTGGTGCCAAGTTCGAATTCTTTGGCGGCAAGTTCACGGGCACGGCGACCTATTACCGGACCGTGAACAAAAACCAAATCGTCTTCGATTCGTTCGCCCGCAATACGGCCTACGACGCAAGCACCGCGGCGGGTGCTCCGAACGCCACCCTCCTTGGTGCGAACGTGCAAGCCGGCGAAATCACGGTAAGCGGCGTCGAAGTCGATTTCGCGGCCAACGTCGGCCGCAACTGGTCGCTGCAGTTTAGCCTTTCTCATTTGAGCGCGGAGACGACCAAAGCCCCCGCTGGCGCGGCGGCCGCAGTGCGCAAGGGGATTGAGCCCAACGGCACCACACCGAATGCGGTCTCAATTTTTGCCCGTTACAGTTTCACGGAAGGAGCGCTCAAAGGATTTTATGTCGGCACGGGTCTGATCTGGAAGGGACAGTCGAATTCGGGTTTGGCCCCCGGTAGCACCACCCTTTACGTGTATAATCCATATTACCTCGCCCTCAATCCGCTGGCGGGCTATCGCACGCGACTTTTTGGTGTGCCGGCCAAGTTCCAGCTGAACATCAAGGATGCATTGCAACATGCGAACTTGCACACCGGTTTCAATCCCGCGACGGGCGAGCGATTTCACACCTACATCCCCCGCTTCATTAAATTCGACATCACGTTGGAATTCTAAGGCGAGCCGCGCCCCTATCTTTTCTCCATGTCTCAGTCTCAATTCCTCTTGGTGGACGAGTCCGTCCACTACACCGATAATTTCGTGAAAGGACAGCGCGACGATATTCGCGATCCTTTCGACGGCTTCCTCATGCTGTTCCGCGGGGAAGAATACCGTGAGCGGCGATCGCGGGAAATACCCGATAACTGGATTGCCCCGCGCAACTTCGCGGACGGGCGCGCCCACTACCGTGTCGAAGTTTTCGAAAAGCCCAACGATACTCATCCCACGGCTCTATTGTGTCGGATGACCACCGAGTGCCACCACGGCACTCATAACGTCCACCTCGGGTATCGCGTTTGTCAGTTTCGCGCCAAGGGGCTTTTCCATTTCGAGCAGGATGTGCGCTGGGCGTTTCCGATGGTGCCGCTCACCCAGTTTCGGTGGGATCTGCCCATCTGGGAAGTTCAACTCGTGGTCACCGACCAAAAAGGTGGCACGGTGCATAAACTTTGGGAACAGGGCGGGCACATTTGTCACCCCTACGAAGGACTCCCGAACCTCGGGCTTTACCTGCCGCTACGTGTCCGATTCTCGATTGTCGTGGTTGGGCACGGCGAAAAATTTGTGCCCCCGGAATGGTGGCTGGTTCCAGGCAGCCCACCACCGCTTCGCCACGGATGAAAAGCGCCGGTCAACTTGTTCTCGTGGACGAGCACTTCCACTACGAAGCGGACGGCTTCGCCAAACCTCGAGACGCTCGTTCGCCGGGGCCACGCCATTGGCTCACTCCGTTCGATTACCGCAGGGGGCGCGCACATATTCGGGTGGAAGTCTTCGCGCAACCGGTCGGAGGCCCACCTACCAGCATCCTCTGTCGCCTTTGCTCGGGTCCCCACCACGATCGAGCGCAAAACCTCCGGCTGGGAATTGGGGTCGTGATATTCAACGGGGTCGGCGTGCATCGCTACGAGCAGGCAGTTAGCGACGCGCGACCGTTGGTCGAGCCGGGTGCTTTTCGGTGGAATGCGCCGGTGACAGAGGTGCAGGTGCCGGTGGCCGATGTGGGCGGACAGATTGTCTCAAAATGGGAGAGCGACCTCGGGGTCTTTTCCGGTGCGATGGAGGATTATTTGCCGCTGCGAGTGAGATTCAGCGCGATTCTAACGCCAGCGGGCGTAGAATTTTGTCCACCGGATTTTTGGTAGGGTAATGCAGTGCTAGAGATCGACGCACGGCGGCGGATTTCATCGCTTCGTCGCCGTGCGTTTCCCCGAATTTTTTCCGATGCACTCCTCACAATTTACGCTCGCCGACGCCAAGATGCGGTTTACCGACAACTACGTGCGTAACACGAAGGATCACGACATCAAGGATCCGTTCGATGGATTCTTCATGCTGTTTCGCGGCGAAGAATATCGACATCGGCGCTCGCCAGAGATTCCTGCCAGCTGGCTTTCTCCGCACAATTTTTCCGACGGCCATGTTTATTTCCGAGTGGAGGTGTTTGAAAAGCCAAACGCCGTGGTCACCACCGGCATGCTGTGTCGCGTGACGACCGAATGCCATCACGGGACCCACAATATCCACCTTGGTCACCGCTTATGCACGTTTAAGACCACTGGCATCCACTATTTCGATCAGGCGGTGCGATGGGCCTACCCGATGGTGCCGCGCACGCAGTT
>JBBRLB010000008.1:0-75260 GCA_038231575.1 Opitutales bacterium | reverse complement strand
GTTGGTCGCGCTCAATTGCGTCGCAAACGGCACCGGTGGGGGAAACGCGCGGCCGCCTTCGATGCGGGCGAGACCCTCTTCCCCGCACACCCACAGCACCTCGCCGTCGGGGCCGGATTCCTGGCGCACGCGCGAGACCGCTCCGATCGTCGCGCGCACGAAATGCGGTAAGCGTTGCACCAGTGCGTTGAGTTCGGCCGACGGGCGGGCGTTGGCCTCGCCCGACGAGTCCTGCCCAAAGTCTGGCGGCAATTCGCTGCGGCCCGGAATCCGTTCGAAATGCGCGGCGCGACCCGCGGCATCAACCGGCACAAGTCGAAAATTTCCTTCCGCGGTGGCGGCGTAGAGCACGCCGTCGCGGCGCACGATATCATTGACCGGGCCCTGACCGAGGCCATTGACGGCATCAAACACCGTCGCCGGGGACGGCCACTCCAGCCGCGCGGCGCCCGCCTCCGTGCCCACCCACAACCCGCCTTCCCGGTCGCAAAAAAAACCGCGCACGGTCTTGACCGCCAAACCGATCGAGGTGTCGATGGGCCCGAGGTAGCGGCCGTCCGGCGCGAACGACATGCCACCGTCGCCGCTCGCCGCCGAAAAGGCGACGACGTGGGAACCGTCCGCCAACCGCTGCGCGCAAAAGATCCGCTTCCCCGCGAGCCAGCGATTCGCGTCGACCGGCAGCGGCGCCACCCGACCGTCGGCGCTCCGTTGAAAAAAGCCGTGTTCGGCCGTGAGCACCACGAGCGAACCACCGGTGCCCGCCTCCACCGAGATGATTTGGTTTTCCCGCCAGACCGGATCGGCCGCGACCATTTCCACGCCATCATTTTTGATGCGACCCAAACCCCGGCCGAGCGCGGTCACGTAGAGCGTGTCGCCGACCCGGTGGAACCGCGCACCGTGCGACTGCGGCGGCGTGGCAAACGGCACGACCCTAAACCGGAGGTCGCGCCAGATGAGAATCCGGTTTTCGTCGGAAAAATAGACCGTGCGGCCCAGCGCCGCCGCGTGGAAGAGTTCATCGACGTTGCGCTGGGCCGCGGGCAGATGGTCGACCAGCGAAACACACGCGGCCCTCGGGCCGGCGCCGCTCACGAAACCAAGCACGCCCGCACCCGCGTAAAAAATCGTGCCCTCATCGGTCACCGCGAATTCCCGCACGCCCGCCGATTCAGTGGGCAGGCGATGGTAGTCCCAGTGCGCGCCATCGAAGGAAAGTAGATCGCCCTCGTTGGACAGATACATCGTGCCCGTCGTGTCCTGCGTCATGGTCACGCTCGTGAGGCCAAATAAATGTTCCCCCGGCGTATAGTGGCGCAGGATCGGATGACCCAGTTCGTTGGGCGCCGCCGCCGCCCCGTGCCCGGCGGCCAATCCGAGCGCGCAGCCCGCGGCGACGCGAAAGATGCGGCCGGGCGAAAAGGCGCTTCGACGGAGACTCATGAGGCGAGCGTTAATGGCGGCAAGTCGAAGCCACTGACAAATGTTTTCCGCCGCGACGGTTTCGGACTTGGCGCAACTTGCGGCGCACCGGTAGTCTCACGCGCTTGGATCTACCCGGTATGAACCCGCTTGGACGAAAACGTATCGCCCTCTTGCTCGGCGTGTGCGCGGTGCTCCGCGCCGCCCAACCCGCCGTCGCTCCCGATCTCTCCCCGATCCTGCAAATTGCGCAGGAAGGGAAGTTCGAAATCGCGATCCGCGCGATCGACCGGCTCATCACGCTCTACCCCGCCGACGAACGCCTCAACGAGCTGCGGGCCAAATTTGCCGCCGCGCTCGATCGGACGCGCGGCGATGCCACGGCGCCGAACGTGCCTCCCGCCGCGTCTCATCTCGTCCCGATTGAGAACCGCCGGCCCGAGGCGGGGGCCAGTTTCACCTGTGGCAGCGGCGACCTCGCGCTGTTGTGGATTCCCGGCGGAACGTTTGTCATGAGCGCCGTTCAGGGCAGTGACAACGATACGCGCGTGACAATCTCGCGCGGATTCTGGCTGGGCCGCACCGAGGTTACCCAAGAGCAGTGGCAGGCCGTCATGGAAAACGTGCCACGGCCCAGCCGCTTCAAGGGTTCCGACCGGCCCGTCGAGCGCGTGTCGTGGGTGCTGGCGATGGAGTTTTGCCGGAAGCTCACCGATCGCGAGCGAGCGGTCGGGCGCTTGCCGGAAAGTTACGAGTATACCTTGCCTACCGAGGCGCAGTGGGAATACGCGTGTCGCGCCGGCACAACCGGGGCGTTTGCCGGCGAAATCGGGGCGTTGGCGTGGTATGAACTCAACAGCGGCGGGCAAACTCATCCCGTCGCGCAAAAACTCCCGAACGCGTGGGGACTTTACGATATGCACGGCAATGTCATCGAGTGGTGTGCCGACGGCTACAGCGGCTATCCGGGGGGCGCCGTGACCGACCCCATGACCGATTACAGCGGGCCGTCGAGTGGCTCGTCACGCATCGTTCGCGGCGGCGGGTGGAGTTCCAGCGCGGGCCAGTGCCGTTCCGCCAGTCGCACGTGGCAGGGACTAAACTTTGGCGGCAGCGGCTTCCGCCTGGCGCTCGCTCCGACGCGCACCGCGACAAACTCCGCGCCGGTCATGGCGAAATGAACGGACTCGTCCCCATCGACCCGCTCTCCTGACACCGTCCTGTCAGGAGACATTGCGGTCGCCTCGCTCCGAGTTGCATTCCAAACGTCCCTGTTCATCCGTGTCGGTCCGTGGTTAAAAGAATTTCTGAATCTCTCGCTGTCGCCGCTCCGAAACCCGAGTGCATCCGCCTCCGCGGTGTCCGTCAGAACAACCTCAAGGGCTTCGATCTCGATTTACCGCTCGGGCGCTACGTCGTCGTCACCGGCCTGAGCGGCGCGGGCAAATCCTCCCTCGTCTTCGACACACTTCACGCCGAGGGCCAGCGCCGTTACGTCGAGACGTTTTCCGCCTACACCCGCCAATTCCTCGACCTCCTCGACAAACCCAAGGTCGACTCGATCGAAAACATCCGCCCGTCGATCGCGATTCAGCAGAGCAACACCGTCAAGACCTCGCGCTCGACCGTCGGCACGATGACGGAGCTCACGGATTTCTTCAAAGTCTGGTTCAGCCACGTCGCCGAGTGCTTCGATCCCGCCACCGGCGAAAAAGTGGAGGACGACAATCCGCAGACCATCTGGGAAAAGTC
Organism: Opitutales bacterium; assembly: GCA_038231575.1. Lineage (GTDB taxonomy): Bacteria > Verrucomicrobiota > Verrucomicrobiia > Opitutales > Opitutaceae > CAITWF01. Next base: position 72,083 of record JBBRLB010000008.1, on the reverse strand, counting down.
CGTCGTCGCTCACCCAGGCAAAGCGATCATCATCGGCTTCAAGGTCACCAAACCCGCGAACCTCACGTGGCCCGAGATTCTCACGAATCTCAAAAACCAAGGCTATGTTCGCGTGCTGGGGAGCGCGGGCGGCCCGCCTGCTTCGTCCCTCGCCGTCCACAAGATCGACGACCTCCTCGCCAACGCGAAACCGCTCGCGAACGCCACCGACCTCTTCGTCGCGCAAGATCGCCTCGCCCTCGAAGCCGCGCACCAATCCCGCGCGCTCGAGGCGATCGAGACCGCGCTGCACTTCGGCAAGGGCCAGGTTTATCTGTTCGCCGCCGACACGCTCGCCACCGCCGGCCATTTCTCGCGCGGCCTGCATTCGCCGAAGACGGGCCGCACGTTTCGCGCGGCGACGCCCCCGCTTTTCTCCTTCAACTCCCCGCTCGGCGCCTGCCCGAAATGCCGCGGCTTCGGCCGCGTGATCGAAATCGACTACCGCCTCGCGATGCCCGACCTCTCGCGTTCGATCGACGACGGTGTCATCAAATGCTGGGAGAGCGAAATCTACGGCGAGTCAAAAAAAGATCTGCTCGTCTTCACGAAGAAGAAAAAAATTCCGACGAACGTTCCGTTCGCCTCGCTCACGACCGAGCAGCAGCGTTTCGTGGTCGATGGCGAGCCCGGCTATGGCGACGAGCATGGCAAGAAGTGGCCGCAATATTGGTATGGATTGAAGGGCTTCTTCCGCTGGCTGGAGAAGACGACCTACAAGATGCACGTGCGTGTTTTCCTCGCGCGTTACCGCGCCTACAATCCGTGCCCCGATTGCGGCGGCCAGCGACTCCAGCCCGAAGCCCTCTGCTGGAAATGGCGCGGCTTCACCCTGCCCCAGCTCTACCAGTTGCCCGTTTCCGATCTGCTCACCGGTCTCGCCGACGCCCGTCCGCGCCAAGGCGATCGCCAGTCGGAGCTCGCTTACGAATCCATTCTCACGCGCCTACGCTACCTCGCGCAGGTCGGCCTCGGCTACCTCACGCTCGATCGTTCGTCGAAGACCCTGTCCGGCGGCGAAGTCGAACGGGTTAACCTCACCTCGTGCCTCGGCACCTCGCTCGTCGATACGCTCTTCGTCCTCGATGAACCCAGCGTCGGCCTCCATCCGCGCGACATCCACCGGCTCATCGCGATTATCCGCACGCTCACCGACGCCGGCAATACCGTCGTGGTCGTCGAGCACGATGAGGCGATGATCCGCGCAGCCGATCACGTGATCGAGGTCGGCCCCGAGCCCGGCGGCCGCGGCGGCCACATCGTGTTCGAAGGCACGGTGCCCGCTATGCTCACCGCGCCCGCGAGCATCACCGGAAAATATTTTTCCGGCCGCGAGACCATTCCCACCCCCGCGCAACGCCGACCCATTGGACCGTGGTCATTGGACAGTGGTCACTCCCCGCGGACGCCCTGGCTCCGTTTTCACAACGTCACCAAACACAATCTCCACCACCTCGACGTCGCGATCCCGCTGGGCCGCTTCGTCTGCCTCAGCGGCGTTTCCGGCTCCGGCAAATCCACCCTGCTCGACAACGTCATCTACCAAGGCCTCCTCGCGCAGCGCCTGCAGCTCACCGAGGATCCCGCCGCAATCGAAAAAATTTCCGGCGACGCCGAGTTCGGCGAAATCGTCCTCGTCGATCAGTCGCCGCTGTCGCGCACGCCGCGCTCCAATCCCGCGCTGTATACCGAGGCGTGGGAGCTCATCCGCGAGCTCTACGCGACCACGCCTGCCGCTCTGGAAGCGGGTTTCAGCCCGTCCTCTTTTTCTTTCAATAGCGGCGACGGCCGCTGCGAACATTGTCTCGGCCTCGGCTACGAGCGCGTCGAGATGCAGTTTCTCTCGGACGTGTTTGTCCCGTGTCCGGTCTGCGAGTCGCGCCGTTTCAAGCCCGAGGTCCTCGCGATCCAGTGGAACGGCCGCTCCGTCGCCGATCTGCTCAACACGCCGGTCGCCGACGCGCTGGCGCTCTTCGCCGAGCACCCGGAAATCCAGCAACGTCTCGCCTCCCTCGACTCCGTCGGTCTCGGCTACCTCACGCTCGGCCAGCCGCTCAACACGCTCAGCGGTGGCGAATCGCAGCGTCTCAAGCTGGTCCGCTACCTCGGCACCTTCACCGGCGATTCCACTCAATCCCAAATCGAAAATCCCAAATCGAACATTGAACCGGGCGCCTTGCTCCTCCTCGACGAACCGACCACCGGACTGCATCGCCACGACGTCAAACGCCTTCTCGCCGTCCTCCAAGCCCTCGTCGATCGCGGCCACAGCGTCATCGTCATCGAGCACAACCTTGATGTCCTGAAATCCGCCGACTGGATTCTCGAAGTCGGTCCCGATGCCGGCGCGAACGGCGGCCGTATCGTCGCCGCAGGCACCCCCGAACACGTTGCCGCGGCCAGAACCGAGACCTCGCTTTTTCTCCGCGACGCGCTCGCGGGTGAAGAAAAACTTCAGCTCGCCGCCGAAGACGCCGCGCCCTACCCAGCCCCCCGCACGCTCCCGAGCGGCAATCTTACGATCACCGGGGCGCGCGAAAACAACCTCAAAAACATTTCGCTCTCAATCGGGCATCGCCAGCTCACGGTCGTGACGGGCGTCTCGGGCTCGGGCAAATCCACCCTCGCATTCGACATCGTGTTTGCCGAGGGCCAGCGGCGTTTCATGGAATCGATGTCGCCCTATGCCCGTCAATTCGTCGAGCAACTCCCCCGCCCCGCCGTCGATCTGCTCACGGGGATTCCACCGACCGTCGCGATCGAGCAGCGCGTCACGCGCGGTTCGCGCAAGTCCACCGTCGCGACCATCACCGAGGTCGCGCAATACCTTCGCCTGCTCTACGCGCGCCTCGGGGTGCAGCATCACCCCGACACCGACAAACCCGTCCAGCCGCTTTCCGTCGGCCAGTTGAAAACGCTGCTCGCGCGCGTGCTCGCCACGCCCAAGGCAAAAAAAGCGAAACACCTTTATCTCTGCGCCCCGCTCATCCGCGGACGCAAAGGCCACCACCAACCGATCGCGACGTGGATTTCCAAGCAGGGCTACGAACTCATGCGCGCCGACGGGAAGCTCACGCGCGTCGACGCCTTCCAGAAACTCGATCGCTACAAGGAGCACGACATCGAAGTCGTCGTCGGCGACCTGAAGGTGGGGACGCCTCTCCGAGGCGGCCTGAGTTCCAGGACAAATCGGGGCTCAAACGCAGGACCGCTCGGAGAGCCGTCCCCAACGAAGCCGACGGACGTCCTCGCCCGCGCGCTGAAGGTCGGCAAAGGCGCGTGCTTCCTGCTCACACCGCAGGGCGAAGTGCTCTCGTGGTTCTCGACCACGCGCACCGACATCGAGACCGGCGAAAGTTTTCCCGAACTCGATCCGAAGAATTTTTCGTTCAACTCGCCGCGGGGCTGGTGCCCGACCTGCCGGGGACACGGCCGGATCTTTCCGTGGATGCTCGTGCCGGACGACGACGAGGAAAATTCCGATCCGCTCGCGAAGCTCCGCGCGTTCGGCGTCGATTCGACCGACGATCTGTCGGACGAGGGCTCGCCGTGTCCGGATTGCCACGGCGCCCGGCTCAATCGTATCGGTCGCTCAGTGAAGCTTCCCCTCCGCGCAACGGCGAAGCAGCCCGCGATCTCACTGCCTGCGCTACTCGCGCTCACTCCGGCCCGGTTGCTCGCCACGCTTCGCGCGCTCGACCTCGATGCCCGCGGCCGACTCATCACGCAGGACATCGTCCCGCAGATCGAGGAGCGCCTGAAATTCCTCGATCACGTGGGTCTCGGCTACCTCGCACTCGAACGCCCGACCGAAACGCTCTCGGGCGGTGAAGCCCAACGCATCCGACTCGCCGCTCAGCTCGGCACCAATCTCGCCGGCGTGCTCTACGTCCTCGACGAACCGAGCATCGGCCTGCACGCGCGCGACAACCAGCGGCTGATCGAGACGCTCGAGAGTTTGCGCGACAAGGGAAACACCGTGCTCGTCGTCGAGCACGACGACGAACTCATGGCCCGCGCCGATCGGATCATCGATCTCGGGCCGGCGGCGGGCGTTCATGGCGGTGCGATTCTGGCGCAGGGCACGCCCGCGGAAATTCGCGCCAGCCCGCAATCGCTCACCGGCCTCTTCCTCGCGAAGGGCATCGTGCATCCGCTGCGCGGCGAATATCGGAAACTCGAACCCGCCTCCGGGAAAAACCCCTGGCTCGAACTCAACGCCGCCCGCTTCCGCAACCTCAAGGGCTTCGATCTCCGCCTGCCGCCCGGCCGGCTCATCATGATCGCGGGCCCGAGCGGTGCCGGGAAATCCACGCTCTTCCGCGATCTGCTCGACCCCGCTGTCGCCCATGCGATCAAAAACCGGAAGAAAAAACTCACCGGCCGTGAGTTCACCAAGGCCACCGGTTTCGTTTCCGATGCTGCTTCGACTCCGCCCTTCGCGGAGCTCCTCAACGCGAGCGCCTTCCGCTCGGTCATCGAGGTGGATCAATCGCCGATCGGGAAAACGCCGCGCTCCACGCCGGCGACCTACCTCGGCATCTTCGATCTCGTGCGGCAGTTTTTTGCGTCGCTGCCCGAGGCGAAAATGCGGGGCTACACGGCGTCGCGTTTCTCCTTCAACACGGCGGGCGGACGCTGCCCGACCTGCGAAGGCGCGGGCCGGATCAAGCTGGAGATGGCGTTCATGCCCGACACCTACCTGCCGTGCGACGATTGCCGCGGGTTGCGCTACGGTCCCGAGCTCGCCGACATCATGTGGAAGGGAAAATCGATCGGCGAGGTGCTGCGGCTCACCTTCGAGGAGGCGGCGCCGTTTTTCGATTTTCATTCGCAGCTCTCCCATGTCTGCAAACTGATGATCGATTGCGGACTCGGTTACCTTTCGCTGGGCCAGAGTTCCTCGACGCTCAGCGGCGGTGAGGCGCAGCGGCTCAAGCTCGTCACTGAACTCGCCACCGGCCTCGCGACCTATCGCGACCGTCGCTACGGGCTGCAGCCGCGCAATCTCTACCTGCTCGAGGAGCCGACCATCGGACTGCACTTGAGCGACTGCGAAAAACTCATCCGCGTCCTGCACTCGCTCGTCGATCAAGGCCACACTGTCGTCGTGATCGAGCATCACTTGGATCTGCTCGCCGAGGCGGACTACATCGTCGAACTCGGTCCGGTCGGCGGACCCGACGGTGGCGAGCTGATTTACCAGGGCGAACTCGCGGGCCTGCTCAAAGTCAAACGCAGCCCGACCGCGCCGTATCTGCGCGCAAAATTAACAAGGTAACACGGATTACCCCTAATCCGCCGCGGCAACAGCCCGCGGCCGGGCGCAGATGGCGGCGCGCGCAAGCGAGCTGAACTACCCCAATCGTGACGGCGCGTTCGGGATCACGCGTCCTACCTCACCGCGGCAGCACCATCCGAATCGTTTCAACCAATTCGTCCGTGGCCACCGGCTTCATCAGCACGCCCGCGAGCCCCGCAATCTCGGTGCTGCGCGACAGCAACTCGGGGTTGATGTAGCCGGTTAAAAGGATCCGCTGCACCGTCGGAAATCGTTCGCGGGCGCGGACGAGAAATGGCAGGCCTTCCTCCTCCGGCATCAGATGGTCGCACACGATCACGTCGAACTCGCGCGTCGCGAGCATCCGCTCGGCCTCCTGGGTGGAGGGCGCGGACTCGACATCGAAATGCCGGCTGAGCCCAAGCGTGAGCACTGCACGAATCGGCTCCTCGTCATCCACAATCAGCACCACGGCCCGGCGGGGCGGACTGGGGCGGCGGTTGGTCATGGCGGGACGCCGCTTACTTTTTCTTCGCGGACGCGACGGCGGCGTCGTGCGCCTTCGCGGCATCCTGCACGACGGAGATTAATTCCGCGATCGCCACCGGCTTGAGCAGGTAGCGGAACAGTGCGGCCTCGTTCACGCTACGGAGCAGCATCTCCGGCTTCATGTAGCCGGTGACCAGGATACGCTGCATGTGCGGGAAATCTTCGCGGGCCCGGGTCAGAAAATTCATGCCGTTGCCGCCGGGCATCAGGTGATCGGCCACGACGACCTTGAAACTTTTCTTGTGCAGAATAAGATCGGCCTCGCGGGCCGTGTTCGCGGTTGTGATCTCGAATCTCGGCGACAACGCGGCGCGAAATACGTCGAGCAGCGGTTGCTCGTCGTCGACCAGCAGCACGGCGTCTTTCGGGGCGGTCCCGGGCGGTGGCGAATTCGGGAGGACGGCGGACATCCGTCTCATCCTGTTTTTGGCACGCGGGATGGCAAATCCAAACCGAATGGTGCGTGTAATTACGCCGCCGCTTTTGATTGCTTCGTCCCTGTCCGCGGAATTGCCTCGGGCTCCGCGATGGAAATCTTCGACCTGCACGCCGCCGCCCGGCATGGCACGCTGGCCAGCATCCCGCCGGCCGAACTTACGACCGAGGCGCTGACTGCGCCCAATGCTGCCGGCAACACGCCCCTGCACGTCGCAGCCAAGTCGGGTTATCTGCTCCAGATTCCTCCGATCCTGCTGACCGCGGAAACGCTCACGGTGAAAAACGACGCCGGCTATTCGCCGCTCCACCACGCGGCGATCGGCGGGCACCTCGATCAGGTGCCAGAGGATCTGCTCACGGCCGAGTCGCTCGCGACGCGCAGCAATGCCGGCTACACCGTCTTTCACCTCGCTGCCGCCAACGGCCATCTCGATCAAATTGCGCCCGCGCTGCTCACGCCGGAGGTCTTCGGGCGCCGCACCGATGTCGGCAACACCCTCCTGCACGAGGCCGCCGAGAACGGCACCATCGACCGCGTGCCGGCGCCGTTCATCACTGCCGCCACGCTGAACGAAAAAAACATCAGCGGCGAAACCGTGCTCCACATCGCGGCATTCAACGGCCATTTCGAGCAGATCCCGACCGCGTTGCTCACCGAAGCCGCGCTGCGCGAACTGACCAGCGCCGGCGACACCGTGTTTCACGCCGCCGCCATCTCGGGTCATCTTGAGCAAATCCCCGCGCAATTTCTCACCCACGACAATCTCGTGCTCGCGAGCAAGAGCGGCTTCACCGCCATCCACGCCGCCGCCGAGACCGGCCAGCTCGAAAAAATTCCGCGCGCGCAGCTCACCGCCGATCTGCTGCTGACGCGCAATGACAACGGCGACACCCCGCTGCATGCCGCCGCCTTCGAGGGCCACCTCAATCAGCTGCCGGACGAATTGCTCACCGCTACGCGGGTGGCCACGCGCAACTACGACGGCATGACCGTCGCGCAACTCGCGCTCGATCGCGGTTTCGCGGATCAGATTCCCCAATCGTCGCGGCCGAAGACGCTGAGCGCCTTTCGCCGCTTCCTGCACACGCTGGGCCGCTCGAAAGCGCCGTTTTAAGCGGTCCGCGCCCGCACCGTTCGTCCTGCGCCCTGCGCGCAGGTTTTTTTGTGCCCCGATATCGTGACGCACTTTCGCCTTCACCTCGGCGCGCCGCGTGCTTCACTTACCTTTCCGTGTGCGCTCGTCACACGACACTCGTCACTCGTCACACGTCACACTTCCTCATGAACACCACCATCACCGCCATCACCGCCCGCGAGATCATCGATTCCCGCGGCAACCCGACCGTCGAGGTCGACGTGCGCCTCGCCTCCGGCGCCCTCGGCCGCGCTGCCGTGCCCTCAGGCGCGAGCACCGGCGAGCACGAGGCCATCGAGCTGCGTGACGGCGACAAGGCCCGCTACGGCGGCAAGGGCACGCTCAAGGCCGTCGCCAACGTGAAGACCAAAATCGCCCCCGCCCTCATTGGCTTCGATGCGTGCGACCAAGTCAGCGTCGACCACGCGATGATCAAGCTCGATGGCACGAAGACCAAGGCCAAGCTCGGCGCCAACGCCATCCTCGGCGTGTCGCTCGCCGCCGCCAAGGCCGCCGCCGCCGCCCTCGGCCAGCCCGTCTACAAATACATCGGCGGCCCGAACGCGAAGGTCCTCCCCGTCCCGATGATGAACATCATGAACGGCGGCGCGCACTCCGACGCCCCGATCGATTTCCAGGAATTCATGATCATGCCGACCGGCGCGAAAACCTTCTCCGAGGCGCTCCGCATGGGCTGTGAAGTTTTCCATTCGCTGAAAAAAGTGCTCAAGGACAAAGGCCTCGCCACCGCCGTCGGCGATGAAGGCGGCTTCGCGCCCAAGCTCGAGTCGGCCGAGGCGGCACTCGATGTCATCTCGCTCGCCGTGAAGAACGCCGGCTACAAACTCGGCAAGGACATCAACCTCGCCCTCGACGTCGCCGCCTCGGAATTTTACGTCAAAGAAAAGAAGCAATACGTCTTCAAAAAATCGACCGGCGAAGTCCTCACCGGCGACGACATCGTCAATTTCTACAAGAAGCTCGTCGCGAAATACCCCATCATCTCGATCGAGGACGGTTGCGCCGAAGGCGATTGGGAAACCTGGAAGAAACTCACCGTCGCCATCGGCGACAAGGTCCAGCTCGTCGGCGACGATCTTTTTGTCACGAACACCGAGTTCCTCGCCGAGGGCATTGCGACCGGGACCGCGAACTCGATTCTCGTCAAGGTGAACCAAATCGGTTCGCTCACCGAAACGCTCGACGCTGTCGAGATGGCAAAAGAAGCGAACTACACCGCCGTCATCAGCCACCGCTCCGGCGAGACCGAGGACGTCACAATCGCCGACATCGCCGTCGCGACCAACGCCGGCCAGATCAAGACCGGTTCGCTCTGCCGCACCGATCGCGTCGCGAAATACAACCAGCTCCTCCGCATCGAGGAAGAGCTCGGCGCCAGCGCGATCTACGGCGGCAAGATGTAATTGAGGGAGGGACGGCTCTCCTGCCGCCCTGAGTTCCAGCGCGACTTGCGCCGCGGTCATCCTGGTGGCAAATTAACGCCGGGACGTCTCGGAGAGGAGTCCCTACCCGCAACCCATGAAACCCCTTCTCGTTTCCCTCGGACTTTTCGCCGGGTCCTTCGCGTTCGCCGCGGAGGAAACCGGCGCCAAGCCCGAGCCGAAGGAAACGATGAAGGCGCTCATGCTGGAAGACGCGAAACGGAAAGCCGCCGCGGCCGCCAAGTCTCCGGCACCGGCCACTCCCGCAAAGCCGGACAAGGAATCGAAACTCATGCCCGCTGCGCCAGTCGAACCGTCAGCGGCGGCGCCAGTGGCGAAGCCCGTGGAACGGAAATCTGACGCGACGGCCGCCAACGCCAAGGCCGCCGCGCAGCCCGCCGCTGTCCTGCCGAAAGTCGAGGTGACGAAATCCCGCATCACCGTCCTCGACGTGCAGCTCGCGGAAAAGCAGAAGGAAATCGCGCGCGAGGAGAAACTCGCCAAGCCCACCCAGCTCGACAAGGCGCTCAACGGTTCCGAGATCTCCAAAAAGCTTTCAATGCTCGGCGGCCAATCCGCCGACTACCGCGCCGGCAACGCCTCCGAGCGCGTCCGCATCTTGAAAGAGGAAGGCGATCTCCTCGAAGCCATCGCGCATACGAAAGACAAGAAGGAGAAAGCCGAACTGCAAAAAGAGCTCGACGAACTCCGCGCCTACCGCCGCGACTTGGAAAAGAACCAACGGTAGCACTTCGCACCCGGCAGAGTGGGCATAAACGAGATGGGTTTTTGCCCTCCGTGATCCGCGATCAACTTCGGGAGGTGCCCGAGGGCCGACCGGACTGACGCAGTGGTGCAGTGCGACGTGATCGTTCCCCACCCGCGTTTATCGGCTGAATCGTCCCGGACTTTAACTGCGCTTATGCCGGTGCGTCCGCACTGTCGTCCGCGAGGCCATCGAGCGCCTCCCGGAGCATCGCGAGCGCTTCCGCCGGCGGGCTGTGCTTCAAAATATAGGCCACCGCGCCCTGTTTCACGCACTCGAGCACGGTCTTCATCGAGCTCTGCGACGACATCATGATGACCGGCAGCTCCGGGCGCTGCTCGCGCAGCGACTTCAGCACCTCGATGCCGTTCATCATCGGCAGATTGATGTCGAGCATCACCAACTCGGGCTGGTGCTCCGCGGCCATCGCGAGTCCCTGCGCGCCATCGCCGGCCTCCCACGTCTGCGTGATGCCGGCCTCCTTCAACAACATGCGCACAAACGCGCGCACATGCGGCTCGTCTTCGACAATCAAGGCGTTCGTCGGTCTGACCATGACGTCACTCTTCGCGATCGGGCGGCATTGTTCAAGCGCCGCCTATCTAGGTCCGGCCCGGTGGACTCGCAGAAACGTGGGCCGCGCACAGAGGCGCAGGCTCCGCCCCCAACCCCGTTCACTCCGCGCGCACGATGTAGCCGCGGAGATATTCGCTCTCCATCATCGTCACGAGCACCGGATGATCCGGCGGCTGGTGACTCCACTCGACGACGCGCACCTTGCGCTTCGCGTCCGTCGCCGCATCGGCGATTACACCGCGAATCTCCGCGTCCTGCATGTGGTGCGAGCAGGTGTAAGTGGCGAGGATGCCGCCCGGCGCGAGCCGCTGCAGCGCGCGGAGATTGATTTCCTTGTAGCCGCGCAACGCCCCCTCGAGCGCGCTCTTCGATTTCGCGAACGGCGGCGGGTCGAGCACGATTACGTCCCACAGGCCGTCACCCGCGCGGACCGGGTCGTTGAACCAGTCGAACACGTTCGCGACTTCGAATTTCGTCGTGCCGGCGACGGCGTTACGCTCGGCGTTGCGCTTCGCGGCGGCGATGGCGTCCTCGGCGCTGTCGAGCCCGAGCACTTCGCGCGCACCGGCGCGTGCCGCATGCAAGGCGAACGCGCCCTGGTTGCAGAACGCGTCGAGCACGCGTTTGCCCGCGCCATACTTCGCCACCGCCGCGTGCTGCGGACGCTGGTCGAGGTAGAATCCCGTCTTCTGCCCGCTCTGCAAATCGAGCCAGTAGTCGAAGCCGTCGATCGTCACCCAGCGCGGCTCCCACGGTTTTCCCGAGCGAGTGTGCACCTCCAGCGGCAAGCCCTCAAGCCGCCGAATCGGTGCGTCGTTGCGGAAAATAATTTCAGCCGGCTTCACGACCTCTGCCAGCACATCGCCGACGAGCACCGAGCGCGCCTCCATTGCCGCCGTCTGAATTTGCACCACGAGCGCGTCGCCAAATTGATCGACCACCAGGCCGGGCAAGTCATCCGACTCCGACCACACGAGCCGTCGGTTCGCCGCGGCATCACGCCGCGCCACCGCGCGCTCAATCGCGCCGCGCAAAAACGCGCCATTCAGCGCCGCCCGCTCGCGGCTGAAGCGCCGCCACACGATCTGCGATTTCGAATTGTAGATGCCGCTGCCGAGGAATCGATCCGCGCGATCGCGGCATTCGACCACTTCGCCGTCATGCGTCGCGGGCAGCAGCGCCTCGACTTCGTTCGCGAACACCCACGGGTGGCCCGAGAGCACGCGGGGCTTGGCGTTGGGTTTGAGTTTGAGCGTAGGCGTGGCAGACACGCCGCCCACGGTTACGGGTTTGCGGCGCGCCGCGACGAAAAAATCGCCCGCTCAATAATCTTCCGGCCGCTCCGGCTCGCCGATTTCCCGCAGCGCCGTCATCGCAGTGACGACGCCGAGGACAAACACCAAGCCGCGGTAAACGGCCACAGTAGAATTGCCTTCATCGCCCCGACATCGACACCGTGGGCGGAAAATCCAACCCCAAATGCCCGCCTACTCCGCCACCCCGCTCGCGCAGAAACTCGGTTTCAAGGACAACACGCGCTACCTCCTAATCGGCGCGCCGGTCGATTTTCTCAAGGAGCTGCCCACGCTGCCACCTTCCGCCGTGGCCGTTGCGCCCCGCGCCAAGGCGATCGACCTCATCGTTTTCTTCGCGGCCGATCTCAAGGTCCTCGCCTCGCACGTCCCCGCGCTGATCAAAAAGTTACCGGCGGCGGGCGTGCTGTGGATCGCGTGGCCGAAGCTGGCGAGCGGCGTCGCCAGCGATCTCCGCGAGAACGTCGTGCGCGACACCCTGCTTGCGACCGGCCTCGTCGACATCAAGGTATGCTCGGTCAACGACACCTACTCCGGCCTGAAATTTGTCCGGCGCTTGAAGGATCGGAAGTAAGATTTTTTCGGCCCGTCGGAATCGATCCCGGCTTTACGGCAACCGCGCAGGTCTTTCGCACTTTGGTGCGGCCCGAGAAATAGACGATCGTCGCTCCACGCGCGATAAACCTGACCAATCCAGCCAAAGGGCCGCGTCGCCGCTTCGACCGCCTCTTCATGGAATGAGGCAGTGCGGAAAAACGACAAGATTTTCACCTCGCGGCGATCCCATTCACGCTTTCCCCGCCGGTTAAACTTCGCGCTTCCCTCGCTCTCCGCTTCTCTCTTCCCTCTCGCCCTTTCATGCCCACCGTCGCCCAGGAAATCGCCCGCCGTCGCACCTTCGCGATCATCTCGCACCCTGATGCGGGCAAGACGACGCTGACCGAAAAATTCCTCCTTTACGGCAACGCCATCCATCTCGCCGGCACGGTCACCGCCCGCAAAAATCAACGCGCCACCGCCTCCGACTGGATGGAGCTTGAGAAACAGCGCGGCATTTCGATCAGCTCGACCGTCCTCCAGTTCGATTATACCGGTTTCGCCGTCAACCTCCTCGATACCCCCGGCCACAAGGACTTTTCCGAGGATACCTATCGCGTGCTCACCGCCGTCGATGCCGCGTTGATGGTCATCGATGCCGCAAAGGGCGTCGAGGCGCAGACGCGCAAGCTCTTCGAAGTCTGCCGCCGCCGCGGCGTCCCGATCTTTACGTTCATGAACAAGTGCGATCGCCCCACGCGCAACGCACTCGAACTCCTCGACGAACTCGAAACCGTCCTCGGTCTCCAGTCCTCGCCGGTCATCTGGCCGCTCGGCAACGGCCCGTCGTTCAAGGGTGTCATCGATCGCCGCACGCAGGAAGTTCACCTCTTCGAGCGCGTCGTGGGCGGAAAATATCAGGCGCCCGTCAACGTCACCTCCCTCGACGATCCGATTGTCCGCGAAAAACTCGACGACTACACCTACGCGCAGGTGAAGGAGCAACTGGAGATGCTGGACGGAGCCGGCCACCCGTTCGATCTCGCGGCGGTGCGCGCGGGTCAGCAGACGCCGGTCTACTTCGGCAGCGCGGTGAACAATTTCGGCATCCAGCTCTTGCTCGACGGTTTTCTCAACGACTCCGTCCCGCCCGCCGCGCGCAAATCGGTCTCGATCCAGAATCCGAAATCGAAGGTCGACAACTGGACCGTTCCAGTCGAGTCACCGAAATTCTCCGGTTTCGTCTTCAAGATCCAAGCCAACATGGATCCGAAGCACCGCGATCGCATCGCGTTTGTCCGCGTGTGCTCAGGCAAATTCGAGCGCGACATGATTGTCACGCACGCGCAGAGCGGCCGGAATATCCGCCTCTCCTCGTCCCAAAAGCTTTTCGGCCAGGATCGCGAAACCGTCGACGTCGCCTGGCCCGGTGACGTCATCGGCCTTGTCGGTCACGACGTGCTGGGGATCGGCGACACGCTCACCACGGACAAAACCATTCTCTACGACGAGATTCCTCGCTTCCCGCCGGAAGTTTTCACGTTCATCGCCAACCCGAATCCGTCCGACGCGAAGAAATTCCGCGCCGGGCTGGAGCAGCTCCTGCAGGAAGGCGTCGTCCAATCGATCACACTGCGCGCGGGCATGACGAGTTCCACGCTCCTCGCCGCCGTCGGCCCCCTTCAATTCGAAGTCGTGCAGTTCCGCCTGCAGAGCGAATACAACGCTGAATCGCGCCTCGATCCGTCGCCGTGGACGCTGATGAAGTGGCTCGCGCCGAAAGAGCCCGGCGCGAAGCTGCCCGATCTGACGCGGCTCGTCGTCGCAAGCGGCGTCGCCTTCGGCACCGACAAGCTCGATCATCCGGTCGGGCTGTTCCCGAACGAGTGGACGATGCGCTATTTTCTCGAGAAGAACCCCGAGATTCAGCTCCATGATCTGCCACTCGAGCAGAATTGAAACGGGGCGGCTGGCATGATCCGAAAACAAAATCGCCGGCTGCCATAAATGACCTCGCCGGTCGGCGGGTTTCAGCCTTCATCCCAGTGGCATGAGCTTTCGCTTTTACCTGCCCGCTGCGCTGATGCTTGCGCTGCTTGCTGCCACCACGCAGGCCGTTGAATTTACCTGGCCGGGTCACGGCACAATCGCAGTCGACGCACCCGCCAATTGGACGCTCAGAGGAGCGGCGGGCGGCGAAGTGGGATTCACTTTTCGCGGGGAAGTCGACGCCAAGTCAGCCGCCGTGCTCCAAGTCACGTTGGTGGCTTTACCCCCCGACAAAACTGCGCCGACCCACGGGGAGGCGAAAGACCGCCTCGAAAAAATGGTGGCGGACGCCCTGCCCGATTCGGTGGAAAAGACGTTCTCGCCGATCGCGCTCAAGCTCCGCCAGGGACACGGGTGGTATGTCCAACTCACCGATGCGTCTCTCGTCGGCAAGCCGCCCGAGCCCGAGAATCTCAAAATCATGCGCAATGCGTTCGCCTCGCTCGACGCGAACACGATGGCCGTGATCACCATGCAGTTCGACGATCCGAACAGCGCGGCTCCCGCTGAGATGTTGCGCATCGTGGAAAGCCTGCGCTTACAGGCGGCGAAATCCGACCTCCTCCGGGTCCAGCACCTGGACGACTTCTACGAACTGAACGTGCCGCCCAGTCGCGTGACCTTGAAAATCCCCTCGGCTGGCCTGGCCCCGCAACGCGCGAACGTGGGCGGCGGGACGGCCAGTCCGCGCTATTTCCATTTTACCGGCAGCAACACCGGCCTGGTGGCCTCGGGGTGGTTCGAGTCGGCGTCGCGCTACTCGAACTTAATCTCATTCTGGAAAGGCGAAGCTGATGGCCTTAAGCGCGGCGGTCAGGCCGAGCCAGCCCACGTGCGCTACGGCAAAGTCGGCGACTGGGAAACGATCGACTACGACACGGCCGAGGCCGGGATCACCCAGTCTCACATCCGGGCGGAGCTGACGCGCGCGGGCACGTGGATTGACCTGCACGGTTCCCTCACGCGTGATCGACCCGCGGAAGAACTCCACGCGGAGTTGAAGACGTTCCTCGAATCGCTGGTGATCGAAAACAAGTAGCCGGACGCGTCAAAGCGCGGCTAATTGTGCGTCATCTGGCGGATGTCACACGAAGGCTGTTGCACTTTGACGACGCTTACCTATCTCACGCGTCCGGATGCTTCTGTCGCTTGCTGGCTGGATTGGTCGTGGTCGCGCGCTGCTGCGCGCGGGCCTGTTGACGTCGTTGCTCGTCGCCCCGGCGCTGGCCCAATTGCCCGCGGACATCTTAGCGCTCGAAAAGAAAATCGCCGCGACCGCCCCAGCCGCGCGGCCCCCGCTCCTGCTGGAGCTGTCCGATCGGCTGGAACCAATCGACATCGAGCGGGCGCTCACCGCTGCCCAACTGGCCCGCGACCTCGCCACCTCGCCGGCGGGGCGACTGGCGGCAGTCGCCCAGCAGGCGGCGCTCTATCGCCAGCGCGGCGACTACGCCAAGGCGATGGAACTCGCCCGCGCCGGCCTGACGGAAGCGGAAGCCCTCCCCGACGACCGCGTTGGCGCCCGCTTCCACTACGTCATCGCCCGCACCGAATGGAGTCTCGGCGATTATCCCGCATCGACCGCCTCGTTCCGCGAAGCGATCCGGCGGGCGGAAAAAGTGAACGACCTCGCGCTGCTCTGCGACGCCCACACCGGCTTCAGCACCCTTTACCAGAGTCTCAAACAGGCCGACCGCGCCAGCGACGAACTGGAGCAGGCGCGCCGGCTGGCCGAGCGACTCAACGATGCGCGCCGGCTCGGCGACTACTACAAGGTGCTCGGCAACGAGTTCGCCGCGAACGGCGATCGCGCGAAGGCGCGGGTCGCGCACGAAAACTCCCGGCGGTTGCACGAACAGGCGGGCAACGAGCGCGGCGTGGCCGACGCCTTGCAGAACCTCGCCGGCCTCGCCACGACGCGCGACGAACTCACGACCGGGGAAGCCGACTGCACCCGCGCCCTCGCGATCTATGAGCGGCTGGGATTGCCGCGCCATCGCCTGAACGCCGAGCGCGAACTTGGTCGCGTGCTGGTGAAGCTGGGCCGCCCGAAAGACGCCATCGACCACCTCACGATCTCCCTGCAACTCGGGCTTTCGCTCGGCGGCCCCGCCGCTGCGGCGAACGCCTATCGGGAACTCGCCATCGCCTACGAGGCCGCGGGCGACACCCGCGACGCGCTCGACGCGCAGCGCAAATTCCAAGTCCAAAATGATGCGGTGGTAGGCGAAAAATCCCGCCAGCAAATCGCCGTGCTCAACGCCCGCTACGACGCCGACCGGCGCGAAACGGAAATCGCCCTGCTGCGCGGCGAGCAGGCCCGCAAGCAGGCCGAGTTGAATGCGAAGAACGCGGAGCTGCTCGCCTCCGCCACCGAACTCGGCCGCGTCAAGGCCGTGCGGCTGGCCCTGGGCATGGGACTCGTCGCCGGCGCCGTCGCGCTTGGCGCCTTTGTGCAATTGCAGCGCACGCAGCTGCGCGCGGAACGGCGGGTGTTCGCCGAAACGAAGGTGGCCAAGGAAGCCGCCGAGGAAGCCGACCGGATGAAAACGCGTTTCCTCGGCATCGCCACCCACGACATTCGCACGCCCTTGGGTAATATTGTGAATCTCGCCACCGAGTTGCGCACCGATCCGAGGTCCGCCGAGCGCGCGGAATACGTCGATGTCATCACCTCGGAAGCGCAGCGGGTGCTCTGCCTGGTCGAGGAATTACTCACCATCGCCGCCCTCGAAACCGGCAAGCTGGAGTTGCACCCCGCGCCCATGGATTTCGCGGAGGTAGTGCATGCGGCCGTCGGCACGTTGCGCTGGCAGGCGAACGCGAAGCGCCAGATCATTTTGTTTCTTCCCCCGGCGCCGAACTCGACGGTCATGACCGGAGACGCCCACCGACTCCACCAAGTGGTCACCAATCTCGTGAGCAACGCGATCAAGTTCAGCCCGCCCGGCAAGACCATCACGCTGGCCCTCACGCGCACCGAGAGCACCTTGACGCTCACGGTCCACGACGAAGGCCCGGGTCTTTCCCAAGCCGACGCCGCGCGGCTGTTCACGCCGTTCGCGACGCTCTCCGCTCATCCCACCGCCGGCGAATCGTCGCATGGCCTTGGCCTCTCGATCGCCCATGAGATTGTCCGCCTGCACGGCGGCACGATCCGCGTGGAGTCGCAACCCGGCGAAGGCGCCATGTTCATCGCGGAATTCCCCGCCGCGATGAAACCGGGATCGTGAGGCGCCGGCTGAGCCGCCACAAATTGATCGTGCCGCGCCCAAGAGGTTCAGGTAACCGGGAGGCGTGGGCATGACTGGCACCGAACACGCATTCTTTCCCCGCCTGCGCGAATTTCTCCGCGACCGGCGGCCTTTCACCACCGCCATGCTGGCGCTGGGCGTGCTCGTTCCCCTCGGGTTTGTGCTCTACACCAACCAGGCGTGGGAGGATTTTTTTATCACGTATCGGCACAGCGAAAACCTCGTGCAGGGCCAGGGTCTGGTGTTCACGCCCGGTGAACGCGTGCACGGTTTCACGTCGCCGTTGAACACGCTCCTGCCCGCGCTGTTCGCGTGGATTGCGCAGGCGAAGAGTTACCTCCTGCCACTGTTCCTCTATCGCATCGTGTCGCTCGGCGCCCTGCTGTTCGCGCTCGTCTGCCTCAGCAGCGTGGTCGGCGAAGGCCAGGAGCCGGCGCAACTGCGGTGGCACCTCTGTGCGCTTTTTCCCCTGCTGGTCGTGCTCGAGATCAAGACCACGGCCTTTGCGATGAACGGACAGGAAGCGGGGCTGATGCTGGGATTTCTGGCCCCGGTCTTCGTGCTCGCGTATCGCGGCTGGCCGCGCGGCGACGCGTGGTTCGGGGGCGTCTGCCTGGCCGGGCTCATGTATACGCGGCCCGACGGATTCGTCTACGCGCTCGCGCTCGCGGGCGGCGCCTTCGCCTTCTGTGAGCGCCCGCGGCGGGAATTTCTGGCGGCGTTCGCGCGCTCGGTCGGCCTGAGCGTCCTGCTCTATGTGCCGTGGGTGGTTTTCGCACAGAGTTACTACGGTTCGTTCATCCCGCATACGATCACCGCGAAAGGCGGCTCGGAATACTATCCGGCTTCGACGTTCGGTTTGTTTGCGCCGGTCGTGTCCGGCATCACCAAACTCCCCGAACGCCTCTGCGGCGCGCTCGCCGCGATCTACGATTTTCAACAGCCGCCCAGCCCCTCAACCTGGCCCGCATGGATTCACGACGCGGCCTTCGCGTTCGAGTCCGCCGCCGTCACTTACTGGCTCTTCCCAACGCGCGATCGGCTGGGCCGCATGGCATCGCTCTGCTCGCTGCTCATGCTGTGCTACCTGACCTACGCGAGCCTGCTCGCGCCCTCGTGTCCGTGGTATTATCCGCCGCTGGCGTTTCTCAGTATTCTGGCGCTGGTCCGGATGTTCGTCACGCTGCCCGCATATCTTCCCCGCTGGTCGAGCGTCGTGTCCGTCAGCCTCTTCGCGGCCCTGCTGTTTTTCTTCACCTTCATTTTCTCATTTTCGCTTCGCGCGCTGAAGCTCAAGCAGGAAGTCATCGACGACGGCAACCGCCGCGCCATCGGCCTGTGGCTGAAGGAGAATGTTTCCGAGAAAGCCACCGTCTACCTGGAACCGCTCGGCTACATCGGCTACTTCAGCCAGCGCAAGATGCTCGACTGGCCCGGCTTGGTTTCACCTGAGGTCGTCGCGGCGCGCCGAAAAATTGGCCATGTTCCCGGCTACCCGTGGGGGAATTATCTGTGGGCCAAGGGCGCCGAAGAACTCAAACCCGACTGGATCGTCGCCCGGCCCACCGAAGTCGAGCAGATGAAGGCCTCTCCCTCGTTGCTGCGCGATTACCAACTCGTGAAAGTCTTCAACGTCACCGAGTCCATCATTGCCGCCGGCGAGTTCTACGGCTGCGCGATTACCTACAACGAGGCTGTCTTCGAGATTTTCCGGCGCCGAGCTCTGCCGGTCACCAGGCCGGAGGGCGCCCGATGAGTCCGTAGATCGCCCCGCAACGTAGTGACGCATACTGCCGGCCCTTTCCGGTTCGCCAGCCACCCCGTCGCCCAGTCTCGGTCAGTCGCTGCGTTGCGATCCGCAACCTTCCTCCCCTCCCGGGTTTTTTCTGGCCCACGTCGCTCGAAAAACCTCGCTCCCGACTGACTTAGACGGTTCCAAGACAGGGTGATTTCTTGGCGGAAGTTCCCTTCTTATCTCGCCATTGGGTGTGCCTTGGCCGTGCTCGGCCTGCGCGCCCAGCCCGCTTCTGCCGCGCCGGATCCCACGGAGGTGCGCGCCCGGCTGGACGCCGCCGAAAAGCGCCATCGCGACACCTACGCTGCCTCCAATTTTGCCGATGCCATCGCGGCGTCCCGCGCGGGCCTCGAACTCGCCGACCGCTCCGGCACGCTCCTTGATCAAGTCCAGTTCGTCCGCCACCTCGCCTACGACAACTGGCTGATGGGCGACAACGATTCGGCGCTCGACTATTCCCAGCGCCTCCTGGAGCACGCCGATGCGCTGAACGACAATCGCGTCCGCGCCCAAAGCCACCGTTATCTCAGCCAGATCTACGAGACGATGGAGGACGACTTGCGTTCACGGGAACACGCCGAGCGCGCACTGCACTTCGCCCAGCTCGCCGGCGACGAGGACGTGCGCATCTTTGCCCTCACCTCCGTGGGCTTAAGCGAACTGCGGGCTCACCACTACGACGCCGCGCTCCGTGCCTTCGAGGAAAGCCGCGCCTACTGGCTGAAACTCAACCGGCCGTGGAACGCCGTCAATTCCCTCGTCAACATCGCCGACCTTGCCGACGCCCGCGGCGATCTGACCGGCGCGCTCAAACTCTACGAGGAAGTCCTCACCACCCGGATCGCGAACAACGATCGCAGCGGTCAGGTGCGCGCGGTGGCCACCATCGCCAGCCTCCTACGCCGGCTCGGCCGGGCCGATGAAGCCCTTCCCCGCCTCGTCGCGGTGCGCCCGCTCGCGGAATCCATTGGCGGCCACCGCATCCTCGCCGCCTATTACATCAGCCTCGCGCAAGTCCATGAAGCCCGGCGCGACTACGCCACCGCCCTCGCCACCGAACGCCTCGCCGCCGCCGAGCACGAACAGCTCACCAGCGAGCGCGCGCGGCTTCGCTCCAGTGAACTCGAGGCCCGCTTGGAGCTTTTGCAGAAACAGCAAGCAATCGATCAGTTGCGCACGACGGTCGCCGTCCACGAAGCCAGGCTGCGCGCCGCCGCCGCGGATCTGGCGCACGTGCGCTCGTTTCGCATCAGCATCATCGATGGCGTGATGGCGCTCGGCGCCATCACGTTCGCGGCGTGGGTCGTAATGACCTATCGGGCGCGCACCAAACGCCTCCACGCCGCGGTCGCCAGCGCACTCGCGACGTCGGCCCCGGCGGAAAAATCGCCGCCGGAAATGTCGGTGCCGCCCTGCGAACACTGACGCGGCGGCACGGCGCCAGCCCATGCCTCTCCGCCACGATCCGGCCACACCCGCCGACGCCCCCGCGGTCGCCGCGCTGCGTAACGCGACCGCCGAGGATCTCACCGCCCGCCACGGCCGCAGTTGGTGGTCCGGCCACACCACCGAAAAGGGCGTGCTCTCCGATCTCCGCACCTCCTCCGTTTTCGTCACGCGCCGGCGCGGCCGCATCGTCGCCACGTTCCGCCTCACCACCAAAAAACCCTGGGCCATCGATCGCGCGTATTTCACGAACGTCGCGCGCCCGCTTTATCTCCTCTCGCTCGCGGTGGCGCCCGATCTCCAGCGCCGCGGCGTCGGGCGCGCCTGCCTCGATCACGCCGCGACGCTCGCGCGCCGCCGGCCGGCCGACGCGATTTTTCTCGATGCGTTCGACCACGCGGCGGGCGCCCGCGATTTCTACGCGAAGTGCGGCTACCGCGAAGTCGGACGGGGCAGCTATCGCGGCGTGCCACTGGTTTACTTCGAACTCCTGTTGCCGAAAAAATCATGAAGGTCGTCCACTTCGCCTCCGCCGCCGAGTTCCGCCGCTGGCTGGAAACCCATCACGCGACCGCGACCGAGCTCCAGGTTGGGTTCTATAAAAAAGCCTCCGGCCGCGGCGGCCTCACTTACCCGGGATCTGTCGACGAAGCGTTGTGCTTCGGCTGGATCGACGGCCTCGTCCACAAAATCGACGCCGACCGCTTCACGCATCGGTTCACGCCCCGGAAGCGCCGCAGTATCTGGAGTAACCTCAACGTCGCCCACGTCGCGCGCCTCACCGCCGCGGGTAAAATGCACGCCGCCGGTCTCGCCGCCTACGCCCTGCGCGATCCGAAAAGAACCGGCATCGCTTCCTTCGAAAATCCTGGAAGGAAACTCCCCTCTGCCTACGGAAAAAAATTCCGCGCCAGGGCGAAAGCGTGGGCTTTCTTCACGGTGCAGGCCCCGTGGTATCAGCGCCTGATCATCCACAAGATCGTGACCGCGAAGCAGGAAACCACGCGCCTCCGCTGGCTCGATCGCGCGATCGCCGCGTCTGCGGCCGGGCGGCGCATCGGCTGACGTTCGCTTGCACCCGCGCGCGGCCGCCGCCCCGATCCCACCCGGGTGGAGATCGCTGGCACCACGCCATCGTCCAAAGCCGCTGACAAAAATGCGAATCCGCTGCCGCGACGCGATTCGACTCGCTCCGCAGGGAAATTTTCTCTTTTTCGCGCGGATGCCTTTCTCGCGTTCCGTCCTCGCCGTTCTGCTCGCGGCCCTGCTTCCCCTGGTGGCCCTGGCCGCCTCGAAGCGCGCTGCGCCCTCGCGTCCCACCGAGGACGATCCCCACGTCTATAAAGGCGCGATCGTGATGGATGCCGCGACGGGCAATGTGCTCTTCGAGCGCAACGCGGATGCGGTCAATCCGCCCGCGAGCATGACGAAGTTGATGACGTTTGCGGTGCTCTACGACAAATTGCAGAGTGGCGGGCTGACGCTCGCCACGCCCGTCCGCATCACCAACGAGGATGCCAAGATTGGAGGCACGCAGGTGTTTCTCGATCCGCGGGAGACGTTTCCGGTCGAGGACCTCATCTACGCCATGATGATCGAGTCGGCCAACGACGCCGCTTACGCCCTCGGGCGCTTTTCGGCCGGTTCCGCGGGAGCCTTCGTCGAACTCATGAATGCCAAAGCCCGCGAACTCGGCATGACTCACACCACCTTCCGCTCGCCGCATGGCCTGCCCCCCGCGAGTCGCAAGGTCGCCGACGGCGATCTGACCACGCCGCGGGATTTCGCGGTGCTCTGCCGCTACGTCCTGACGAAAACCGATGTGCTGAAATACACCTCGGTGGCGAAGCGTGACTTTGCGCCCAATCGCGCGTTCGGCCAAACCCAGCACATGGAGAATCACAACAAACTCCTCGGGAAAATTGCCGGCGTGGATGGATTGAAAACCGGTTACACGCTGGGCGCCGGCTATTGCCTCAGCGCCACCGCTCAGCGCAACGGCCGCCGCATCATCGTGGTCGTCATGGGTTCCTTCGGCCCGAACGGACAAGTCGACAAGGGCCACGCCCGCGACATCAAGACGATTGAACTCATTGAGCGCGGATTTGCCGCGCTGCCGGCCACCAGCCCGGCTTTTGCCGGCGCGCCCGCGGCCATTCCTACGGCCACGACTCCGGAGACGTCTCCGTCACCCGTGACGCCCGCTCCCGTCAAAGCCGCCCCTCCCGCCACCGACGCTACAATCAAGTTTTCGATTCCGCCGGCGAAGAAAAAATAAAGCGTTCAGCGCTCGAGCACGACGACCAGCGCACCGAGCACGAAAAATAATCCACCGAGCAATCCGGCCTCGTGGCGCTCGAAGCTCTTCACTTCAATCTTTTCGAAGCCGAGCAGCGCGAGCCAGGTGAAGAGCAGCATGGCCGCGATCGCGGCGACGGCGAGAATACCGCTCAACAGCCAGAATCCGAGCCAGCCAAAATGGACGGCCGAGAGGTAAATGGGCAGGAATCCTTCACACGGCGAAAGCGTCAGCATCACGAACAGCCCGCTGATCGCCCCCCAGTCGCCGGCTTTGGTTGAGACGAGTTCGCTGTCCTTCAACTCATTCTCCCAGTGGCTGTGGTCCTGCGTTTCGCCGCAGTGCTCGTCCGCGTGGTGCTGGCTGCCGGGCGGATGGTGATGCATAATTCCGCGCCCCGACACCTGCCGCCAGAGATAAAATCCGCCCATCGCCCAGAGCAGGCCGCCCGCGATCCAGGGAAACGCCGCGCCAATTCTTTCGTCGAGCTGCGCTCCGAACCACGCAATGGCGAGTCCGATCAGCGTCGTCACGAGCACGTGGCCCGCCCCGGCCAGCGCCGTGACCGCGAGCGTCTTCCCCCGGCTCCAGCTCCGCGCCCGCGCCGTCAGCACGAACGGCAGCCAGTGCGTCGGGATCGCGGCGTGAAAAAAAGCCACACTGAAGCCGGTGATGGCGACCGTCGTGAGCACTGGTGAAGTCATGGACGCGTTGAAGCAGCACGGACGCGCTGCGCTTGTCGAACCTGAAGCCTCGCAAAGTCGTCAAGGGCCGCATCAAAACTTGCAGGTTCGCATGCGTCTCCCGTTAATTCCGGTCCCTTCCGTGTCCACCCCTGGTCCAAATCAACCCGACGTCGCTGCCGTCAAATCCTACCTGCTCGCCCTGCAGGACTCGATCTGCGCTGCGCTTGAGGCCGAGGATGGCGGCGCGAAATTTCGCACCGACGAGTGGACGCGACCTGAAGGCGGCGGCGGTCGGACCCGGTTGATCGCCGACGGCGCGGTATTTGAGAAAGGCGGCGTCGCCTTCTCGCACGTGCGCGGCGACACACTCCCGCCCTCCGCGTCCGCCCACCGCCCGGAGCTCGTCGGTAAATCCTGGGAAGCCCTCGGCGTCTCGATCGTGATGCACCCGCGCAATCCCCACGTGCCCACTTCGCACATGAACGTGCGGTTTTTCTGTGCCCACAATGCCCAGCCCGCCACGTCGGACATTGTTCATTCGTCATCGGGCATTGGTCACCCCCGTGCGGCGCCAGCCGGGCCCGTCTGGTGGTTCGGCGGCGGCTTTGATCTTACACCTTACTACGGGGTCGAGGAAGACTGCGTGCATTGGCATCGCACTGCCCGCGCGGCGATCGCGCCGTTTGGTGACGCGCTGCACGCGAAGTTCAAAAAATGGTGCGACGACTATTTCTTCCTGAAACATCGCAATGAGCCGCGCGGCGTCGGCGGTTTGTTCTTCGATGATTTCAACGAAATCGGCTTCGAGCGATCGTTCGCCTTGATGCGCGCGGTCGGCGACGCCTTCGTCCCCGCTTACCGGCCCATCGTCGCAAAACGAAAAGCGATCCCGCCCACGGAAGCGCAGCGGCAGTTTCAGCTCTACCGCCGTGGCCGCTACGTCGAGTTCAACCTCGTCTGGGATCGCGGCACGCTCTTCGGCCTCCAAAGCGGCGGCCGCACCGAGTCGATCCTGATGAGCCTGCCGCCGCTCGTGCGTTGGGACTATGATTTCAAGCCCGCACCGGGCTCGCCGGAAGCAAAACTCTCCGACACGTTTCTCCCGCCCCGCGACTGGGCGAACCACTCTGCATGACTTCCCGCGAACGCTTCCTTGCCGCCCTCGCCTGTTCTCCGCTCGATCGCCCGCCACTCTGGGTGATGCGCCAGGCCGGCCGCTACCTGCCGGAATACCGCGCGCTCAAGGCGAAATCCTCGTTTCTCGAAATGGTGCGCACGCCGGCCCTCGCGGCCGAAGTCACGCTGCAACCGCTGCAGCGCTTCCCGGGCCTCGACGCCGCGATTTTGTTCTCCGACATCCTCGTGATTCCCGAAGCCCTCGGCCAGGGTTACAAGTTTCGCGAAGCGGGCGGGATCGCGATGGAATTTCGCCTCGAGACCCGCGCGCAAATCGACGCGCTCGCGCCCACCGCCGCCGTCCCCGATCGACTCAGCTACGTGGCCGAGGCGCTCACGCTCCTGAAAAAAGAACTGGCCAGCCGGTCCGCCTCCGGCGCCGGCCAGAAAATGCTCCTCGGTTTCGGCGGCTCCCCGTGGACGCTCGCGACCTACATGGTCGAGGGCGGCAGCTCCGATGAATTCGAGCGCATCAAGCAGCTCTTCTACACCGATCGCGCGACGTTCGATGCGCTCCTCGAAAAAATCACCGCCGCGCTCATCGCCTATTTCGAGATGCAGATCCGCTCCGGCGCCGAGGCGATTCAGATTTTCGATTCGTGGGGCGGGATCATCGCCGGGCAGGACTACGAAGCCGCGTCGCTGAAGTGGATTCGCGCGATCATCGCGGCACTGCCGCGCGAGTTTCCCATTATACTCTACGCCAAAGGCACCGCGCCGCATCTCGCCGACCAGGCGTTTTCCGGCGCGCGCGCGATCAGCGTCGATTGGACCAACGATCTCGCGATCGTTCGGCGCACGTTGCCCGCCAATGTGGCCGTGCAGGGAAATCTCGATCCGGTGTTGCTCAACTCCACCCCCGAGATCGTGCAGCGCGAGACGTCGCGGCTCCTCGAATCCATGCGCGGCGCCACCGGCCACATCTTCAATCTCGGTCACGGCATCATGCCTCACGCCAAGATCGAGTGCATGCAGGCGCTGGTCGACACGGTAACGGGCTGGAAGTAGGCCGACGGAGCCCCCGGCCTAGAAAACTTCTTTTGCGAACGCCCAGCACTTCTGGCCTTGGCCTCCGTCTTCCCGTGGAGAATTTTCGTATGATTCACGCGTTTCGTGGACTCTAACTCTTCCAAATCCATTGCCGTCCTCGGCGCCGGTGTCACCGGCCTGACCGCCGCGTTCCGCCTCACGCAACGCGGTCACCGCGTGCGCCTGTTCGAAGCCTCCGATCGCGTGGGTGGCGCCGTGCGCACCGAGCGCGCCGACGGCTGGCTCGTCGAGGGCGGGCCGACTTCCTTGCTCACCGGCGAACCTGCGGTGGGCAAAATCATCGACGAACTGGGCCTGGCCGGCGACGTCGTCCCCGCTGACGCCCTCGCGAAGAATCGCTACATTGTCCGTCGCGGCCGGGCGCTCGCCGTGCCGGGCTCTCCCGGCGCGCTGTTCGGCACCTCGTTAATTTCGTTCCATGCGAAGTTGCGCCTGCTGGGTGAACTTCTCACGCGCCCCCGCGTGCGCACCAGCGACCTGAGTCTGGAGGAATTTGTGCGCTCACACGTCGGGCAGGAACTCGTGGACTACGGGTTGAACCCGTTGGTCGCCGGCGTGTATGCGGGCAATCCGCAGAAACTCTCCGCCCGCTACGCGTTCCCGCAGCTCTGGAACATCGAGCAGCAGCACGGCTCACTCCTGCGCGGCTTCGCGGCGATCACCAAGGCGCGCCGCGCGCGGGGCGTGGCGCGGCACGGCCTGATTTCGTTTCGCGACGGGCTGCAAACGCTCCCTGCCGCCCTCGCCGCGCGGCTCCCTGCTGGCACGCTCTCGCTCAACGCGCGGCTTGAGGCGCTCGTGCCCGGGCAACCCTGGAGTCTCGTCTGGCACGACGGCGCCACCGCCCGCACCGAGAATTTCGACACCGTCATCGCCGCGCTCCCCGCGCCCGCGCTCTCGCAGCTTCGCTTTGGCACCCTCGGCGAGCGCCCGCTCGCCTCCCTCGATGCGATCGAGCATCCGCCGGTCTCGTCGCTCTTCCTCGGCTTCCGCCGCGACCAAGTTTCCCACCCGCTCGACGGCTTCGGCCTTCTCGCCCCCGCGGTCGAGCGCCGCTCGGTCCTCGGCGTCTTGTTTTCGTCGAGCATTTTTCCCGGTCGCGCCCCCGCCGGCCATGTAGCACTCACCGTCATGGTCGGCGGCACCCGCCAGCCGGAGCTCGCCCGGCTGCCAACGGACAAACTCCTCGCCGCCCTCGATCGCGATCTGCGCGAACTGCTCGGGGTGGCGGGTGCGCCCGTCTTTCAGCGCCACACCTTTTGGCCGCGCGCGATTCCGCAATACAATCTCGGCTACGAAACCCACCTCGCGACCCTAACCAGTTGCGAACGCGCCCATCCCGGCCTCTTCGTCGGTGGTCAGGCGCGCGACGGGATCGCGCTGCCGGCGTGCCTGGCCGCGGGCGAAAAACTCGCCGCCCAAGCCGGCGCGTAGGTCGGCACGGCTTTCCCAGGGGTCCGGCGTTTAAGCCGCGGATCGGACGGAAACTCAGGTCGGCTCGGCGAGCCGTCCCGACCCCACTGGCTCTCCCCTTGACTCTCCCTCGGTGCGACCTAGCCTCGCCCACTTTTTCCCGAATGGCGCTCGACCTGAAAGACACTCTGCAGCTTCCGAAAACGGACTTTCCCATGCGCGCCGGCCTGGCGCAACGCGAGCCGGGCCGCGTCGCCCACTGGGAGAAAATCGGCCTCTACGACCTCATTCAGGACAAACGCGCCGGCAGCGACAAAGTCTACGTCCTGCACGACGGTCCGCCCTTCACCAACGGCGATGTCCACATCGGCACCGCGCTCAACAAGTCACTCAAGGATTTTGTCTGCCGCTACAAGACGATGCGCGGCTACCGCACACCTTATGTCCCGGGTTGGGACTGCCACGGCCTGCCCATCGAACAGAAAGTTTCGAAAGAGGTGCGCGAAGAAAAGCTCACGCTCACGACCGCCGAGCTGCGCGCGCGCTGCGATGCGTTTTCCGAATCGTGGATCGCGAAACAGACCACGCAGTTCAAGCGCCTCGGCGTTCTCGCCGACTGGAAGAACGAATATAAAACGAAAGCGCCCGCGTTCGAAGCCGACATCGTCCGCACGTTCGCCGCGTTCGTTGAGAAGGGCCTGGTTTATCGCAGCAAAAAGCCCGTTTACTGGAGTATTCCATTCGAGACCGCCCTCGCCGAAGCCGAGATCGAATACAAGGACCACACCTCAATCGCGATCTGGGTGAAGTTCAAGGTGCCGGTCGCCGAAGCGGAAAAATTCGGCCTCCCCTCCGACAAGCCTCTTTTCGTCGTCATCTGGACGACGACTCCTTGGACGATCCCCGCCAATCTCGCGATCGCGCTCCATCCGGAAGTCGACTACGTCGTCGTCGAATATTTGGCGGGAAAATTCGCCGGGGAGCGCTTGATTGTCGCTGAAAACCTCTGGCTTTCGACTCTTGGAAAGGCGTCTCCCGAGCTCGCAGCTCTGCCAGACTTCCCGAATAGTGCCGCGAAAGTAGTCAAGGTAGTCAAAGGTTCGAGCTTAGAGGGCCTGCAGGCCCGCCATCCTTTCATCGATCGCGCCTCGCCCATCGTGCTCGCCGACTACGTGACGACCGACAGCGGCACCGGCGCTGTGCACACCGCGCCCGGTCACGGCGCGGAGGATTATCTCACCGGCCTGAAATACAAACTCGCGATCTACTGCCCGGTCGGCGACGACGGACGTTACCTCGACGACGGCAAAATCCCCGCCGATCTCGTCGGCCTCACGACGCTCGAAACCGTCGAGGACCTCGCCACGAAGAAGCCCTCGCCCGCCAATCTCGGCGTCCTGAAAAAACTCGCCGAGGCCGGCGCCCTGCTCGCCAAGGCGAAATACCCGCACAGCTACCCGCATTGCTGGCGCTCGAAGACGCCGATCATTTTCCGCGCCGTTGATCAGTGGTTCGTCTCGCTCGATAAGGCGGACCGCCGCGGCCTCGCGCTTGAAGAGATCAAAAAAATTGCCGCTCATCAGGGCTGGATCCCGGCGTGGGGCGAAGCCCGCATCCGCGGTGCCGTCGAGTCCCGGCCCGATTGGTGCATCAGCCGCCAGCGTTCCTGGGGCGTGCCGATCGTCGCATTCTACGACGAAAAGAAAATCGCCTATCTCGACGCCGGAGTCGCCCGCTCCATCGCCGACAAGTTCGCCACGCGTGGGACGAATTTCTGGTATGACGCCACGCCTGCGCAGATCCTCGAAGGTGTGACTCTTCCCGCCCACTGGCCTGCGCCATCCGCCCTCACCTGCGGCCGCGACACGCTCGACGTGTGGATCGATTCCGGTTCGTCGCACGCCGCCACGCTCAAGCGCGGCCAAGGCGGCACGGTGTGGCCGGCCGATCTCTATCTCGAGGGCAGCGACCAGCATCGCGGCTGGTTCCAGTCGTCGCTCTGGACGAGCGTGATCGCGTTCGACGCGGCGCCCTACCAGGCCGTCCTCACCCACGGCTTCATCGTCGATCAAGAGCGCAACAAAATCTCCAAGAGTAGCTCTTATGAGAAGCCGCAGACGAGCGACGCCTACATCGGGGAATACGGCGCCGACGTCATCCGCCTCTGGATCGCCTCGCAGGATTTTCGCGACGACATCCCGATCTCGAAGGAAATTCTCTCGCACGTCGGCGAAACCTATCGGCTCATTCGCAACACGCTGCGCTACCAGCTCTCGAATCTTTTCGATTTCGAACTCTCCCGCGACGGCGTCGCCTACGAGAAACTCGACACGCTCGACAAGTGGGCGCTGCACCAAACGGCCACCCTCATCGCCGAGTGCACAAAGGCCTATGACGCCTATGAGTTCCACCGCGTTTACCAGCTCTGCAACCAGTTCTGCTCGGTCACGCTCTCCGCGACCTACCACGACATCCTGAAAGATCGGCTCTACACGCTCGGCACGAACAGCCGCCTGCGCCGTTCGTCGCAGACCGCGCTCCATCACATCTTCAACACGCTCGTTCGCCTGCTCGCTCCGATCATCACGTTCACCACGGATGAAGCCTGGGCTTACGCGACCGCGAACACGGAATACACCGAAGGCTCCATCCATCTCCAGGACTGGCCGGTCGCACCGAGCGAGTGGACCAATCTCCTTCTCGCCAAGGTCATGGCCACGCGTCTTCAAGACCGGGCTAAAGTTAATGAAGCGATCGAACCCCTGCGGGCCGCCGGTAAAATCGGAAAATCACTCGATGCGGCCGTGACGATTCGGCTCCTGCAAAAGGAAGAATTCAACACCGAAACTTGGGCCGAGCTGTTAATCGTCTCTCACGTCGCGACGATTGTGGATCCCGACGAATCAAAACCGGCCATCTCGGTGCGTCCGGCAGCCGATCTCGGTTTTCACCGTTGCCCGCGGTGCTGGCGCTGGGTGCCGGCCCTCGAAAATTCCCCCCACGGCGACGTATGTCCTCGTTGCATTGAGGCCCTGAAGTCATAGTTTCCTTTTCCCAAAACTCCCCATGGCTAAGAACGTCAAAAAAACCGCCAAAACCAAAGCAGTCAAAAAACCGGTCGTGAAGAAATCACCACCTGCCCGGATCAAGGCGAAGACTGTTGTGGCTCCAAAGCCCGTCGTCGCGGTCAAACCCGCGAAAAGTTCTGCTCCCATGGAAAAACCGTCCAAGAAAACCGCCCTGCGCGACAAGCTGCTCAAGCGCAAGGCTCCCGCCAAACCCATCGCCTTCAGTCTCGACGAGGTTCGCGCCATCGCGAAAACCGTCACGAGCAAGACCAGCGTGCCGTTCCCTACGAAGAACACCAAAGGCGGCGCCCCGAAACCCGCCGTGCTGGAGAAGCCCGCGAAACCGAGTCATCATAAGGCCGCGTCGCTCGCCGACATCCTCGGCTTTAATCCCAAGCGCGCCCGCTCGGCCGAGTCCATCGCGGAAAAGGACGTCCCGGAGAAGTTCAAACGCTACTACAAGCTCCTGATCGATCTGCGCACGAGCCTGACCGAGGGCATTGAGCGTCACTCCGAAGAAACGCTCAAGCGCTCCGCCAAGGATGACGCCGGCGATCTTTCCTCGTATGGTCAGCATATGGCCGACGCGGGCACCGACACCTTCGACCGCGACTTCGCGTTGAGCATGGTGGCGAACGAGCAGGAGGCGCTCTCCGAAATCGATGCCGCGATCAAGCGCATCCACGGCGGGAGCTACGGCGTTTGCGAAGTCACACAAAAGGCCATCGCCAAGGATCGCTTGCTCGCGGTGCCGTTCACGCGCTACACCGCCGAGGCCCAGAAGAATCTCGAACGCAACCGCCACCGCTCCCGCACCCAGGCCGGCCTGTTCGGCGAAGGCGAAGAAGGTGGCAAGATCGCGGACGACGACGGTGGCGGCGACGAGTGATCGCATTTTCTATTTGAGATTTTTGGTTTTCGATTTCTGCCAACATGGCCGACGGCCCCCTTTCGCACCCGCCGTCGGCTGAGCTCAGCCCATCGAAAATCGAGAATCAAAAATCGAGACTTCAGCGCGTCCTCGCCTACCGGCTGTTGCTCGGCCTCGCGCTGGGCGTCTTCGTCGTCGATCAACTCACCAAGGTCTGGATCGCCTCGCGGCTCGTCTTCAATCCCTTCCATGTGCACGACGGCGTGCGCGACCTGTCGGTCATCAAGGGATTTTTTTATCTCATTCACGTCGGCAACACCGGCGCCGCCTGGAGCATGTTTTCAGACAAGAGCGTGCTGCTCGCGCTGCTCGCGGCGGGCACGCTGTTCGGCATTTATTTCTGGCGCCGTGCGCTCGGGCTGCGCGCCCGCACCGCGCAAGTGTGCTTCGGCCTGCTCTGCGGCGGCATCGTCGGCAACCTCACCGACCGGCTGATTCATGGCCACGTGATCGACTTCATCGATCTTCATTTCGGCAGCTACATTTACCCCACGTTCAACGTGGCCGACTCCGGCATCTGCGTGGGCGTGGTGGTTTACCTCATCCTCTCGCTCCGCGCGCCGAATTGATGCGCAACGACGCCCAGGCGCGCAGTTCAGACAAAAGTTTCGGCTGATCCGCCGTGACCTAACTTCGAGGCTTCGAACTCACCGGCGTTTTCCGCGGAGAACCCTTTGCGTCCGACCCTCGCGTCTGCGCGCCGTTGCGCCTACTCAGACTCACTCCACGTTCGCGATCTGCTCGCGCACGCGCTCGAGTTCGTTCTTCAAATCGATCACCGCGCGGGCAATCGCGAGATCGTTGGCCTTGCTCCCGATGGTGTTCACCTCGCGTCCGATTTCCTGCAGGATAAATTCCGCTTTGCGTCCGATTTCCCCCTCGGATTTCAGCAGCGTGGCAAACTGCTCGAAATGGCTGCGTAGCCGCGTGATTTCCTCGGTCACATCGCAGCGATCCGCGAACAACGCGATTTCCCGCAACACGCGTTCGTCGTTCAGATCGAGTTCGAGACCGGCGTCACGCAGACGTTTCGTCAGTTGCTCACGATAGTTTTTCGGCACCTGCGGGGCGCGCGTGGCGATGGCCTCGACATTCCGATGGAGCAGCTCCGTGCGCTTGATGAAATCGATCATCAGGGCCTCGCCCTCTTTCGCCCGCATCGCGGCAAATTCCCGCAACGCTTGGGTCAGGGTCTTGGTCAGCACCGGCGCCGCAGCGTCCGCCGCCGGCAGCTCGGTGCCGCGCTTCTGCGCGCTCGCGATCTGCCAGAGCAGTTCCGGCGTGGGCTGGAACGTCACCTTGCGCTTCTTCGCAAACGCCGCGAGTCGCGCCAGCGCCTCGGCCGCGGCGGCTTCGTCCCACGACACGTCCCGACTCGACCGATCGCCGGTCAACTCGATTTCGACATGCACTTTGCCGCGGGACGCAAATTTCCGCACCAGCTCCCCGATCGCCGGTTCAAGGCTCTCCCACTCCTCCGGCAGCTTCATTGTCAGATCGAGTGTCTTCCGGTTGACCGAATTCACCTGCACGGTGAGCGAAAATCCTTCGAGCGCCGCCGTCGCGCGGCCGTAGCCGGTCATGCTTTTCATTCAGCAGGAAACCAACCACGGATTACCCGGATAGACACGGATAAAACCACCGAACCGGATCGATCCGTGTTCATCCGGGTAATCCGTGGTTAACCTCAGAGTTTTACCCCGAGAATTTTAGCCACCTGGTTCACATCCTTGTCCCCTCGGCCGGACAAGTTGATCACGAGAATCTCGTCCTTTTTCATTTCCTTCGCCCGTTTCAAGCCGTGCACCAGTGCGTGCGTGCTCTCGAGGGCGGGGATGATGCCCTCCAGCCGCGAGCAGAGCTGAAACACCTCCATCACCTCGTCGTCGCAGGCGTAGGCGTAATCGATGCGTTTGCGATCGCGGTAGAACGCGTGCTCCGGGCCGATGGCAGCATAGTCGAGGCCCGCGCTCACCGAGTGCGTGAGTTCGATTTGGCCGTCCGCATCCTGGAGAATGTAGGTCTTGCAGCCCTGCAACACGCCCAGCTTGCCGCCTTCGAACCGCGCTGCGTGGTCGCCGCGCGTGAGGCCGCGGCCGCCGGCCTCGACGCCCACGAGCCGCACGTTTTTCTCCTCGAGAAATTCGAAGAAAAATCCGATCGCGTTCGAGCCACCGCCCACGCACGCGATCATTTCGTCGGGCAGCCGGCCTTCGCGCGCGAGGATCTGCTCACGCACTTCCTGCCCGATCACGCGGTGAAAATCGCGCACCATCATCGGATAGGGATGAGAACCGAGCGCCGAGCCGAGGATGTAATGGGTGTCGCGCACGTTCGTCACCCAGTCGCGCATCGCTTCGTTAATCGCTTCCTTCAGCGTCTTTTGTCCGGCTTCGACGCCGACGACTTTCGCTCCCATGAGGCGCATCCGAAATACGTTCAGCGCCTGCCGCTCCATATCGACCGCGCCCATGTAGACCGTGCAGTCGAAACCAAACTTCGCGCACACCGCAGCCGTCGCCACGCCGTGCTGGCCCGCGCCCGTCTCGGCAATCACGCGCTTCTTGCCCATGCGACGCGCGAGCACGGCCTGGCCGAGGGCGTTGTTGATCTTGTGCGCGCCCGTGTGGAGCAGGTCCTCTCGTTTCAGATAAATTTTCGCGCCGCCGCAGTGTTGGGTGAGCCGCTCGGCAAAATACAACTCGGTCGGCCGGCCCGCAAATTCCTTCAGGTGATGCCGCAACTCGGTGATGAACGCCGGATCCTTCCGCGCCAGATCGTAGGCCGTGCCAAGATCCTCGAGGGCGGTCATGAGCGTCTCCGGCACAAACACGCCGCCATAGCGGCCGAAATGGCCGCCGGCATCGGGCAGCGTGAAACGGTCGAGGGATTGGGCGGTTTCGGCGGTCGGCATCCAAGGCAAACGTGAATGCTTCTCCCGCGGAGAAGCAATCCTCGGTTTGTCATTCTGAGCGCAGCGAAGAATCCCGGCGCACGTCACACTTGGCACTGCCCGACGAATGGCTGCTCGCCTTCGCTGCCGGCGATGGTCGGAAGCCGCAGCCATCCCGAATCGCGGTTGTTTTCGGAATCACCCAACGGACCGATGTGGGTGGGGGTGCCTCGGACGAGGCGAACTGAACTCAGGTCCGCCGCACGGTCACCAGCGTGAAGTCGTCCCGCTGTGGCATATCGCCCATGAAGCGATGCATGGCGGTGAGGACGCCGTCGTTAATCTCACGGGGCGTCCGATCGCGCAGGCCCCGGACGGTGTCGGCCAGGCGCGCACCGGAGAATTCCTTTTGCGTCTCGTTCGGCGCCTCCGTGAGGCCATCCGTGTAAAGCACGAGCACATCGCCCGGCCCCAAGGGCTCGCGATGGTCCGCGATCGCGCTGGAGAAAATTTCGTCGGGCACCATGCCCAGCGACATGCCTTCGGATCCCACGAAGTCGGCGCGATGGCCGCCGTTCGCGGTGTCGCGCCGCACCAACAGCGGCAGCTCGTGGCCCGCGCGGGCAAACGTCACCTCGCCCGCCGCCACGTCGAGGATCGCGTAGAGCATCGTGATGAAATGTCCCGGCTGCATGTCGGTCGCGAGCACGCGGTTCAACTCGCTGAGCGTGGCCGCGGGCGATTCGAACCGCGGCGCGATCTGGCGGAGGTTTGTGCGGCAGATCGCCATCAGCAGCGAGGCCGGGATGCCTTTGCCGGAAACGTCGGCCACCACGATGCCGAGCCGCGTCGGCGACAGCGGGAAGACGTCATAAAGATCGCCGCCCACCTTTTGCGCGGCGGCGTAACGCGCATCGAATTGAATCCCGTCGATCGTCGTCGTCTCGCGCGGCAGCAGCATTTGCTGAATCCCGCTCGCCACCGCGAGATCGAGATCGAGCTGCTGCTTCTCGATCTGCAGGTGGAGAAACTCCGCGTTGTGCAGCGCCAGCGCGGCCTGTTCGGCGAGCGACTTGATCAGGGAAAAATCCGAGGGGGTAAACGGCCGGTCGCCCGCCGGATTGGTCACGGCCAGCACGCCAAACGCCCGGCCGCGAAACGCCAGCGGCACCGCAATCACCGAGCGCACCATCAACGCGGGATCATCGTGTTTCACGATCTTTGGATCGGCGGCAGCTTCGGCGAGCAATTCGCCCCGCCCGGTCGCGGCCACGCGGCCGACAAGGCCTTCGCCAACGGGAAACTCCTCCGACATCAGGACCTGCTCGATGAATTTCGCGCGGGTCGTGAGCTTGCCCTGGGCGATTTCCGAGAGCGGCCGGTGCGGTGGAAACAGCCCCTCGACCGCCACGCCGCGCATCATGCCCTGCGGCGTGCGCTCAAACATGCACGCACTGAGCGCATCGGTGCAGACGATGGCCGCGTGAACGATGCGCTGCTGCAGCTCGGCCCGCGACAAGCCTTCGCCCAGCGCTTCCGTCATCATGTGCATGAACTCGAGCAGGCGCTCGCGATCCTGATCGCAATCCTGGCTGTTCGCCACGGCGGCGTCGGCGGCGCGGCGGGCGCGCGCCAAGAGCGGCCACAGCGTGAGCGCGCCGGCCGAAAAGCCGATGATTAGGATCCAAAACATGACAATGAATCTTCGGGGTCAGCCGCCGCGTCGGCAACTGTGAAGGTAGCCTGGCGCTCCACCGGCCCGCGTTGACCGTTTATCCTGACACCCCGAACTCCCCGGCGCGCCATCCGGATCTTATTTTTGCTCGACGCGGTTCTTGAGAAACGCGAGCACGTCCTGAAACTTGGCCCGGTTCGCCTCGTCGGCCGCCACCAAATGCTCATGGGCCTCGAGGACCATCCGGGCGTTTTCCACCTCGGTGTGGTTGGCGCATTGCAAGGCGGTATTACACTTGTCGAAACTCAGAGGCGCGTCTCCCGCGTCCACGATCAGCAGGCGGTGCAGGCCCAGATTCCGAATCAACTCGAGGTTGCGCGGACCGACCCGCGCGAGCACGAGGCTGCCGGGGGGCTTCATTTTTTTGAGCTCGAGCGCGGCGCCCGCGAGCACGCCAAGAAATGTGCTGTCCATGCTGGCGCAGTTTTGAAAATCGAGCACGAAGCGATTTTTACCCTGCCGGAGCAGCTCCGCGATGAAATCGCGCAGGCAGGCGCTGTTTTGAAAACACGCGCGCCCATCGATCCGAACGACCACCGGATCGGAATAGGCGTCGACGAGATAGACGGGTTTGCTGACGACTTCAGGCATGATGCGGAAAAGAGATTTCAGCGCCAATCGGCGCCACTGAAAGGTTATCGGATAAAGTCACACCGCAAGCGGGGCGACTGCAACGTTGGGTTAAATTATTGAGCGGCATCTTGCACGATCCCTCCCGGCCGTCAGTTCTGCGCGACGATTTGGCGGAGCACGTAAGGCAAAATGCCACCATGTTGGTAATAATCGATCTCGATCGGCGTATCGATGCGGCAGCGGACCACGACGTTTTCCACCGCGCCACTCGAGCGCGTGATCTTCAACGTGAGGTCCTGCTGCGGCTTGATCGCGGCGTCGAGGCCGACGACATCGTAGGTCTCCGTGCCGTCGAGCTTCAGCGTCTGGGCGGTCGTGCCGTCCTTGAACTGGAGCGGGAGCACGCCCATGCCGACGAGGTTCGAGCGATGGATGCGTTCGAAGCTCTGCGCCACCACGACTTTCACTCCGAGAAGATTCGTGCCCTTCGCGGCCCAGTCGCGTGAAGAGCCCGTGCCGTATTCCTGGCCGGCGATCACGATGAGCGGCGTGCCCTTCTGCTGGTGCGCCATGGAGGCGTCGTAGATTGAAACCTCGGCACCATCGGGCCCGAGGGTGTTGCCGCCTTCCTTGCCGCCGAGCATGAGGTTTTTGATGCGGACGTTGGCGAACGTGCCGCGCGTCATGATGCGATCATTGCCGCGGCGCGAGCCGTAGGAGTTGAAGTCCTCGAACGTGACGCCGCTCTCCAGCAGGAACTTGCCCGCGGGCGCGCTCTTCTTGATCGCGCCGGCCGGCGAAATGTGATCGGTTGTGACGGAATCGCCGAAGAGGCCGAGCGCCCGCGCACCCGTGATCGGTTTGATCGAGCCGGGGGTCATCGAGAAATTCGCGAAGAAGGGCGGTTCCTGAATGTAGGTCGATTTGAGATCAAACTCGTAAACGTTGCCGGTCGACGACGGGATTTCGTTCCACTTCGGATTCTGCGCGGCAAAATCCTGGTAGAGCTTCCGGAAGATTTCGGGCTTGAGCGCGGCCTGCATCTGGTCGCGAACTTCTTTCAGGGTCGGCCAAATGTCTTTCAACATGACGGGCTTTCCGTCCTGGCCGATGCCGATGGGCTCCTTCGCCATGTCAATGTCGACGCGGCCCGCGAGGGCGAAGGCGACGACCAGCGGCGGCGACATCAGGAAGTTCGCCTTGATATTCTGGTGCACGCGCGCCTCGAAGTTGCGGTTGCCCGAAAGCACCGACGCCGCGACGAGATCGTTTTTCGTGATCGCCTCCTCGATCGCAGGATGCAGCGGGCCTGAGTTGCCGATGCAGGTCGTGCAGCCGTAGCCGACGGTCTGGAACCCGAGTTGATCGAGATAAGGTGCGAGGCCGGTCTTGTTGAGATAATCCGTGACGACGCGCGAACCGGGCGCGAGCGACGTCTTCACCACGCGATTCACGCGCAGGCCACGCTCGACGGCTTTCTTCGCCAGCAAGCCGGCGGCGAGCATCACGCTCGGGTTGGAGGTGTTCGTGCAGCTCGTGATCGCGGCGATCAATACGGAACCGTGACCAACTTCGCCATCGACGCGACCCATGGGGTGCGTCGCCGGCTCGGGCGTCGGATGGTTGTTCGCCATTTCCGTTTCGCTCGTAACGCTGGTGTTTTTCGCCTGCGATTTCACCGCCGAAACCGGCTCTTGGCTGCCGCCGCTCGGATGGCTCCAGCCGTTGCCGCTCACATGCACCGTCCTGGCGAGTTCGCTGGCCGCTTTACCAAAACCATTTTCGGTCACGGCCTTCGAGAAGGCCGCGTTGAAATCCTGCTTCATGTTGGGCAGCTCGATGCGATCCTGCGGGCGCTTCGGACCGGCGACACTCGGCACCACCGTGCCGAGATCGAGCGCGAGATCCGTCGAATAATCGATCGCGCCCTTTTCCGGGATGCCCCAGAGATGCTGCGCCTTGTAGTAAGACTCGTAGAGCGCGACGTGGCGGTCGTCGCGACCCGTGGCGCGGAGATAATTCGAGCACTCGGCATCGATCGGGAAGAAGCCCATCGTCGCGCCGTATTCGGGCGCCATGTTGGCGATCGTCGCGCGGTCGACGACCGGCAGCGCTGCGGCGCCGGGGCCATAGAACTCGACGAATTTGCCGACGACCTTCGCCTTGCGCAGCATCTGCGTAAGCGTGAGCGCCATGTCGGTCGCGGTGACGCCTTCGCGCAGTGCGCCGGTGAGGTGCACGCCGACGACGTCGGGCGTGAGGAAATAAACCGGCTGGCCGAGCATGCCGGCCTCAGCCTCGATGCCGCCGACGCCCCAGCCCACAATGCCGAGGCCGTTGATCATCGTCGTGTGCGAGTCGGTGCCGACAAGCGTGTCGGGATAATAGACATTGCCGGCGTGGAGCACGCCCTTCGCGAGATACTCAAGATTCACCTGGTGCACGATACCGATGCCGGGGGGGACAACCTTGAAGGTGTCGAACGCCTGCATACCCCACTTCAAAAATTGGTAGCGCTCGCGATTGCGCGTGAACTCCAGCTCGAGATTCTTGGCGAGCGCCTCTGCATTGCCCGCGAAATCGACCTGCACCGAGTGATCGACCACGAGATCGACCGGCACAAGCGGCTCGATGATCTTCGGGTTCTTGCCCATGCGCGCGACAGCCGAGCGCATCGCCGCGAGATCGACGAGCAGCGGCACGCCGGTGAAATCCTGCAGCACGATGCGCGCGACGACGAAGGGGATCTCCTCCGTGCGCGGCGACTTCGCGCCCCAGCCCGCGAGATCGCGGATCGCGCCCTCGGCCACGCGTTTGCCATCGCAGTTGCGCAGCAGCGACTCGAGCACGAGCCGGATCGAGACCGGCAGGCGCGAGATCTTGAAGCCGGCTTTTTCGAGCGCGGGCAGCGAGTAGAACTGGTGCGACGCGCCGTTCGCGGTAAACGTCTGCAGCGTGTTGAAGGGATTCGGGAGACTCATCGAATTGCGGGTTTCCGATTTCGGATTGCGGATGAAAAAGACGAAGCGCGGGCCGCGAGCGGCCCGCGCTTCAGAAAATTACTTGG
The DNA here is from genome assembly GCA_038231575.1 of Opitutales bacterium. Classification (GTDB taxonomy): domain Bacteria; phylum Verrucomicrobiota; class Verrucomicrobiia; order Opitutales; family Opitutaceae; genus CAITWF01. The sequence continues at coordinate 32,571 of JBBRLB010000008.1, read as the reverse complement.
CCAATGCGGCTTTGACGGCGGCGAAATTCGGCAGGTCCTTCGGCGTCGCGGTCTGCTCGGCGTATTTCACGACTCCATCCTTGCCGATGACAAACGCCGCACGCGCGCTCGTGTCACCCACGCCCGCGAGCATCGGAAAGAGGACGTCGTAGGCCTTGGTCGTCGTCTTGTTGAGATCGCTGACAAGCGTGATGCCAATCTTGTTGGTCTTGGCCCAGGCTTCCTGCGTGAACGGGCTGTCGACGCTGATCGCGATCACGTTTGCGCCGAGGGCCTCATACTCCGCGAGGCCGTTGGTCTGGTCGCACATTTCCTGCGTGCACACGCCCGTGTAAGCCAGGGGGAAGAACAGCAGCACGGTCTGCTTCGTGCCGAAATTGTCGCTGAGCTTGATGTCCTTCAGACCGTCGGCGGCTTTGGATTTGAGGGTGAAGTCGGGAGCTTTGGAGCCAACAGCGATGGGCATGGGAGGAGGAGTTTTGAGTTGGGTTGAGACGGGACAGGTTGCGGGCGACTTTCGGCCCGGGGTTCCCCGGCGAAAGGAGCGTCACGTTGAGCCTCCGCCCACTCGGCGGCAAATTGTTTTTCCCGGTAACAGCGCCGTTTCTATTTTCGCATCGCGCCGCATTAGCGTGCGTGCTGGCCGCCGCCCAGAAACACTCTTGCGCGCCCGCTCCCCCGCCCCGTTAACTGGCCGCTTCCGATGACCCTTCTCGAAGACCTCCAATGGCGCGGCCTGTTGGCCGACTGCACCGACCTCGATGCGCTGTCCAAGCGCGTCGCCGAAGGCCCAGTCACGCTGTATTGCGGCTTCGATCCGACCGGCGACTCGCTGCACGTCGGGCACCTGGTGCCCCAGTTGACCCTGCGGCGTTTTCAACTCGCGGGCCATCACCCGATCAGCCTGGCCGGTGGCGCGACCGGGATGATCGGCGATCCGGGTGGCAAGTCCGCCGAGCGCAATCTGCTCTCGCGCGAACAACTGGCCCACAACTACGCGCACATTAAAATCCAGTTGGAGCGGCTGCTGGATTTTTCTGCGCCGAGCAATCCTGCGCGACTCGTCAACAATGCCGACTGGACGGCGCCGGTCAGTTTCCTGGATTTTCTGCGCGACGTCGGAAAACATTTTTCCATCGCGAGCATGATCGCCAAGGACAGCGTGAAATCCCGGCTGGGGAGCGAAGCGGGCATCAGCTACACTGAGTTTAGCTACCAATTGCTGCAGGCGAATGATTTCTGCCACCTGCGGCAGGCGCTCAACTGCGAACTCCAGATCGGCGGCACCGAACAGTGGGGCAACATCACCGCCGGCACCGACCTCATTCGCAAAAAACTCGGCCTGGCGGCGTGGGGTTGGACGTTTCCGCTCATCACGAAGAGCGACGGCACGAAATTCGGCAAAACCGAAGGCGGCGCCGTCTGGCTCGATGCCGAGAAGACGAGCCCGTATAAATTCTACCAGTTCTTCGTGAATACCGAGGACGTGAAGGTCGTCGAGTATCTGAAGAAATTCACGTTCCTCTCCCGCCCGGAAATCGAAGCGCTCGAAGCGAAGCACCTCGCCAATCCCGGCCCCCGCGAAGCGCACAAGGCCCTCGCGCGCGAAGTGACCGCACTCGTTCACGGCGCCGACGCCCTCGCGGCCGCGGTGAAAGCGAGCGAGATTCTTTTCGGTGGCTCGATCGAAGGCGTGAGCGAGACGGTTTTCAACGACGTGGTGGGCGAAGTCCCGACGAAGGATTTCGAGTCGGCCAAACTCGCCGCGCCCGGCGCATCGCTGCTCGACCTCCTCGTCCATGCCGGCCTGTGCCCTTCGCGGGGCCAGGCGAAGAAAGACGTCGAAGGCGGCGGGATCTACCTGAACAACGCCCGCGTCGCCGAAGTCGGCCGCGCTGTCACGGCGAGCGATCTGCTCTTTGGAAAATATCTGCTGCTGCGAAAAGGGAAGCGGACCTACGCAGTGCTCACCTGCCGGTAGGTTTGGCGTTCAGAGCGAGCGGATCACTTCGTCTTTGGTCGTCTGCTTCGCTTGTGCCACTGCACGCAGAATGGCGTTGAACGTCCCAAGCCGCAGCGGCGAGTGATCTGGCACCGATACGCGATGCGGGATCGGCGCGTCGGTTTGCAGAATGATATGGCTGCCAACCTGATTGACCTGCCGGTAACCCCAGTCGCGGCAGAGCGCCTTGACCAAGTCACGCCCGGAAACGTCGCGCGGCAGCTTCACGCCAGCACTTCGTCGCGCACCAAGTGCAGCCGGATGCCTTTGGGCGCCGGCCGGTCGAAATAAAACGCCTTCACCGCCTCGCGCACGTTGGCGCGCAATTCTGCCCACGTGTCGGCTTCCGTGATGATGCTCTCGCCCAAAGCCTCCGCCACGTAGCCGCCATCCGCTTCCTGCGTTACTTCGAAGACGAGTTCGTTCATGGTGACGACGCTACGCGTGGTCACGTGTCCCGCAAGTCAGGAGTCGCGGCGGCATCGACCTTGCGTCTAAGCCGAGCAAACTCAACTTCGCGCCATGAGGTCTGCCCAACGCCTAGTCGTTTGCGGTGCGTGCGGAATCGCATCGATCCTCGCAACCCTCGCCCAAGTTGGCGCCCAAGATTTCCATCCCCTCGCCTACGCGCCCGCGCCCGTGGACAACCCGCTCAAAGGTTTTGTCCCATACGACACCCGCGACGAGCAGGCAAATTTTCCGCACAGCCTCGATTGGTTCTACATTTCGCTTGCGGAGTTGATGCCGGCGGCGAAGACGTTCGACTGGGCGCCGCTCGAAAAACACCTCGCGGCGATCGCGTCGCGCGGACATCAGGCGGTGTTTCGCGTTTATCTGGACTTTCCCGGCAAGACTTCCGGCACGCCGAAATTCCTGCGCGACGCCGGCGTCGCGGCGTTGCCCTACGACTATGCGCAGAACAACGGCCAGAGCCTCTCGCCCGATTACGAAGATCCGCGGCTGCGCGCGGCGTTCGCGGAATTCATCGCGGCGTTCGGCGCGAAATACGACGGCGATGTCCGCATCGGCTTTATCACCGTCGGGCTGCTCGGCTACTGGGGCGAATGGCACACCTCGGACCACCAGGAAGGGTTCGCGAGCAAGGCCGTGCAGCGCGAAGTGATGGCCGCCTATCTGCGCGCGTTTCACCGCACACGGCTGCACCTGCGTTATCCCGCCGGTCCCGATGATTCCTCCTACGCCGACAACCACGATCTCGCGCTGGGTTATCATGACGACTCGTTCGCGTTCGCGACGATGCCGAAGGGCGATCCGAAGAGCGGGTTCTTTCTCGACCGGATGCTGCGCGCCAACGCCCTGGAGAAATGGCGCACGCAACCGATCGGCGGCGAGGTTCGCCCCGAGGTATGGGACACGCTCTGGGATGATTCGACGGGCGCGCCGCAGAGTCAGGAATACCTGCCCTGCGTCGAGGCTACCCACGCGACCTGGCTCATGAACACCGGCGTGTTTCGCACCAAGCTCGACGGCGCCCGCCGCGAGCGCGCCCTCGCCGGCGCGCGGCGGCTCGGCTACGAGCTGCACGTGAGCGGCGCGGCCCTGGAGAAAGATCCGAATGGCGGCGTGAATGTGCGCATTCAGATCCGCAACAGCGGCGTTGCCCCGTTTTATTATTCGTGGCCGGTCGAGGTCGGACTGCTCGATACCGAGGGAAATTTGGTGGGGACCGCGGCCACCGACTGGGACCTGACGAAAATCTTGCCCGGCGGAAAACTGACGGAACTCGAAGCGGGTGTCGCCGACGACGGCATCGCGCCCGGCAATTACCGCGTCGTGCTGCGCGTTGCGAATCCGCTGCCGAAGGGCGCGCCGCTGCGCTTCGCGAACCAGGCGCGGGATGACGCGCGCGCCGGCTGGCTGATCCTCGGCACCGTGGCGCTGTGACGTGAGTCCGCCGTCACCCATGCCTACCGGTCAGCGCCCCGAGGCCTCGCGCACGCTGCGCTGGTTTCCGTGGGCCGCGATCGCGGTGCTGCTCGTCGTGCGGCTGTGCCACGAGTGGTTCGGACCGGACATCTGGTATCACCTCGCGCTTGGTGAACGCGTCGCGCGCACCGGCGTCGCGCAGCCCGCGGACAATCTCCTCCTCCAGCAGCCGGGGTTCGTGAATTTCTACTGGCTGTTTCAACTCCTCGTGCGCGGCGCCTTCGCGCTCGGCCGCCTGGCGGGCGTGAGCGGGGTCTTCCTCGCATGCTGGCTCGCCGCGTTCGCGGTGTGGTTGCGCACTACCGGCGCGCGTCGCAGCGCCCCGTGGGGCTGCGGCCTCACGTTCGCCGTCGTGCTCGTCTGCCAGACGCGTTTCGAGGAGCGCCCCGAAGTTTTCTCGTTTCTCTTTCTCGCGCTACAAATCCACGCGCTCGCCCGCTGGGATCTCTCCGCCTCGCCGCGCCGGGGTGCGCTCGTTGGTTTCACGGTGGTGCAAATCCTATGGGCCAACGTCCACGGCTATTTTGCGTTTGGCCCGCTGCTGGTCGCCGCGAAACTCGTCAGCGTGGTCGTCGACACCCCGCGCGCCGACTGGCCGCGCGTCGGCGCGGCGTGGCGCGGGCTGTGGCTGCTCGCCGCCCTGACCGTCGGCACGACGCTCGTCTCGCCGCTCGGCTTCCGCAACTGGCGCGGCGTGGTCGCGCTCTGGGATTTTTTCACCGCGATGCGTTTCGAGGTGCAGGAATTCCTCCCGCCCACGAAGGCGTTCCTGATCTTGTGGACCGTAAAACTATTCTGGGCGTGCTGGGTTGTGACCGTGCTGGCGTGGTTGCAGGTCCTGTTGCTGGCGAGGCGGCGCGAGACGTTTGCGCTGTTGCTCGCCGCCGCGGGCCTGGGGCTCAGCGCGACGTCGTTTCGCAACATTCCGCTCCTCGTCTTTTTCTCCGCCCCGCTCGCGGGCGTCGTGCTGCAGAGTCTGGCCGCTTTTCGTCCGTTCGAAAAATTCAGTGGGTTCGCCGTGGGCGCCGCCGCGCTCGGCCTGGCGACCGCCGCCGTCGCCGGCACCTTTGGCCCCTCGAGTGTCGGCATCCGCGAGTCGCCCGCCGCGAGTCCGCTCCAGTTCGCCAGCTATCTCCGTGCAGCCGGATTCGCGGGCACGCTGTTTAACCACCCCGGCGACGGCGGATATCTCGAGTTTCAGTTTCCGGCGCTGCGACTTTACGGTGACTCCCGCTACGTCGACGCCAATCTGATCCACGACTACTTCACTGCCCTCCGCACGACCGAGGGGTTTCAAGTGCTGGACGATCGCCAGCACTTCGACGCCGCACTTTTCCGCGTGACCGACAGCCACGCCGTGCTTCACGGCCTGCTCAAGGGCGTCCGTTGGCGCCTCGTCTACGCCGACCTGCACCGCGCCCTGCTCGTCCGTGCGACCAGCGCACCGGCGGCGGCGACCTTCGCTCGCGAGCAGATCGACTACTATCGCGGCGAAGATCTCGCGGTGCGCGTCAACCGCGAAGCCGCGCTCCACTGGATCGCGCTGTTCGCCGAGTGCGACATGCCCGCCGAACTCCTCCGGGTCCTCCACGCGCTCGACGCGGCACCGCGAATCCCGGCTGTCTTGATCGAGGCTCCGCTCCGCTATGCGTTGGCCGCGCACCGCTCCGAGATTTTTTCCGCGGCGCGGGCGCTCCGCCCCAAAATGATCGTCACCCAGCCCGCCGATGCCGCCGTCGTCGACCGCCTGCTGGCCGAGGGTCCGGCGCGCTGACGCCGGCCGCTACGCTTTTGTGCGGTTCCGCGTTGGCCTGAAATTCAGAAAAACATCGCCTCGCCCAGCGCCGCTTCCGGCGCCAGCAGGCTCACGGCAGTCCCGAGCGTGGTCTCGCCACCGCCGAAATCCGCCTCGAACGAAGCGAAGCCCGACGTCAGGTCGCCGTTCCAGCGGAAATATTTCTTGCCGTCGGCATACTCGAATCGCATCGCGAGATGGCCACCCGCATCCGCGGGCAGCGGCGCCGCGGCGAATTTCACGCGCTCGGCGTCGATCCCGCACGCGCCGAGCCGCCGGCCCAGCCACGCCAGCAGCACGCGTCCTTCCGCGCTGCGCTCTGCGTCGTGCCCGACCGTCACCGTGCGCAAATCGCCGGCGAGTTTTTCCGGCGCGTAGCTCGAGAGAAACTGTCCCACCGTCTGCCGCACCGGCAGCAGCCGTGAGTAAACGAGATCGCGCAGCCCGTTCGGATTCGGCCACGGGAACGTAAACGCGTCCGCCGGCGCGATCGCGCTGTCGATCATCACGCGTTTCGCGCGGCCGAGGAGATAGTGGTAATCCGCGAGCCGCGCGCTGGAGGAGAAACGATGCGCCCAATAATAGAGCGGCAGGTCGGTGGAGAGGCAGGTGGACACCTGGCTCTCGAGAAACGGCCGGGCCACCCGCGGGTAGCTCAACATCACAAACTCGACGCAGCGCTTGTCGCCCTTCGATTTTCCGAAAAAGCATTCGCCATAAATCTTCGCACGCATGTCCGTCGTGCCGCGATCCTCGCTCAGGGGGCAGAGCACCACGATGCGGCTCGGGTAGCGTTTGGAAAACGCCTCCACGGTCTGAAACTGCACCGCCGCGTCCTCCGCCGTCGTGTGCAGCCCGAGGTGCAGCACGAAGTTCACCTGCGTCGCCTTCGCATCGTCGGCCGCGATCGTCGGTTGGCCGTCGTCGCTGGGGCTGCTCCACAGTTCCGCGAGGCGCTTGGAGATGGCACCAACGGGAACCTCGATTCCGGGCAGGGCGTCAAAAATTTTGGGCATGACTCAGAATACGGATGGCTTGGTCTGGCTCGGCCTTTTTTGCGTGGCGGTCCTTCCGCCCGCCACCCGGACGACAAACAAGCGGGCGTAAAGCCCGCTCCCCAAAAAGCTCGGCCCGGCGCTCACGGTTGTCTCCAGACGTGGCCGTTTTTCGAGAGCAGCGCATCGGCGCTCGGGGGACCCCACGAACCCGAGGCGTAAGTGTCCATGCCTTCGCGGCCCGCTTTCGCCCACGCCTCGAGCACGGGCGTGTAGAGCTGCCACGACGCCAGGGCCTCGTCGCCCCGGATGAAAAGCGTGCCATCACCGATCATCGCGTCGAGCACGAGCCGCTCATAGGCCTCGGGCGTGTTAGAACCGAACGTCGTGGCGTAACGAAAGCTCATCTTCACCGGCTGCGTGCGCGTATCGAGGCCGGGCACCTTGGTGTTGAGGATCAAGCTCAGGCCTTCGTCGGGCTGGATTTGAAACGAGAGCGTGTTGCACGCGATGTCAAAGCGGCCGCTCCCCGCGAACAGCGTGCCCGGCGGACATTTGAAATTGATCGCGATCTCGGAGACGCGCCGCGCCATGCGCTTGCCCGAGCGCAGGTAAAACGGCACGCCCTGCCAACGCCAATTATTGATCGAGAGGCGGACGGCCGCGTAGGTCTCCGTCACCGACTGCGGCGCAACGCCCTCCTCCTCGAGATAGCCCTTCGCGGTTTTGCCGCCGGTCATACCCGCGGCGTATTGCGCGCGTGCGACATCACCCCCCGGCCCGAGCGCGAGCGGCTGCACGGCCTTCAACAGCTTCACCTTCTCGTCGCGGATGGCCTCGGCATCGAGCGAGACCGGTGGCTCCATCGCGGTAAGTGCGACGAGTTGCATCGTGTGATTCTGGATCATGTCGCGCAGGCAACCACTCTGCTCGTAATAGCCGCCGCGTTTTTCGACGCCGACTTCCTCGGCCACGGTGATCTGCACGCTGTCGATGAAGTTGCGGTTCCACAGCGGCTCGAAGATCGAGTTCGCGAAACGCTGCACCAGCAGATCCTGCACGGTCTCCTTGCCCAGATAGTGATCGATGCGGAAGACCTGGTGCTCCTCGAAGACGGACCGGATCGTCTCGTTGAGTGCGCGGGCCGAGTCCAGATCCTTGCCGAAGGGTTTCTCGATGATCACCTTCGAATGAGACGCCTCGCCGAGGTGCTTCGCGGCCAGCCCGCTCGCGCCGAGGTTCAGCAGGATCGGGGTGAAGACCGACGGCGGCGTGGAAATGTAGAACAGCCGCTGCACGTCGCGGCCGAGTTTCTTTTCCAGCTCGTCGATGTGCGCGGCGAGTTTGTCGAAGGCCTCCTTTTCATCGTAGCCGCCGGAGACGTAGCTCGTGTGGCTCGCGAGGCGCGACCAGACCTCGGGATTGAGCTCGCGGCGGGAAAATTCCTTGATCGCGTCCGACGCCATCGTGCGAAACTCCTCGTCGGGGATCGGTTTGCGGCCATAGCCCACGAGATAGAAATCCGCCGGCAGCAGGCTGTCGAAACCGAGATTGTAGACGGCCGGGATGAGTTTGCGCGCCGTGAGATCGCCGGAGGCCCCGAAGATGACGACGACGGTGGGCGGCGCACCGCGGTGTTTGCTGAGCCCGTGCAGAAACGGATGACGCTGGGTATCGGCCATGAGAGTGGAGAAAGTTTTCCGTCGCACGCGGAGGCGACGCAAGGGAAATGCGGGTCATGCGCGCGCGCAAACGATCAGCCGCGAAAGTTTTTCGGGAAGAGCGGGACGTTCTCGAAGTGCCGCACGGTCGGCGCCGCCGCCGCGCCGGATGAGTTCAGGGCGGAGGTGCCCTCCGCCGCCTTGGCCAGGGCGGGCGTCTCGACCTCGACGATATCGAAACGAATCGTGAGCGGCTTTTCGCGCAGCCGCGCAAGGTAGGCGCCGGCCGCGCGACGCAGCACGGTCTTCTTTCTCCGGTCGACGGCGTAGTAGCCAGGCACGAGCGCGCCGGCCACGCGCGTCTTCACCTCGATGAACACCAGCGCCGCGCCGTCGCGCCCCACCAGATCGATTTCGTCGCGGCGATCCCGCGGGCTGCGCCAGTTGCGCGCGACGATCGTGAAACCACGTTCGCGCTGGAGCCACGCGGCCGCGAGGCGCTCACCGCGGTCGCCGGATTTGGGTGCGGCACCGAGACCGAGCAATTGTCGAAACCAGTTGAACATGAAGTTTGCGCAATGGCGGCGCCGGGTTACGTGTTAGCCACGACGATTTCTCATTGCGAGCGCGGCGCTCCGCTGGCAACTCCAGTTCTCGCATCTCTCCCCCCTTTCGCGACTACCCATGGCATCCACCAACATTGCCGGCACCCTCCGCCGTTCGCTGCTCATCAAGGTCATTTCGAAGCCCGCGCCGAGCAAGGAGGACGTCAGCTCCGTCATCGAGCTCACGGCATCAAAGGTGGTGGAGGCGCTGCAGGCGCAGTCGATGACGTTCTATCTCGTCGAGGGTAACGAGATCGCCTTCAAGCAGGTTTACTATTCCCCCACGCTCTGGGGTGGCGACAAGGAGAAGGAGAAAAAATTTCACGACACCTCCGCCAAGCTGCTCGCGTTGCGAATTCCCGTCGGCAAGGGCATCGTCGGCAAGGTCATCGAGACCGGCGAACCCGTCTTCTTCCGCAATAGCGAAAGCCAGGCGCCGTTCATGACGTCGATGGCGCAGACGACCGGTTTCGAAGTGCGCTCGATGCTCACGGTCGCACTGAAATCCACGATCACCCTCGGCGCGATCCAGGTGCTCAACAAAGAAATGGCCGCGGGCACCGAAGGCGAGTTCACGGAAAAAGATTTGGCGCTGCTCATCGAGGTCGCCGAATATTCCGCCACGCTGATTCACCGCATGGTGGATCCGAAGTTCGTGCCGAACCCCGAGGACACGGCTAAATTCGTCGCCAAGCTCACCGATCTTCCGCTCGTCACCAAGCTCGAAGAGCTCGAAATCGACGACAAGTTGATCGAGGTCACGGGCGACGCCGTCATCCGCCGCGAGGGCATCTTCCCCTACAAGCGGGTCAGCCCGAGTTCGGTCGCGGTGCTGATGTGCAACCCGCTCGACTACGGCAAACGCGAGTCGTTTTCCCAGGCGACCGAGCAGTCGATCGAAGAGGTCAGTGTCGTGTCGGCGACGTTTTTCGACACGTTGCTCAAGAAATTTTTCAAAGACGCCAAGGGCGCCGCCCCCGGCTCCGAGGACGTCGACATCACCTCGGTGGCGGACGTCATCCAGTCGGCCTATTCGACTGACGCCGGCGCCGAGATCAGCGCCAAGGATCTCGAGAACGAGGATTCGGCCCCAATTGTGCAGCTCACGAACCGCATCATCGAAGATGCCTACGTCTGCGGCGCATCGGACATCCACATCGAGCCGATGGAAAAGGAGCTGCTCATCCGCTACCGCATCGACGGTCTCTGTCAGGAAAAGCTCCGGCTGCCGAAGGCGGTCGCGAACTCCATGGTCACGCGCTTGAAGATCATGTGCAACCTGGACATCTCCGAGCGCCGGTTGCCGCAGGACGGTCGCATCGTGTTCAAGAATTACACGAAGAAGAACATGAACATCGATCTACGCGTCGCCACCGGGCCGATGAAGGACGGCGAGAAGGTGGTCATGCGTATTCTCGACAAATCCAAATCGACGCTGCCGCTCCCCGCGTTGGGTTTCTCGGATGAGAATCTCTCGCGCTACCGCGAGTGCATCCGCCAACCCTACGGCATGATCCTGCATTGCGGCCCGACCGGCTCCGGCAAGTCGATGACGCTCTACTCCGCGCTGGGCGAAGTGAACACCCCCGACGTCAACATCCAGACCGCCGAGGACCCGATCGAATACACGCTCGCCGGCGTCAACCAGATGCAGATGAGCCGCGCGATCGGCCTGACCTTCGAGCGGGCGTTGCGGTGCTACCTCCGCATGGACCCCGACATCATCCTCGTCGGCGAAATCCGCGACAAGGAAACCGCACAAATCGCCGTCGAGGCCGCGCTCACCGGTCACTTGCTCGTCTCCACGCTGCACACCAACGACGCGCCCTCGACGGTGGCGCGCATCGGCGAGATGGGCGTCGAGTGTTTCAACATTTCTGCCGCGCTCGTCTGCGTGTGCGCTCAGCGCCTCCTCCGCCGCGTGTGCAAGAACTGCAAAGTGGCCTACGATCCGAAGGATCGCGAACTGGCCATTATCACCAAGGCGCTCGGCGAATTCAAAGGCCAGGCCTTCAAGGCCAACCCCCAAGGCTGTCCCACCTGCGGCGGCACCGGCTACAAGGGCCGCGTCGGCATCCACGAGCTGATGTGCAACAGCGAAGAACTCGTCGAGTGCATCAACAAGGAGGCCGAGGTCGCCGTGCTCAAGCGCGTCGCGATGAAAAACGGCATGAAGACGCTGCACCAGGATTCGATGCTCAAGGTCAAGATGGGCCTCACCACGATCGAGGAATCGCTGACCAACGTGCCGCCGGATCTAATCACGTAGCGCCATCGTCCCGCCTGGCCATTGGCCGCCTGCTGGCGAGCACGCCAGCGTTACTTTTTTGCCGCGGGTTTCGGCGCGGCTTTCGCGGGCTTGGGCTGCCACTCGCTCAGGAGCCGCACGGCGGGTGGATACTCGGGCAGCGCACGCCGCACTTCCTTCAGGAGCGCGACGGCCGCGTCCCGTTCGCCGAGCTTGAACACCGCGCGCGCCACATCGGTCACGCGCCGGCAGCGGTCGGCTTCGCCGTCGAGGAACAGTTTCGCCGCCGCGATCATCTCGGTGTATTCGCCCCGGCCTTGGGCAATTCGCACCTGCGCAAACCGCAGATCGCCATCGCGGGTCGTCAGCCAGCGCGGCGGTGGCTTCGCGGATCGGGCCTCGCGCAGCAACTGCTCCGCCAGGCCCCACTGGTCGGCATCAAGCAAATCGTCGAGCCGTTGGAAATATATTTTCTCCAGCGGCAGGCCGGCGGTCGTGGACGCGACCGGCGCCGCCTTGGCCGCGGCCGCATCCCGCGCCGCCATCGCCCGGGTGATTTCGGCGCGCTGGGTCTCGAGCCAGGCGCTCGCCGGAAACGCCCCACCCGCCAGCGCCGTCACGTCGCGCGCGATTTCGAGCCGGTTGGCCCGCCGCAGCGCCTCAATCGTTTTGCGGAAAATTTTCATTGGCCACGGGCGCTGGCGTAAAAACTCCACGACCACCGGTCCCGCCGCGTCGCCGTTGCTCGACGCCGCCTCGATCAGCCGCCCCATCCAGTCGCGCCACGCTTGGTTGACGGGGACGGTGCGCGCCGTCGCCGGCGCCGGCTTCATGGCCGCAAACGTGCGGCCCGCCGCGGCCCAGTCGCCGCGCTGCACATAGGTTTGCACGAGGAGAACCTGGTAGGGCTCCAGCATATAACCGCGCTCGGCCGCCGCCGCCGCGCAGCGCTCGACGAGGGCGAGGTCGCCGATTTCGGCCAGCGGTTCCGCGATGAGTTGGAGATTTTGCGTCGTGCTGCCAAAGCGGAAGACATAGTCGTTAAACGCCGCCACTGCCACGGGTTCGCGCCCGCCCATCGCGCGCTGCACCACGCCGAAAACCTGCGGCCGCGGATCCGAAGGCGACAGGGCCCGCAGTTTTTCGAGCGCCACCTCCATCTCGTCGAACCGCTCCGCCTCGCGCAGCGTGCGCGCGCGCAGCCGCATCGCCGCCCGCCCGTCCGCTTTCGGCCGCCTCTCCCATTCGGCCAGCACTGCGAGCGCCTCGTCCGTGCGGTGGAGGCCCAGCAACGCGAGCACCCGGTGTTCGCTCGCCATGTCGCCCGGCTCCTCCGCGCCGGCCACCTCGAGCGCTTCGTTGAAATGCTCCGACGCCGTTAGCGCGGCGAATTGCCGCCCGCGCAGCCAGCGGCGATCGCTGCGGGCCGCGTCTCCCTCCAGTTGCGGCCCGTAACGATCGCACAGGCGCACGACGAGCGCGTAGTCCTCGCCCTGCTCCGCGAGGTCGAAGAGGCCCTGCAAATACTGCCGCCCCGGAAATTCAGTGCCCAATCCGTCCTGGAGGATTTTCAGCGCCACGGGCCGCTGATTCACCGCGAGGTAAAACTGCGCCAGCGTGAGCCGCGCCTTCAAATCATGGGGATGATAGGTCAGCCCCTGCTTCAGCAACGCCACCGCCTCCGCGTAACGTTTGCCGCGCAACGCATCGGTGCCCTGCGCGATGAACGCCTGGCCCTGCAGGTCGCGCACCTGCGCGGTCCGCACCGGCCGCAGCAGCGCGTCCGTGAACGTGAGCAGGCTGTAGGGATTTTTCTGCCAGAACCAAAACAGCGCCGTGGCCGCGACGAGATAGGCCGCCACCAGCGCACCCCCGGACCACAGCAGCAGCCCGCGCACGCTGACCGCCATCCCATCGTCATGCTTCCCCTCCTCGCGATCGTAAAGGCCCACCACGCCGAAAAACCAGTGGCCGCGAATGACCTTCGACGCGCCCCAGACAAATTTGAGGTGGCGTCGCTTCATGCCCGGAAGTCTGCACTCACAGCGCCGGCACCGCGGATTGCGCGCCGCGCACGCTCTCGGCGAGGTTGCGCGGATGCGCCTCGGCTTCGCCGCGCTCCTGGTTGAAACGCATCGAGACAGTCTTCGACACGCCGCGCTCCTCCATGGTCACACCGTAGATCGCGCTCGCGGCCGAGACGGTGCGCTTGTTGTGCGTGATGATGATGAACTGCGACTCGTTCACGAACTTCTTCAACAGGTCCGTGAAGCGGCCGATGTTCGATTCGTCAAGCGGCGCGTCCAACTCGTCGAGCAAGCAGAAGGGCGAGGGCTTCACCATGTAGAGCGCGAAGAGCAGCGCGACCGCCGTGAGCGTTTTCTGGCCGCCGGACAGCAGCGTGATGCCCTTGAGCTTTGTGCCCGGCGGCTGCGCCACGATCTCGATGCCGCTCTCCAAAATATCCTCGGCCAGGACGAGCTCGAGGTGCGCGCGGCCGCCGCCGAACAAGGTCTGGAACGTATACTCGAAGTTCTTTTTGATCTGGTCGAAGGTGACTTGAAACTGCTGCAACGAGGTCTGGTTGATCTCGTCGATCGCCTTCACGAGCTCGGCCTTCGCGGTCGTGAGGTCGTTGACCTGACCCGTGAGGAAGTCGTGGCGCTGCTTGAGTTCGGAGTATTCTTCGATCGCGACGAGATTGACCGCGCCCATCGCATTGATCCGCTGGCGCAGCGCATCGACCTCGGCCTTCGTTTCGATCCAGTTGGTCGCATCGAACGCGGCCAGATCGTCGGCCGTGGGTTCACCTTTCGGGCCCTTCGCTTTGCGGCGGCGTTTGGTGGGAGTGACCGCGGCGTCTCGCCGCTGTTCTTCGGAGGTCGGCACCGCGGACGCCGCCACGTCTTCCTCCTCCTCGTCGTCCAGATCGAGCGGCTTCACGCCCTCGGGCTCATCATCGGCGCGCCACAGGAGCTGTTTCCAATCGAGCGTGCCGACCTCGGCTTGAAACTCCCGCGTAACTTCCTCCGCGAGGAACTGCGCACGCTGCCGGTTCTCGGCCAGCTTGATCTCGTGCGCGCTCAGATCGTCGTGGGCGGTCTCGGCTTCCTCGCGGACCGCGGACTGCGCCGACTCCAGGCCGGAGATCTCGCGCTCCACGCTGACCAGCTCGACGCGGACTTTCTCCACCTGTTCCTGCGCGACGCCAAACGTTTCGCCGAGCTGGGCCCCGCGGGCGCGCTGTTGCTTCGCCTCGTTTTCGAGTTCGGCGGTTTGCTCGGTCCACACCTCGATCTCGTGCTGGCGCTGGACGAGCAATTCGCCGAGCTGGTGGCGGCGTTTTTCCATTTCGCCGAGGCCGCGGTCGAGCACCTCGACTTTTTGGCGGCGCTCCGCGAGTTCGAGGCGCGCCTGCGCAAGCGAGTCGCGTTTCACATCGCGATCCGTGCGGATCTCGGTGAGGCGGGTTTCGAGTTTCGAAATTTTTTCACGCTGTGCCTCGGCGGCGGTGTGGGCCTCGGTGAGGCCCCGCTGCGCCTTTTCCCAGCGCGCGTGCGCTTCGTTGCGGGCGTGCTCGACCGAGGTGAGTTCCCCTTCCATCCGCTGCACGCGATTGGTCACATCCTCAAGATTGCGCTGCGCCCCGCGCTGCTCCGCCTGGACGGCCGCGAGCGTTTGAGTGGCGGTCATCATGTCCGCCCGGCGCTGATCGAGGGTCTGCTCGGCCTCAGTGAGACGAGCACTGAGCACATCGATCGCCGCCTTCTGTTCGTCGTGAATTCTCTGATCCTCCGCCAGTGCCTTCGCGGTTTCGCGGAGATCGATTTCGCGCTGCACGATACTGTGCGCGGATTTCTTGGCGCTGTGATGGCCGCCGTAAACGAGCCCGCGACGATCGACGAGGTCACCCTTGCGCGTGGCGACGGCGAGAAACTCAAAGCCCGGGTTCGCCTGCCAGAACTCCAGAAACGCCGCGAGGTCATCCGCGATGTAGCACGCCGCGAGGACGCTCGCCGCCGGGTGATTGGCCGCGGTGTCATTCAAGGCGTTGGTCGCCGGCACCAACCCGGCGGGCACCGCCGCGTCATTCGCGTTCCGCCGGCCGAAATTCGACAGCTGCAGCACCGCCGAACCGATCTGCTCGGTTTCGAGCTGCGCCAGAATTTTTCCGGCGGTCGCGGCGTCCACGACACTGATCGCCTCGGCGGCGTTGCCGAGCAGCGCCTCGATGGCTTTGCCAAATTCCGGTTGCACGGCGAGACCGGCGGTGATCGGCGCGGGCTTCGTGCCGCCGAGCGCGGCGTCGAGCCGGCCTTGGAGGACCGCCTTGGCGCCTTCGCCGAAGCCTTCCCAGCGCTCCTGCAATTGTTGCAGCAGCCGCAGTCGCGCCGTGCGCTGCGCGAGCGTGCGATCGATTTCGGAGAGCTTGCGCTGCGACTCGCGGAATTCGCGTGTGAGATCGGTGATGGTCTGCTGCGCGACCGTCGCGGCTTCGTGGGCGAGGGCCTTCTCGGTGAGTGCCGTCTCGGCGCGGGCGCCGACCTCGGCGGCGACTTGCTCTGTCGCGGCGGCTTGCGTGCGAACCTGGGCGAGTTCCTCGGCGAGCGCGGTGTGCCGCAGCGCGGTGGTCTTCTGATCGACTTCGTAGCCGGAGCAGTCGGTGCGCAAACGCGCGACGGTGCTCTCGAGTTGGAGGAGATGAAACTTCGCTTGCTGCAGCTCCTGCTCAAGTTTGCTCAACTCGCCCTCGGCGATCGCGAGCTCGCGGTTGCGCTGCTGGAAGACCGCGTCGCTGCTGCCGAGCAGACCGAGCTGGAGCTGCTTGTCGTGCGCACCGGTGTCGACCTGCGCCGACACCTCTTTCAACTGCATCTCGATCTCGCCGAGATTGTCGCGCGACGACGTGAGACGATCCTCGAGGCCGGTGCGCTTGATCGTCGCGAGGTTGGCGGCGTTTTCCGCGGCTTCCTTTTGCGAGCGCAGATCAAAGACGGATTGCTGCGCGTCCTGCACGCGCTGGTTCAGGCGGTGACGGTGGGACTTCTTTTCGTCGAGCGCGGCCTGCTGCGTTTCGAGGTTGGCGCGGCGCGCGTCGGCGTCGGCGCGGAGGGCGGCGACTTTCGTTTCGAGTCCACCGAGGAGCGCGGTGAGTTCGGCGTGATGATAACCGCTCCACGCGAGCGCGAGATGGCGGAGGCGGTGGTTGACGCGCTTGAAGCGCATCGCCTTGGCGGCCTGCCGGCGCAGACTGCCGATCTGGCGCGAGACTTCGCCGATGACGTCGGCGACGCGGGCGAGATTCTGTTCGGTGAGCGCGAGCTTGTTCATCGCCTCGCGGCGCGCCGACTTGTATTTCGTGATGCCCGCGGCCTCTTCAAAGACCGAACGCCGCTCTTCCGGCTTCGACGACAGGATCAGATCGATTTGGCCCTGCGCCATGATGGAGTAGCTGGTCCGGCCAATACCGGTGTCCATGAACATTTTTTGGATGTCCTTCAGGCGGCAGACCTGGCCGTTGAAAAAATACTCGCTCGCGCCGTCGCGGTGCACCCGCCGCATGATCTCGATCTCGTGGAATTCGCTGCCGAGCTGCTTTTCGCAATCGGTGAGGAGCAAACCGACTTCGCACATTTGCGCCGCCTTGCGCGTGTCGGCGCCCTCAAAAATAACGTCCTGCATCTTGCCGCCGCGGAGGGCCTTCGCGCTCTGTTCGCCGAGCACCCAGCGGATGGCGTCCGCGATGTTGGACTTGCCGCAACCGTTGGGTCCGACGACCGCCGTCACGCCCGGCTCGAAGCGGAGGGTCGTGTTGTCAGCGAAACTTTTGAAGCCATGAAGCTTGAGCGCCTTGAGATACATGCAGGGTTGAAAGGGGCAATTGAAGGGCGGCACCTGCCTCCGGCAATGGAAAAACCGGAAAGTTTGTTCACAAGGAATTCGCGGCCGGGCGGCTTCGGGCTTGACGGTAGATTTTTCCTCGCGATTAGGGGTGCACCGGCGTTTCGCTCCGGGTCGACCCCATGAATCCCCTTCGTTCGCTCCTGGCCCTCGCGACGCTCCCGGTGGTCACGCTCGCCGCCGACCCGAAACTCCCGGGCGTCGCCGCCGCCATCCAGCGTGCCATCGATGCGCACGAAATTTCCGGCGCGGTTACGCTGGTCGTCACGAAGGACCAAACCCTCGACCGCGAGGCGATCGGCTTTGCGGACATCGCCACCCAGAAGCCAATGACGCCCGACTCGATTTTCTGGATCAAGTCGATGACCAAGCCGATTACTGCGGTCGGTGTATTGATGCTCCAGGACGCGGGTAAGCTGAACGTCGACGATCCCGTTGAAAAATATCTTCCGGAATTCGCCGCGCTCAGGACACCCTCCGGCAAACCTGCCAACCTTACGATCGCGCAGCTCCTCACCCACACCTCCGGCCTCGGTGAGGGCGTGGGCGAGGCTGGCAGCGCCACCGATCGCGCGCGTAGCCTTGCCGACCTCGTGCGGCAGGCGCTCGCGAGCCCGATGCAGTTCGAGCCGGGCGGGCGCTGGAAATACACGCAGTCCGGCATCAACGCCACCGGCCGCATCATCGAGGTCGTGAGCGGCATGGACTACAGCCAGTTCCTTTCGAGCCAGCTCTTCGAGCCGCTGAAGATGAACAGCGCGCGGTTTTATCCGGACGAAAAAATGGCGGAACGCATCGCGACGCTCTACGCCAAGATCAAGGACACGGCCGACCTCCAGCCCGTGCCGAAGCGCGCCGACCTCGCATCGCGCGATCGGCCGGCGCTGCCTAGTTCGGGGCTCTATTGCAGCGCGGGCGACTACGCGCGGTTCTGCCAAATGCTCCTCAACGGCGGTGAGCTCGACGGCAAACGCCTCCTCAAACCCGAGACCGTCAAGCTGCTCAGCGCGGTGCGCACCGGCAACCTGACGGCCGGCTTCGTGCCCGGCAGCAAGTGGGGGCTCGCGGTGGGCGTCATGACGGAACCGCAGGGCGTGACCGGGATGTTCTCCCCCGGCACCTACGGCCATGGCGGTGCCTACGGCACGCAAGCGTGGATCGATCCGGTGAAGGGGGTCGCCTACGTGCTGATGATCCAGCGGGACAAGTTCGGCACGCCGGGCTACCGCAACGGCGACGACACCGCAGTGCGGAGAGATTTTCAGCAAGCGGTCGTCGACGCCCTCGCCAGAAAATAACGCCGCGCCGCAGGCGATCGCTGCTTCAGCGTTGCCCCGTCACCAGATAATACCGGTCGCGCGAACTGTGATAAGTCAGGAGCGTGCAGGGGGGCATGCCGGGAAACGTGCCGGGATAATCCGCCACCGGCTCCGTGACGAATCGTGCGGCGAGCAACCCGAGATGCAGCGCGGTCCACTCATCCGCGTAGTCGCTTACGCGCAGCAGCACCGGGCCGCGGCGTGAACGCAGTCGCTCGCTGAGTTCAACGAACGGATCGCCGCTGAGCAGCACGGCTTCCTGCCATTGCGCGCCGGGATGACGCGCGCGTAAGTCCCGTTCGAAGTTATCGTGCAGCGTCACGCCCCGTCCGGAAAATTCCACCCAAAGGAGCGGACCCGTAACCGCCAGAGAGCGGATGACCAGGAGCAGCGCGAGCCCGCTCAACCAAACCGGCGCGGGGATTCGATTCCATTTCTCACACCACCGCGCCGTTTCGACCACGCCAAGGGCCGCGAGGATCAACAGCAGCGGCAGCACGTGACTCACGTTGCGTTCGAAAAAAGTCCCGCGAGTCGCGAAGTAACCCATAAACAGAATCACCGGTCCGGCCAGCAGCGCGAACTCCGCCCGTCGTCGCTGTCGGAGGAGAGTCACCGCGCCAAGTGCGCCGGCCACCAACATCGGCGCGCCGAGCGTCGCGACGAAGTAGCGCAGAAGCAGGTCACCCACCGGCGCACCACTGTGATGCCCATGCGGCGGATGCGCTCCGGCATATTGCGCCATCAATTGCTGCGCCCCGTGGATAAACTGCACGGGGTGCGCGACCGCTCCAGGCGCACCGACGGCAAAACCGGCGCCCAACGCGAGCGGCAGCGCGGCGAGCGTCCGCCAGCGTCGCGGCGCGCTGCGCCACGCCCCCGCGAGCGGCACGAGCGGCAGCCAGGCCAGGAGCAGCATCGAGATCTTGCACGCGACCAACAGACCCATCACGAACGCGCTGCCGACAACCGCGGCGGAACGGAATCTTTCCCGTGGCCAGCACCACCAGACCACGAGCAGCGTCAGCGCCGTGACAAAAGCCTCGGGTCTCGAATAGTGGGCGTCCTGCACGAGCAGCGGCGCCACCGCCGCGAACACCGTGGCGAGAATTGCGGTCGAAGTGCCGCCGACGCCGCGCGCGATCACCCACGTCTGCCAGACCGCGACCGTTGCGAGCAGGACCGAGAAGAAGCGGTAAACCCAAAACCCCTCCTCGGGATCGCGCCACGCCGCGGTGCCGGGCAGCACTTTCACCGCCCGGTAGAAAAAAAACGTGGCGTAAAGATGGGACGAGAAATTGTATTGGTCGTAGCGCAGGTCGGGCGTGAGGTTCGCCTTGCTCCAGTTTGTATCCCAGTCGCCGGTGAGCCGCATGTGCCGCACCACCTCGACGGTGATCGCCTCGTCGGGATGGCCGTAGCCTTTGTGATAATAAGCGGCGCGGAGGGCGAAACCCAACACCACGAGCGCACCCGCCACCACCCAGACCCGCCAGCGGTTTTGTCCGGCGGCGCCGAGGGTGCGCGAAGAAGGCAACATGTCGCGCCAGCGTAGCGTGCCGCCCGAAAAAATCACGGGATAATTTTCCGCGGATTCGCGCGCCGTGTGCCGCCGCCCGCGCGACGCTTTCTACGGGATCGCCGCACCCGTCCACTGCGCCTCGAGCAGCCACCCGCGGAAGGTGCGCGTGCCGCCGCTGCCGAACGGATTTCGCCCGATGGCCTCGTCGCCCGGCGCAAACGCAAAGCACGCGCTACGTCCGCGGATCACGTCGGCGCCGTCGAGTTGCACCCGCACCTCGCCCGTCGCCGCCCCGCCAAACGCCTCACCGGCCACGCCCGACGGCAGCGTGATTTCGATCGTGTGATCCCCGCCGGCGAGCCGCAGGGGCGCGCTGACCAGCGGTGCCGTGTTGAAATGATCAAAGACAAACTGCACCGCGCCTCCCGCCAACGGCCGCACCCACACGATGTCTGATCCATACAGCGCGCCGGCCGCGAACAGCGGTTCACCTTGCGCGGCGAGCGGGGCCGCGAACACGACGCGCAGGCGCAGCGTGCCGCCGCTCGTGCCGGTGGCCGTGGTGACGGTGGAGACGGTGTCGTCGCGAGCCAAACGCGATCCGCTGGTCCGCGCTTCACCGGAAAAGTCGGCCCCCGGCGCGCCCCCGGCGGCGAAATCCGTCGGCAGCGGCGCCACCCACTCACCCAATGCCTGCCCGCCGCTGAACCACAGCGCGGCACACGAGCGTTCGCGATACTCCTCGCCGAATCGCACCGCGCGCATGACGCCGTGCGGCGCCGCGTAAAGTGACGGCAGTTGCAGTTCGATCGTATGCGTGTGACCCGGCTCCCACGTGAGCCGCCGGCCCCATTTCACCGGCGCCGTGCCGCGCGCATAACCGAAGCGGATTTCGCGCTCCCCCACATGCTCGACCACCACGCGCTCGTCCGCGCGCGCATCCGTCGCGCGCCAGAACGTTTCTACAGTGCCGGCAGGTCGCGCCACGAACCGCACCTTCAATATGATCGGACCGTCGAATTGCCCCAGCCAAAATCCCACCCACGAAAGCGCCGCATGCGCCGTCGTCTCGAGTCGCGCCCATGTCTTCGGATCGTCGCGACTCAGGCTGCGCCCGTGATAGTCGAAGCTCATCAGCGCGGCCATCGTGATCGTCACCGTGACGAGGACCACCACCGCGACGTTCACGAGCCACCGTCCGCGACGATGCGCGACGCGTCGCTCGAGCCCGAGCCAGCCACCGGCGGCGAGTAGGCCCAGCGCCGGGGCGAATTCCGCCAGGTAGCGTTCCGTCGTCGAGAAAAACGCCAGCAGGAAAATCCCGACGCCGGCGTAAAGTCCCCCGACGGCGCCGAACATCGTCCGCACCTGGCGGCTTTCCCTCTCCGCGCGATCGCGCCAGGTCAGTGGCACGGCGAGCGCCAGCCACAAAAAAGGCAGAGTGACCAACAGCCCCGCCATCTCCTCGGTGCCCGCGTGATCAGCGATGGTCGAGTGCGGCATGGTGGCCGAGACAAATGGAAACTCCCATGACCACTTCACCGGACAAAAATAATACACGCCAAAATTGTGCCTGATGTAGTCGAGCCCGAAGTGTCGGTTGCTCAACTCGCGCGCGGACGTGAGTTGGTAATTCTGGCCGAATTCCAGCGCGCGGCCGAAGCGCGCGTGGTTATACCAGAGCAGCGCCGCGCAACAACCGCCCAGCGCCGCGCACGCCGCCAGTGAGCCGCGCCATAGCCAGATTTACTTTTCCCGCCAAGCCCACCAGAGCAGCGGCAACAACAGCGCCGCACCGAGCAACGCCGGTGGCCGCGACGCCGCGGCCAGCCCGAGACAAAGTCCCGCCGCCCCCAGCGCCAGCACCGGCCGCCGCCCATGCATTGCGCGGTAAACGGCGCCGAGAGCGAGCATGGTGAAAGCGTAGCCCGCCGCGATCGGTAGTTCGTAGATTGTCGGACGCCGCGCGAGTGCGAGCACATGGGTGGCGAGGCCCAGCACCAAAATTCCCGCGACTGCTGTCCACGCCGCGCTCGCCGGAAAATATCGCCGGCGAATCGCCAGCCACAGCGCGCTCGCAGCGAAAAATCCGAGGACACAGAAACAAAACACCGCCGCGCTCGTCGGCATGTCCTTCCCCGCGAGTGCCGCGGCCGGCCACATCAGCAGCAGCGCCGGCGCCGCGCCGAAGTAGAGATAGTAGTGCCCTCGGAAATAAGTCGCGTCGGGAAGCCGATACGGCGCGTTCTGCACCGGGTCGTAAGGATCGGCGAGCGTCAGCATCTCGGGCGCCGGCGCGCGATCGAGGTAGAGATGGCCGTTGCGATAGCCGCGCACGAGGAGGTTGTAGTAGTCCTCCTCGCCTGCGGGCCCGAACCCGCCCACCGACGCCACCGTCCCATAATAAAACCACCCGACCGCGGCCAGCGCCGCGGCGATCAGCCAGGGCTCGAGGCGGCGCGAAATCGAAATCGGCGCGGAAGCTCGGGGAGGCGTGGTCGGCATGATCGTAGCGGCGGCGGAGCGTGCGAGCCACCGGCCCAAAGCGCACGAGCAAATTTCCCCGACGCGGGCGCAAAAGTTGCTGACTCCGGCGGGACGCAGTGGCGAACTCACCGCGTTCCCTGTTTCGTCTGCTTTCAACTGTGAACCTCCGCTCCTGCCTCTTCCCCGCGCGCCGGCTTGGTTTGCTCGCCGCGTTTGCCGTCACCGCCTTCGGCCAGCCCGCCACTCCTCCGCCTGCCGCGACGCCCGCCGCTTCGACGGAGGACTACGTCAAGGCGCACTACACGAAATACGAGTATCGCATCCCGATGCGCGACGGGAAAAAACTCTTCACGTCCATCTACGTCCCGAAGGATTCCACGACCCCCGCGCCCATCATGATGGACCGCACGCCTTACAGCGTCGGGCCCTACGGCGAGGACCAATATAAAAAGAATCTCGGGCCGTCGGATGAATTCGAAAAAGCCGGCTACATCTTCGCTTATCAGGACGTGCGCGGCCGCTACCAGAGCGAGGGCGCTTTTCAGGAGATGACGCCGCACATCGACGCGAAAAAATCCCCGCAGGACGTCGACGACGCGAGCGACACCTACGACACGATCGAGTTTCTCCTGAAGCATGTGACGAACAACAACGGCAAGGTGGGCATCTGGGGCATCTCCTACCCCGGCTTCTACACGTCCTCCAGCATCATCGACTCGCATCCGGCTTTGAAAGCCGCCTCGCCGCAAGCGCCCATGACCGATCTCTTCAAGGGCGACGACGCTTACCACAACGGCGCCTTCAAGATCGCGGCGAACTTCGGGTTTTATTCGAATTTCAAACCCAACCCCGAACCCTGGCTCCCCGCCAAAGTCACCGTGCCCTTCGACATGGGCACGCCCAACGGCTACGAGTTTTTCCTCAACGTCGGGTCGACCATGAACCTCGACACCAAATATCTCAAGGGCTCCAACTGGCTCTTCGTCGATCAACTCAAGCATACGACCTACGACGACTACTGGAAGGCGCGCGACATCTCGCAGCACTTGAACAAAGTCACCTGCGCCGTCCTCACCGTCGGCGGCTGGTATGACGCCGAAGATCTCGCAGGCCCCTTTCGCACGTTCAACTCCATCGGCAAACGGAATCCCGGCGCCGTGAACCAGATCGCCCTTGGCCCGTGGGTGCACGGCGGCTGGGCGCGCGGCGACGGCGACAGACTCGGCGACATTCCGTTCAACGCGAAGACCTCCGAGTATTTCCGGAAGAACATCCAGTTTCCGTTTTTCGAATTCCACCTGAAGGGCAAAGGCAAGGGCCTCGCCAACGCGACGACGTTCGAGACCGGCACCAATGTCTGGCGCACCAACGAGCAGTGGCCGCCCGCTGCCGCGAAACCGCAGACGCTCTACTTCGGCGCCAGCGGCAAACTCAGTTTCACCGCGCCCGCCGCTGACACCGGCGTCGACGAGTATATAAGTGATCCCGCGCATCCCGTGCCGTTCACCGGCTACATCACCGACACCGTCCCGCAGCGCTACATGATCGATGATCAACGCTACGCGACGCAGCGCAGCGACGTCCTCGTGTTCCAGACCGAGCCGCTCGAGGACAGCGTCACGATTGCCGGCCCGATCGCGCCGAAACTTTTCGTGGCGACGAGCGGCACCGATTCGGACTTCGTCGTGAAGCTGATCGACGTCTACCCGCTGGACTACCCTGATCTGCCGGCCGCGACCGACGCCGCGGGCAAACGCGTGATCGGCGCGCCGCCGATCCGGATGGGCGGCTACCAGCAACTGCTCCGCGCCGAACCGTTCCGCGCGAAATTCCGCAAGAGTTGGGAGAAACCCGAGGCGATGGTGCCCGGTAAAATGGAAAAAATCTCCTTCGAGATGCCCGACATTCACCACACGTTCCGCCGTGGTCACCGCATTATGGTCCAGGTGCAAAGTTCGTGGTTCCCGCTCGTGGATCGGAATCCGCAGACGTTCACCGACATCCCCAACGCGAAACCCGAGGACTTCAGGAAAGCCACACAGCAAGTGTTTCGCTCGCCGGCCGCAGCCTCGGGCATCGAAATCCGCGTGCTGCCGCAGCCATGATTTCGCGTCGCCGGCTCCTCTGCGCGATCGCGTTGCTCGTCATCGCGCCAGTCGCTTCGGTTCGCTCCGCCGACAGTGGCACGGCCTCGCACACGATTTATCTCGTGCGGCAT
Organism: Opitutales bacterium; assembly: GCA_038231575.1. Taxonomy (GTDB): domain Bacteria; phylum Verrucomicrobiota; class Verrucomicrobiia; order Opitutales; family Opitutaceae; genus CAITWF01. The sequence goes on along the minus strand of JBBRLB010000008.1, from coordinate 7,871 downwards.
GGCATGTATGACCTCGTGGAGAAGGCCGACGACAAGATCGCCAACGCGCTCAACGCCCTCGGCCGCGAGCAAGCCGCGTTTGTCGCCGACCGGCTCGCGGCCCTGCCCGTGAAATTCAATTCGATCACGAGCAGCCAGTTCACGCGCGCCCGCGAAACCGGCGACATCATCGCCGCGAAGCTCGGAGCAACCTGCGGCCGCGATGCGCTCCTGAATGAGTGCACGCCACCCGGCACGGGGGTAGCGGCGACGATGGTCGACGCCGGCGCCGAGGCTCAGTTGCAGCAAGCTTGGGCGCATTTCGCCGTCCCCACTCCGGGCGCAGCGACGCATGACGTTCTCGTCTGCCACGGCAACGTCATCCGCTGGTTCGTCTGCAAAGCGCTCGGAGTTGATCTCCAGCAGTGGTCGCGCATGGAAATCGCCAACGCCTCGCTCACCGTAATCACGATTCGCTCGGACGGCAGCACGCGACTGAATGTATTTAGCGAAGCCGGCTACATCCCGATCGCGAAGCAGACCTGGAGCGGCAACGGTCCGGGCTGGGCTGCGCCGGCAAGATAGTCGGCGGCTTCGCGACGGCGGTTTACGGCACTGGCTCGCGCCACAGCAGCCCATGCTTGATGTCCGTCAGCCAGATCGAACCGTGCCCGACGCGCACCGCGTCGCCACCGACTCCCGTCCATTGGCGCGTAACGGCGTTCGACGTCGCATCAATCCGCGTCAGCGGAATATCGATCACTGTGGCCCACACCGCACCCGCGCCGAAACAAATTTCTCCCCCACCGCCCGGGATGCCAGCGACGATCGTGGCAATGACGCGGCGCGTTTTCATGTCGACGCGGGTCACGCTCCCATCGCCCTGATTCAGCGTCCAGATGCTGCCCGCGCCCGCCGTCAGAAACCGCGGCTTCGGTCCGACCGGGATCGAGCCGAGCACCTCGCCCGATTTGGCGTCGACCGCCGTCAGCTCGTTCGATGCATTACCCGTGACCCATACGATCCCATCCGCATAAAGGGGATTAAATGATCCCGCCGGCACGGAAATTTTTTGGCGCACCGTGTTCGTCGCCGGATCGATGCGCGAGAGAGTGCCGGCTTGGTCTGTGATCAACCACACGCTGTCGTCGCTTGTCGTGATGCCTCCTTCAGAGTCGGCGGGGCCGGCCGCAAGAAAGGTAATGATCCGGTTCGTCGCCGCATCGACACGCGCGAGCGTCGCCGGCGTTTCTTTTTCCCCTTCGAGCGGCACCATAGGCTGCCGAAGCCGAGGGCGAGCCCGGAACCCGGCTTGCCGGAAAACTCCACCTTCGCAGCGACTTTGTTCGCCGCAACATCGATGCGATAGACCGCCTTCTGTCGCGAAACGGAAATCCACATCGCGTCGTCGCTCACCGCCATCCAGTCCGGATTGCCCCCGAGTTCAAACGTCGCGGTGGGCGTAAGGTCGGTCATCGGCACCTGCACCTCTTTCACGCCGGGCTTCACGATTTTTTCGGCGGCATGGCTGTCAGTCCCGAGGATGGCGATCACACTCAAAGCTAACCAACCGCGAAAGGGGCAATTCATGATTTGGTTCTGCCCGCGCCCGACAAAAGCGTCGAGCGGTGAATACCTGCGCTTCTGCTTGGGGCCATGTCCGCATAATATACGCTTCATCTTCGTGCCGCCCGATTGCCAGCCCGGGTGGTTCGCGTAGCCGTAGTGCCATGTCGTCCACCGCCGCCGTCCTCTCCGCTACCACCGCGGCCGAGGATCTCGCGCGCACCAAACGCTACATGCCGTGGCTCGTCGCGGTCGCGTTGTTCATGGAGCACCTCGACGCGACGATCGTGAACACCGCTGTGCCCACGATGTCCGCGAGCCTCCACGTCGCGCCGCTCAGTCTGAAGGGCGTGCTCACGAGCTACACGCTGAGCCTCGCCGTCTTTATTCCGATCAGTGGCTGGATGGCGGATCGCTTCGGCACGCGGCAGGTCTTCAAGCTCGCGATCGCATTGTTCATGCTCGGCTCGCTGCTTTGCGGCATCGCGCCCAACGTCCCTTTCCTCGTCGCCGCGCGCATTCTCCAGGGCATTGGCGGCGCGATGATGACGCCCGTCGGCCGCCTCGCGATGGTGCGCACCTTCCCGCGCTCGGAACTGCTCACGGCAATGAACTACGTCATCATTCCCGCGCTGATCGGTCCCCTGCTCGGGCCCTTCGTCGGCGGACTCATTGTGCACTGGTCGCACTGGCGCGTGATCTTTTTTCTCAATCTGCCGTTCGGCCTCGCCGGATTCTGGATGGTGGGACGCTACATGCCCGACTTCCGCGACGAGCACGCGCCGAAACTCGACCGGCTCGGCTTCCTGCTCTTCGGCACCGGCATCGCGCTGCTCTCCTACGTGCTCGAAGTGTTCGGCGAACACTCGCTACCCCTCGATGCCATCGGCTTCATGCTCGCCGGCGCCATCGTCTTGCTCGCCGTCTACGGCTGGCACGCGCAACAAACCGCTGCGCCCGTGCTCGACCTGGGGATGTTTCGCATTCGCACGTTTTCGATTTCCGTCGCCGGCGGATTTTTCACGCGGCTCGGCATCGGCGGCATGCCGTTTCTCCTGCCGCTGCTTTATCAACTCGGACTCGGCTATCCGGCGTGGCAAGCCGGGCTCGTCATGATGCCCCAAGCGATTGCCGCCATCGCGATGAAGGTGTGCAGCAAGTCGCTCCTCGCCCGCTTCGGCCACCGGCGCGTGCTAATCTCGAACACCGTTTTGCTCGGCCTCAACATCATGCTCTTCACCCAAATCGGCCCGGGTTCCCCGCTCGCCGCGATCCTCGCGCTGAGTTTCACGCAGGGTTTCTTCGCCTCGCTGCAATTCACGAGCATGAACACGCTCACCTTCGCCGACGTCGCCGACAAGGACGCGTCCAAGGCCAGCAGTCTCTCCAGCACGTCGATGCAGATGTCGCTCAGCTTCGGCGTCGCGACGGCTTCCCTGCTCGCCGCGTGGTTCCTCGGCCACATCGATCAAACCGCACCCGCCCAAACGATCCCGGCACTGCACAAGGCGTTTCTCGCGATGGGGACGTTTACCGTGTTGTCTTCCCTGATGTTCTGGCGCCTCACCGCCACCGACGGCGACAATGTGAGCAACCGCCGCCGCTCGAACGCGGCGGGCGAGGCCGCGGCGGAGGCGTGACCAGCGCGGGCATCTGCGCGGCGGCGGCCGCCGCCGCGGGTGGGCGGCGACCGGCAGTGGAATCGCCCGCCGAAGCAGGAGAGAAATCGTGAGGTGCTGACGCCGTTTCCCTTGCTTGGATTTTTCATGGCGACGCAGTTTCGCACAAGCGCGCGCCACTGCTAACGGTCACCCCGTCCCCTCGGACAGGCGTGGCGCGAAGCCGTCCGCGGCGCGATCGCTTGGAGTAGGTCCGGTCTCCGAACGGACGTATTCACCTGCGCTCTTCCGCATATATTTTCGTTTCGCGCGCAAGCTCAGCCTGATTCGGCTCGCACATGCTGCGGAAACTCCGGCGCAGCGGCGTTCTTTTCATCTTACCCGGACTAGGGCTGGCGGTCGAAGTGCATCTCAGACGTTTTTATCCACTCGCCGTCCTTGCGCAAAAAACTCTCGCCGGTGATCGCATCGGCGCCGATTTTCGTGAAGTGATTGCGCGCGCTTTTCACCGCGCCGGTGAGTTCCGTGATCGTGAACTCATAACCGAGCACGTTGCCCTCCACATTTGCGGTGCCCTCAAGCAAACTGCCGTCGGCGAGCGTTTCGAGGAAAACGAACTGTTTCTTCGCCGGGCTCCATGCATACATCCCGCTGCCCTGCGGCGCACGCTGACTGCCCTTGACCATCCAGTAATCGAAGCGCTGCCCCTCCCCGTTTTCCGCCCACGCGATGCGGATTTCGAGTCGCATCGGATTTCCATTCATGTCCGGCGCGAGCGCAGCCGACCAGACGCCCACAAACGGTTTCATCTTTTCGTAACGCGCACTCCCCTCGGCGGCCATCGCAGACGACTTGCCGGCGGTCGCCACTCCAGCACCCGACGCGGACGAGCGAGCGGCAAAAAGTTTCCGTTCCCCTCCGCGCGGATCGTCTTCCATGCGCGGCGGGAGGTCGAAGATCATCGTCGGCCGGCGATCGACGTCAAACTGCGGCCAGTTCGGCAGCGCCGGCGTGCTGGGGTTGCCGGTGCGACCAAACGCGAGAAACGATTCACTCATCACATCGGCCATCGGCTGGGCGCTGGACTCAGCCTTGGTCCGCCAGTTGCCGGCGGGATAGTTCGTCACGAGCCAGAGTTCGATCGCGTGCACGGCTTTGCCGCGACTTGGCCAGTTCACGATATACGACCATGTTGGCCCACCCTGAATCGCCCGCTGCTCCGATTCGACGATCACAGTCTTCCACAAGCCCGACGCCGTGATGGCCGCGAAGTAAACTTCCCGCGGCGAATAGTCCGGATAGAGCGCGCGATACTCGGCCACGATTTTTGCCGGCTTCGGATCAAACACGAATTGCTTCGTCACCTTCAACGCATCGGCCAGCGTGTCCCACGTCAGATCGGTGAACGCCGGCGTTTTCTCCAGGAAGCTCGTCATCTCGTCGCGCGTGCTGCCAATCACCATGGGAATGTCCGCCGAGAGCGGCGACGCATCCGGCAGAAACGGATTGCGCGGCAGCGCGCCGCCGTCGACGACCGGCGCCCAGCCTTTGCCGCCCATCGCCTGCACGAGCCGCTCCAACGGAACCGTTTTGATTTCGTTGATCCGCTCCGGGGTGAGCTTCAGGGCCTTGAGCACGGCGCGCGCGGTGAGCATTGCCTGTTCGCGCGGCACGCCGTTGAGGCCCGCGCCGCTGATGGCCCAGACGCGGTGAAACAATCCGTGCGCCGCCGGCATCGCCATGAGGATCGCACACTTCGCCCCGCCGCCCGACTCGCCGAAGATCGTGACGCAGCCCGGATCGCCGCCGAACTCGGCGACGTTGGCGTGAATCCATTTCAGCGCGAGCACGAGGTCGAGCTGGCCCGCGTTGCCCGAATCCGCATCTTCCGGACCGCCGAGGTCGCCGAGATAAAGATAGCCAAAACCGTTCAGCCGGTGATTCACGCCGATCACCACAGCATCGCCTCGCCGGCTGAGCCCCGCGCCGTCGAGTTGGTTCGCCGAGAGACTATCGTAGCCGCCACCGTGGATATAAACGAAGACCGGCCGCTTGTGTCCGTCGCGTAGCGCCGGTGTCCAGAGATTGAGATTCAGGCAGTCTTCGCCCTGCGGCACGTAGCCGTGCGAAAACGAGCGCGTGGTTGAGCCCGCGGGTTGCGGCGCCATGTGCGCAAAATCAGTCGCGTCGCGCACCTCGCTCCACGGTTCCGGTGGCACCGGAGCCTGGAAGCGGCGCTTCGAGGTGTCGGCGCCATAAGGAATTCCCTTGAAGGCGTTGATGTCACCGTCGAGGTAGCCACGCACTTTGCCAGCCGTGGTCGCCGTCACCGGTGCGTCGGCCGCCCTCGCAATGGAACCAAGCGGATCAGTCAAGAGCACGAGCGCCAAGGCGGCGTAGGTGAGATAAGCGGTGACGCGCCGGGTGGAATTGGGGGAAAGTGATTTCACGGGCAGAAAATTTCTTGAAGCGTTCGAAACCGAGCGGGGTGAAAAATCGGGGGTAACAAGCGCAAGGGCCTTCATGACCCCGAAGCGAGGCGGCGGCACGCCGGCCAGTCAGTCGCGCCAGGCGGCGATCGGCACCGCCAGCGCCACCGCGGACGTGGAATAATTTTGGAGCGGAGGAGCCCGATGCAGGTCGCAGATGTTTTCATGGCGCCGCATGGTCGCAGAATTTTCCGCCGTCGTTAACGGACAGGACCCAAGCCCGGACAGGCGTGGCTCGCCCATGTCCGTGGTAAAAGATCGTAACAGGCCGCGCCTTCAATCTGCTCCCATTTCCCACGCAAACATCCGCCGCACCGAACCGGCCAGGCCGCGGACCTGACCTACCCGCGGGCGATTTTTCGTCCGCGTTTCTGTTTCGCGCGAAAACTCAGTCCAATCCGGTTCGCGAGTTTGCGGAAGCGTTCTTCCCAGTGACGCCCGGCGACGTTGCTATTCGAACCGAACAGCCGCTCGAGCACATGCGCCGCCTCGCCCACGCTGCCGAGTTCGGAGATCTCCGGCCAGTAGAGCCACAACAGCAGGTAAATGCTCGTCGCATCCGTCGTGTTGCGCGCCGCCTGTTGATCAAAAAGTTCACGCACACGATTCCCCGCGGCGAGACCCTCGGTGAACGCGCGCCGCTCGGCGGCATCCGCGGAGAACAACCGGCCCAGCACGTGCCTTTGAAAATCCGGCGACGCCGCGATCGCACCCGTTTCCATTTGGGCGACGACGGTCTGGCGCGCGCTCGTGGTGGTGAGCCGCTCCGCCACCTTGCGCGCAAACTTGCCCTCGTTCGAATCCGGTTGCCGGATGATATCGCGCGCGTGCGCGACCCACGCCACGCACACGCCTTCGCCAAAAATTGCGCGGTCCGCGGACAGCATCGAAGCGAATTCCGGCGGCACGAGCTGGTCCTTGAGGATGAGCATCACCTTCTGCGTCCAGCGCGGAAACTCCTGAAATTTCTCCGGTGACTTGCTCAGCGCCACCGCCTCCGCCAGCCGGTCGGCGAAGCGTTCCGGCGTGAACTCCGGAAGCGGTGCGGGGGTGGGTGAGAGCATCGGTCTGGTTTTCGCAGTCGCGCGTGCGCCTGTCGAGTCGCACTGTCCCAAATCCACCGGCCGGTGCCCACGGACAGGCGGCGGTGGGCGTGTCCGGGTGGCGGCTGGAATCCGAAAAGGGATCGTTCGTCGCGTTGTCTCGCTCAGAGCCTGTCCTGAGGCTCAGCGAAGGAATGAGCACCGGAGTCGGGTGCTCACTTATGATCCCACGGCAGATGCACGTCCATGCGCGGGTGTTTCCACACGTGGAAGACGTTGAACATTTTTCCCGGATTCAACACGCCGCGCGGATCGAGTGCGCGCTTCACCGCCTGCATCGCGCGCACTTGGGCGGGCGAATGCTGGATGCGGAGGAACGGTGTCTTCGCGAGTCCGATCCCGTGCTCGCCGGAAATCGCGCCGCCGAGCGCGACGACGGTTTCCATCAGCCGCTGCACCGCTTTTTCCGCGGCGCGCGTTTCCTTCGGATCGGCGCGGTGATACATGATGTTCACGTGGAGATTGCCGTCGGCGAGATGGCCAAACGTCGGCACGTGCAGACCCGACTCGCGTTTCAGGCGCGCCAAAAACTGCGCAAACTTCCCGTAGCTGCGCATTGGCAGCACGACGTCCTCGTTCAGCTTCGCGTCCCCGAGTTCAAACATCGCGCCCGAGCATTTGCGGCGCACCGCCCAGAGCTGCTCCGCCTCAGCGCGCGTGCGCGCCACGCGATGACCGCTCGCGTGGGTCTTCGCCCACGCCCGGAGCGCGACGCTCTGCTCTCGCACTTCGAGTTTCGATCCGGCCAGCTCCAACAAAATCACCGGCCGCCCGGCCTGTCCCGGAAAGATCGTCGTCTGCAGTGCACGCTCCGCACACAGCACGCTCTCGCGATCGAGAAATTCACAGATCGCCGGCTGCAGGCGCGAACGAAAGAGCGCGAGCGCCGAGCGCAACGCATGCGCCTCATCGCGATAGGACGTCAGCAGCGTGAAACGCTCCGCCGGCTGCGGAATCAATTTCAGCACGGCGCCCGTCACCACGCCGAGCAGGCCTTCGCTGCCGATCCAGAGATCACGCATGTTGAAGCCGGCGGAAAATTTTTTCGTCGCCGTCCCCCACTCCACGTATTCGCCCGTCGGCAGAAATCCGCGCAGCGCCACGATGAAATCGCG